>NZ_BAAGZR010000001.1:0-211450 GCF_054778255.1 Yimella radicis
GCCAGGCGACGAAGGAGCCGGCCGATGAACGCCGAAGGAGCCACCCAACGACATGTGTCAGTGGTGGCACCCAAGTAACCAGAGCAAAAGGCTCACGGCGGCGGGACGGCTCATCGGCCAGGCGACGTAGGAGCCGGCCGATGAACGCCGAAGGAGCCGCCAGAAGAAAAAGTGGAGCATAGGGGATTCGAACCCCTGACCTCTTCCATGCCATGGAAGCGCGCTACCAACTGCGCCAATGCCCCAAGTGTGGGTTGTCACCCTCGTTCGGGCGACTGGACTAGCTTACTGACCCTCCCCCACGACACCAAATCGGGTGGGGCCGTACGGTCTTGACCCGTACGCGCCGCGCAACGACCTGGTTGCGCGCGACGGTGCCCGACCCACGGACGCGTTGGATGCCGGGCGCAGCCGCGCGATGGTCAGTTGCTAGCGAAGAACTTCTGCAAGTCCTGAAGCATCAGGCCGGCGCCGGTGGGGCCGAGCCCGAGGAACCACACGTCGTCGTTGACTCGCTGTGGCGATGCGCGGCGGTGTCATCGTCGGCCAGGGAGCGCCGTCACAGGTGCTGACCGCCGACCCCGTGAAGCACGGTTTTCGGGCTCGCGTGCCGGGTAATCGAGGACCCCGCATCGCACACCCCGCTGGTCATCCCGCGGATGAGCCGTCCGCACCCGATCAAAGACCCGATCGAAGATCGCGGCGCCGGGGACGATCAGGCGTGACCTCGCGCGTCGCACGCTTCTTGCGCACGTAGAGCTGGCGCCGGACGCGTGCCACGACGGTGCCGTCGCGCAGGGTGAGCTCGGTCTCGAACCACGGCAGCACCTTCTGCCCCGACGCCGCCTCCGCGCGGATCGCCTCGGCCATCTCGGGCGAGACCTCGAAGCGTCCGTAGACGGTGCCGACACCGGGGCTGACGTACTCGATCTCGGCGGCCTTGTCCCACACGTAGTAGTCGGTGCCGAGCTGGTGCATGAGCAGCAGGGCGTGGAAGGCGTCGGTCATCGCGCCGATGGAGCCACCGTAGGCGGTGCCTTGCTGGTTGCGGTTGAAGCGGGTGAGCTTGAGCTCCACCCGGCAGACGGTCCAGTCGTCGCTGAACTCCTTGACCCGTAACCCCATTCCGAGAAACGGCGGGTAGAGGTTCATGCCGCGACGCAGCATGTTCGGGCTGAAGCGGCGGCGTTCGCCGTGGCGGGAGGTCTTGCTCATGCGTGTGCGTTCCACTTCTCGATGCGCCAGCCGTGGGCGCCTTCGGACAGCTCCACCCAGTGGCAGTTGTGCAGCCCGGCGAGCCCGAGCCAGGCGGCGTGCAGGTCGATACCGACCAGGGACGCAGCGAGCGCGCGACCGGCGACACCGTGGGTGACGATCAGCCCGAGGCCGCCCGCCGGGAGTTCGTCGATGAGGTCCTTCGTCGCGGCGAGCGCGCGAGCGGCGACCTCGGCGACGGTCTCACCGGTCTCACCGCGCCGGACGTCCTCGCCGCGGGCGATCGCGTCCAGCTCGACACCGTGGCGTTCGCGGACTTCCTCGCCCGACTTTCCTTGCCACTCACCGACATTGATCTCGCGCAACCGCGGATCGGATTCGATGTCCTGGCCGGTCAGCCCGACCACCGCCTGCGCGGTGGCGTACGCGCGGCGCAGGTCACTGGAGCGAACGACATCCGGTGTGCGTTCGGCGAGCACCGTCGCTGCCGCCGCGGCCTGCTGAACGCCGACCTCGGAGAGTTCGGTGTCGAGCTGGCCCTGCCAGCTGCCGCCTGCGTTGTGGGTGGTCTGGCCGTGACGCAGCACGATCAAACGCTTCGGGTCCTTGCCGAGCATCAGCCGCTCGGACGGGCCCGGGATCGTGGCGATCATTCGGCGTCGGTCGTGGCCGCGTCCGTTTCGTCGGCGCCGCTCGGTAGTTCGAGGTCGATCGTGGGGCAGTCACGCCACAGTCGCTCGAGTTGGTAGAACTCACGCTCGTCGTCGTGCTGCACGTGGACGACGATGTCGCCGAAGTCGATCAGCACCCAGCGTCCGCCGCCGCGGCCTTCGCGGCGCACCGGCTTCACCTTTCGCTCGAGCAGGGCGTCCTCGATTGCGCCGACGATGGCGTCTACCTGTCGTTCGTTGTCGGCGGAGGCGATGAGGAAGACGTCGGTCAGTGCGAGATGCTCGCTGACATCGAGCGCGACGATCGTGGTCGCCTTGAGTTCGTCGGCAGCGGCTGCTGCAGCCTTGGCGAGATCGATCGCCTCGGGGGTGGCGGTCACTGTTCCTCCTGCAGCTCTCCGCCGCCGGGCAGGTAGAGCTGATATTTGTTGATGTACTGGACGACTCCGTCAGGGACGAGGTACCAGACCGGTTTGTCGTCGCGGACCCGGTCGCGGCAGTCCGTGGAGCTGATGGCCATCGCCGGGATCTCCTTGAGCGTCACCTTGTCCTTGGGCAGCCCCTTGTCGGACAGTTCGTGTCCGGGCCGGGTGACTCCGATGAAGTGCGCGAGGTCCCAGAGTTCCTGGACGCCCTTCCAGGAAAGGATCTGCGACAGGGCGTCGGCACCGGTGATGAAGAAGAGTTCGGCGTCCGGACGCTGGGTCTTCAGATCGCGCAGGGTGTCGAGGGTGTAGGTCGGTCCGGGCCGATCGATGTCGACGCGGCTCACCGTGAAGCGCGGGTTCGACGCCGTGGCGATGACCGTCATCAAGTAACGGTGCTCGGCCGGAGCGACGTCGCGGCCTTCCTTCTGCCACGGCTGCCCGGTGGGGACGAACACGACCTCGTCGAGATCGAGCGTCGCCTGCACCTCGCTGGCCGCGACCAGGTGGCCGTGGTGGATGGGGTCGAAGGTGCCGCCCATGACCCCCAGGCGGATGGTCAGTGATCCGACCGTTCGTCGCGGTTGGTGACCTTCGGGTTGTCGTGCGGCACCTGCTCGCCGAGCTTGGGAGAGGTGTTGCGGAACGACCACAGGATGCCGAACATCAGCGCGAACACCGCCAGCGCGATCAGGCCGTACATCAGGTGCGGCATCGGCAGTTCGTTGTGGTGCAGCGGGGGCACATCGCCTTCGGCGACGATGGTCAGGACACGCGACGTCATGACGGCCACCTTACCGTCTGGTGTCGAGGGCGGCAGGCGTGCCTCTCCGGAGGCTGCGGCTCAGACCCGGATCTGTCCGTCGCCCTCGACAACCCACTTGGTGCTGGTGAGTTCCGGCAGCGCCATCGGGCCACGTGCGTGCAGCTTCTGGGTGGAGATCCCGATCTCGGCGCCGAACCCGAACTCTCCCCCGTCGGTGAACCTCGAGGACGCGTTCACAATCACGACAGCCGCATCGACGCGGGCGACGAACTCGCGTGAGGCCGCGCGGTTCTCGGTGACGATCACCTCGGTGTGTTGGGTGCCGAATCGGTCGATGTGATCGATCGCGGCCTCGAGTGAGTCGACGACACCGACGCTCATCTCCAGGCCGTGGAACTCGGTGCCGAACAGCTCATCGGTGACCGGTTCGTTCGGCACATCGCCTGCAATGGCGCGCGAATCGTCGTCGAGGTAGAGCTTGACGCCAGCGTCCGCTAGTTGCTTCAGGGCGTCCGGCAGGAAGGCCGCCGCGATGTCGCGGTGCACCAGCAGCGTTTCGGCCGCATTGCAGACGCTCGGACGATGGGTCTTGGCGTTGAACGTGATCGCCCGCGCCGTCTCGAGGTCGGCGGCGGAGTCGATGTAGACGTGGACGTTGCCGATGCCGGTCTCGATCACGGGCACGGTCGCGCCGAGCACGACGCGCTGGATCAGGGCCGCTCCCCCGCGCGGGATCACCAGATCGACCAGACCGCGGGCGGTGATGAGTGCGTCGACGTCCTCGTGGCCACCGTCGAGCAGTTGCACCGAGTCGGCAGGCAGCCCGTGCGCTTCGAGAGCCTCGCGGAGCACCTCGACAATGACCGCGTTGCTGGACGCAGCGGCCGACCCACCGCGCAGGATCATCGCGTTGCCGCTCTTCAGCCCGAGTCCGGAAGCGTCGACGGTGACATTCGGACGGGCCTCGTAGACCATTCCGACGACACCCATCGGCACGCGAATCTGCTTGATCTGCAAGCCATTCGCCAAGGTGGAGCCGCGCACGACCTCACCGATCGGGTCGGGCAACGAGGCAACGTCCTGGAGTGCCTGAGCGATGGATGCGACCCGTTCGGGAGTGAGCCGGAGACGGTCCTGAAGGCTCTCGGTCATTCCGCCGATGCGGCCGCGTTCGATGTCCTCTGCATTGGCGTTGACGATCCGGTCGGCCGCCGCCCGCAGCGCGTCGGCCAGTGCGACCAGAGCTGTGTCCTTCTCGGCGCGGCTGAGCAGGGCCAGCCGCTTGCTTGCCGCTCGTGCACGCAGGGCGGCAGCCTGGACGCGCTCAATGGAGCTGACGGCGGTTTGGGACACGGCGGCGCTCATGGATCAAGCGTAGATCCGAGGCTGCCACGACCGTCGGCGTTGTCCAGATGCGGGCCGAGTACCGACCCGTGTGGTCGTAGGCCCAGTACGGAATCTCTTCGTCGTCACCACCAGCAAGGTGGTTGAGCACCGCACGCGCGGCCCCCTCGCGGAAGTCGTAACTGTCCCTATGGTGTCGATTTCGCACTTCACGGGCGACCTTGTCGGCGACAGCCCTGGATGCGGGACGTGCAGGAGTCGCCGCGAACGCCATGGCCACAGCCAGTAGCTCGTCGTCCTCAAGCCTGGTAATTCCGGAGTACTTCGGTTGCGGCAGAACGTGATTGACGATGGGACGCGGCGGCGGGCTCGCAGCCAGGTGGATCTGCCAGTCGTAGTCCGCGTCCTCGGACAGAAACCTTCCCAGGTGCACAAGGATCTGCTCGTTCGGCATGCCCCGCTGGTCGATCGGCAGCAGTCGCTTGGCTCGGGTCAGCGTCCAGCTCGTACCCGAGTGGCTGTCAGTGGTCCCGCCTAGAGTTTCTTCATGGCCATCAGCTACGAGTTCTACGAACCGGAGTCTCCGGTGGAATTCGTTCTGCTGGAATCGATCTCGGCACGCAAGCAACGCTTGCTTAAGCAACTGGTCGATGCATTGGGGTCGCCGTCGGAGGTCCTGGAGTTCGCGGTTCAGATGTCGCAGGTCGCGTTCCACGGACTGCACGCAGACGCCGTCCACAACGCCGGATCCATCGCCACCGCCCGACCCGTCGACGTCGATGACCATCGCATGCTCGAGAAAGCAGTGACCGGTTCCACGCAGTTGGCATCGATCTCCCAAGCCGTCCAAGCCATGGCCCTGGCGCGGTACGCCGCGATCGACGAAGAGCTGGTCGATTCCGACACCGGGGTCACGGCGAAGGTCGAGCACGCGCTGGGTCATCAGGCGTCGTTCGCCAACACGGACCTGGCGGCTGCGTGTCAGATGGCACCCCGCACTGCGTCGAGCAAGCTGAGCAACTCCATCGATGCGTGCACCAAAACGCCAGGGCTGCTGGCGGCCGCGGTCGAGGGTTCGATCCCGTACTGGAAAGTCAGCCTCGTTGCGTCGGAGTTGGTGAGCGCTTCACCCGAGACGTCCCGCCGGGTCGAGCAGCACCTGCTCGACACCAAAGGCTTCGACAGCTGGGGTTACCTGAAGGTGAAGTCCGCGGCACGGGCACTGGTGACCCAGTGGGAAGAGGAAGCCGCTAAGAAGACCCGCCAGAAGGAAGCCAAAGAAGCCACTGGTGTCTGGGTTCGCCCCTGCGACATCCCGGGCATGGCCGAGTTGTGTGCCGTCGGGCCGGCCGACCAGATCGCCCGCATCTACGGAGCCGTGGACCAGTTGGCCGACCAGCGGTCGAAGAACCCGACCGCAAGCGAGGGCACCGAGACCGGTGAATCGAAGCCGACGCTCGCGCAACTGCGCCTGGGCGCGTTGCACGACCTCGTCACACAAGGTGCTGACGTCAGCTACCAGGTCGTCATCCAGGTCCCTGTCGTGCGCGAGGAACGCGAGGAACAGGCTGCGACGGCCACCCAACGTGCCACCGACGACGCGGAACACGAGCCCGAGGCGTCCCCGGACGACGGATCACCACCACCCGGACAGTCCGCCACGTCCCCACGCGGCCCGAACACCACCGACCAGCCCACCAACACCCCCAGTACCCCCAGTGCTTCCGGTGCTTCCGGTCCCGAATCCGGCTCAACAGCAAGGAAATCGGACCACTGCTACACCACGGGGTGGGCACGCATCGCCGGGATCGGGTTCATCCGGCCCGAAGTCCTCGACGCGTTGATCGACCAGTTCGGTTGCCGCCTCACCCGAGCCCTGGTCGACGCCGACACCGGAGTCACCTGCGAGACCTCGACAACCGCCTATGAACCTACGCCGCGGATCAGGGAGTTCGTCCAGCAACGCGACCAGACCTGCCGGTTCCCCATGTGCACCAGGGCCGCCATCAGGTGCGACATCGACCACGTCATCGAATGGCCCCAAGGGCCGACTGTCGGTCACAACCTCGCCGCACTCTGTCGCCACCATCACGACGCAAAAACGAAGAAGCACTGGGACTACGAGATGAGCGACGACGGAGTCTGCACCTGGACCTCACGCATCGGCCGTACCTACATCACCTACCCCGACTCCGTGCACGACGCTTCCTGAACTCAGCCCCGTATGGTCGGGTAGCCGTTCACGGTCACCGGGTTTCGGCGCATGCGCCCTCCTTCGTCGGGCGCATGGCTCAACCAGCGGTGAAGCAACGGTCACCACGCACGGCGAGCGCGGACGACCTGCCTGCCGAGCGCGCCGGACGCACCGGTGACCAGGACGCGCACGGTCAGGACGCAGCCTCGCGCTGCTGGCGACGGGTGCGCAGGAAGGTGCTGACGAAGATGAAGATCAGCATCGCGACAGCGAACCAGTTGGCGTACTTCGCGATCACCTTCACCAGGTCCTTCGCGGGTTCACCGATGTTGAACCCGAGATACATCCACACAGCGCGGTAACAGAGCGCGCCGATGAAGTCGATCAGCATGTACTTACGCAGCTTCATCCCGACGTCACCGACGAACGCCGCGACGATCGCGCCGGGCAGGAACGGGATGAACCAGGACAGGAAGATCGCGGGTGCGCCGTACTTGCGTGCCAGCCGCTCGGCGGCGGCACCGGTACGAGCTGCCCACTTCGAGCGTCCGGACATGACCCGGATGATGTCGTGACCCCAGAGTTTGCCGGCCCACCAAAAAATCCAGTCGAACTTCACCGAGGTCAGGGCTGCTGCGAGCAGCGCCACCCACCACCAGGGCTCGTCGCCAGTCGCGAGCTTGGCGCCGATGTCGGCCATGGCGATGTTCGATCCGGTGACGAAAGCGAGCACGTAGGAGTCGAGTCCGAGCAGGATCGGACGCAGCGGCAGCAGGATGATGCCGTAGAGGCCGAGCAGCGCGATCGCGGCCCAGCACTGTTTGTCCTGCTTGCTCGGCTTGCCCTGCCAGGGCAGGTTGGGGTCGTCCCACCACTCCTTGGTGGGCGGATTCTTCTCCGCGTCCGCCGCTGCCTGCTCGGCCGCGGTGGGTTCTTCGTGCGAGCCCGATCCGGGTTCGGACGGCTGGCTCATCGGGTTACCTTTCGCAGCACGACCAGGTCGTCGCGGTGGATCACTTCTCGTTCGTACTCCGGCCCCAACGCGGCAGCCAGTTCCTTGGTGCCGCGGCCGAGCAACTCCGGCAGTTCGTGGGCGTCGTAGTTGACCAGGCCGCGGGCGACGACGGTGCCGTCGAGGGCGCACAGATCGACCGGGTCGCCGGCGGAGAACTTGCCGCTCACCGAGCGAATCCCCGCAGGTAGCAACGACTTTCCGCGCTGCACAACAGCAGCGACGGCGCCGTCGTCGAGCATCAGGCGCCCGCGGGAGGTGGTGGCGTGGGCCAGCCAGAGATGCCGAGCCCGGCGGACGCGCGGCTGCGGTGCGAACACGGTGCCGACGTCCTGCCCCGCGATCGCTGCCGCGGCCTGGGAGGCACTCGTCAGGACGGTGGTCACCCCGGCGCCGGTGGCGATCCGCGCTGCCTCGACCTTCGTCACCATCCCACCGGTGCCGACCGACGAACCGGAGCCCCCGACGTCGATGCCGTCGAGTTCGGACTCGTCCAGCACCGTCTCGATACGCGAGGTGCCGGGGCGCGAGGGAGGTCCGTCGTACAGCGCGTCGACGTCGGACAGCAGCACGAGCGCGTCCGCGCTGATCAAGTGCGCGACCAATGCCGCGAGCCGGTCGTTGTCACCGAACCGGATCTCGTGGGTGGCGATCGTGTCGTTCTCGTTGACAACCGGTACCGCGCCCATCGCGAACAAACGATCGAGGGTGCGTTTGGCGTTCGTGTAGTGACCCCGGCGGGTCACGTCGTCACTGGTCAGCAGCACCTGGCCGACCACGAGGTCGTGGCGGGCGAAGGCCGCGGTGTAGGCGGCCATCAGTGCACCCTGACCGACACTGGCAGCAGCCTGCTGGGTGGCCAGGTCACGCGGACGACGGGCCAATTGCAATGGCGCGAGACCGGCCGCGATCGCGCCGGAGGACACCAGGACGACGTCGCTGCCCTCGAGCCGGCGTGCGGCAAGGACATCGGACAGCGCGGTGACGGCGTCCGGATCCAGGCCTCCCCCGGGGCGGGTCAGCGAACTCGAGCCGATCTTGACGACCAGTCGGTTCGCCGTCCGGACGGCGGCGCGCAGGTCGGAGGTCACGACCGCGAGGATACGTGCAGTTGTTCGGTCACGGGTTGGGCGACCACGGTCGCGGCGCATCCGGCGAGGCCGAGCACCGGTCCCCACCACACCCCGGCCGCCGAGAGCACGGCAGCGACACCGAGAAAGAGTGCGCAGCCCAACAGCATCCGATGGCCCGGACGCAGCCGGTGGTCCGCGTTCGGTGACATCCAGCGATTCCAGGTCAGGCCGAGGAGCACGACCACGAGGATGACGGCAGGAATGGCCCATGCACCCGGCGCGATCCTGGCGGCGGCATATCCGGCACCGACGAACAGCGCGATCTCACTGAGGAACGCTGCGACGGCGGCGACCCACACTGCGTTTCGGTTCACTCGTCGTCGGTCCAGACGCCGGCGTCACGCTCGGTCCACAGCTCCTCCCGCGCTTCGCGCTGGGCGTCCTTGCGCGCGTGGAAGTCCTCCCGCTTCTCCGACCGGGTGGGACGCGCCGGGCCCTCGTCCAGGCGCAGGTCGGTGCCACGGGCACCGAGCAACTCGGCTCCGGCCTGCAGCGTGGGCTCCCAGTCGAAGACGACCGCGTTGTCGGCCGGGCCGATCACGACGGTCGAACCGGGCACGGCGCCGGCCTTGAACAGTTCTTCCTCGACGCCGAGGCGGGCCAGTCGGTCGGCCAGGTAGCCGACGGCCTCGTCGTTGGCGAAGTCGGTCTGGCGCACCCAGCGGGTGGGGCGCTCGCCGACGACGCGGAAGACCGGGTCGTCGGCCGGGCCTTCCTTCTTGATCGTGAAGCCGGAGTCGTCGACTGCCTTGGGGCGCAGCACGGTTCGAGTCGGTTCGGTGTCGCGTTCGATCTCGGCGCGGGCCTGTGCGACGTGCTTGGCGAGTGAGAACGACAGTTCCTTGAGCCCACGGTGCGCGACGGCGGAGACGATGTGCACCTCCAGGCCGCGGGCCTCGAGATCGGGCTTGACGAACTCGGCGAGTTCGAGTGCGTCCGGCACGTCGGCCTTGTTCAGCACGACGATGCGGGTGCGCTCGGCCAACGGCTTGCCGCCGAGGGTCGCGTCGGGCACGTACTCCGAGAGCTCGTGCTCGATGACGTCGAGGTCGGTCATCGGGTCGCGGCCGGGTTCGAGGGTCGCGCAGTCGACCACGTGCACCAGCACCGAGCAGCGCTCCACGTGACGCAGGAACTCCAGACCGAGGCCCTTGCCCTGGCTCGCGCCGGGGATAAGTCCGGGGACGTCGGCGATCGTGTAGCGCTCGGAGCCTGCCGTGACCACACCGAGGTTCGGGACGAGCGTGGTGAACGGGTAGTCGGCGATCTTCGGCTTCGCGGCCGACATCACCGAGACCAGTGAGGACTTGCCCGCGGAGGGAAAACCGATGAGCGCGACGTCGGCGAGCGTTTTCAGCTCCAGCACGACGTCCAACTCGTCACCGGGCTCACCCAGCAGCGCGAAACCAGGGGCCTTGCGCCGCGGCGAGGAGAGCGCCTTGTTGCCCAACCCACCGCGTCCGCCGCGGGCCACGATGAATCGGACGCCGTCACCGACGAGGTCGGCGAGGATCTCGCCCCGGGTGTCCTTGACGACCGTGCCCTCCGGCACCCGCAGGACGAGGTCTTCGCCGTCGGCACCGTTGCGCTCGTCACCGGCGCCGGGCTTGCCGTTGGTGGCCTTGCGGTTGGGAGTGTGGTGGTACTCCAGCAGCGTCGTCACCTGGGTGTCGACCTCGAGCACGACATCGCCGCCGCGTCCGCCGTTGCCGCCGTCGGGGCCACCGAGCGGCTTGAACTTCTCGCGTTTCACCGATGCGACGCCGTGGCCGCCCTTACCGGCGCTGACGTGCAGCAGCACCCGGTCGACGAAGTTGGTCGCCATCGCTGAACCTTCCGTTCAAGAAAAAACCTGTGGATGAAACCGACAGGGTGGGTCCGATCATCTCGGACCCACCCTGTCGAATGTCTTGGAGACGAAGCCTGATCAGGCCTCGACCTGGACGATGTTGACCGTCTTGCGGCCACGCTTGCTGCCGAACTCGACCGAGCCCGGGACGAGCGCGAACAGCGTGTCGTCCTTGCCACGTCCGACGCCCTCACCGGGGTGGAAGTGGGTACCGCGCTGGCGGACGATGATCTCGCCGGCGCCGACGACCTGACCGCCGAAGCGCTTCACGCCAAGACGCTGCGCGTTGGAGTCGCGACCGTTACGGGTCGAAGACGCACCCTTCTTGTGTGCCATGTCTGTGCCTACCTATCCGTTGTTCGTCGCAGTCGAGGCTCAGGCCTCGATCGCGGTGACCTTGACTCGGGTCAGCGGCTGACGGTGGCCCTGACGCTTGCGGTAACCGGTCTTGTTCTTGTACTTCATGATGGTGATCTTCGGGCCCTTGGCGGACTCGACGACCTCGGCCTTGACCGAGACCTTCGCCAGCTTGGCGGCGTCGGAGGTCACCTTGTCGCCGTCGACCAGCAGCAGCGGGGCCAGGTCGATGGACTCGCCGGCCTTGACGGCCACCTTGTCAATGATCAGGACGTCGCCCACGGAGACCTTCTCCTGGCGTCCGCCCGCGCGAACAATCGCGTACACGTCGTAACTCACTTTCGTCTTGGCGTACTCGCTCTGTATGACCGGCCAACAGCTACCCCGTGAGGGACGTCGGCTCGGTGGGCACACCGAGGAACAACTTTACCGGTCGGTCGGGTCCTGCTCCAAATTCGCGGGCGGTCCTGCCGGAGCAACGACCCGGGCACGACGCGGACGCCGCTTCACCGGCGCCGCGGGAGCCTGCTCCGGCTCGTCCGCGACGATCTCGCGCGAACCGGCATCGGTGGCCTCGGCGGCCACCACGGTCTGCGGCACCCCCTGCGGCTCCGGCGCACTCGCCGGAGCAACCGAGGGCGAACCCGCGCGACGGGACCCGCGACGCTTGCGCGCCGGCGGCTCGGTCGTTGCGGGCGCCTGGACGACCGGGGCCGCGGGTGTGTCCACTACGGACGCGGTCACGTCGGCGACCGGGCGCTCGTCGACGCCGCGCTCACTCATCTCGACCTGCGAGGTCGGCGCGTCCACGTCGAGGTCGAGCTCGACGTCGGCGTCGTCACCGGCGGCCTGTGCGGCCTCGGCCTTCTTCGCTGCAGCGGCGTGCGCCGCTGCGGCGATCTGGGCCGCCGTCGGACCGGAGGACTTCGGCTGCTGCTCGGGCTCGTCCTCCTTGCGTCCGCGCTTGCTGCGCCGGCTGTTGCCGCCGCCACCGTTGCCGTTGTTGCCGCCGGAGTTGTTGCCACTGCCGGAGTTGCCGTTGCCGGCGTTGTTGCCGCCGGACTTCTCGACGGGCGCGTCGTGCACGATCACACCGCGTCCGTCGCAATGCACACAGTTCTCGGAGAAGATCTCCAGCAGTCCGCTGCCTACGCGCTTGCGGGTCATCTGGACCAGACCCAGCGAGGTCACCTCGGCGACCTGGTGCTTGGTGCGGTCACGTCCGAGGCATTCCAGGAGGCGGCGCACGACCAGGTCGCGGTTGGACTCCAGCACCATGTCGATGAAGTCGACGACGATGATTCCGCCGATGTCGCGCAGGCGCAGCTGTCGAACGATCTCCTCGGCGGCCTCGAGGTTGTTGCGGGTGACCGTCTCCTCCAGGTTGCCGCCGGAGCCGACGAACTTGCCGGTGTTGACGTCGACGACCGTCATCGCCTCGGTGCGGTCGATCACCAGCGAGCCACCCGAGGGGAGCCAGACCTTGCGGTCGAGCGCCTTGGTCAGCTGCTCGTCCACGCGGTGCACGGTGAACAGATCGGTCTCGCCGGTCCACTTCTCCAGGCGCTCGGCCAGGTCGGGAGCGACGGTGCCGATGTAGTCCGACACCTCGTCCCAGGACGTGTCGCCGGCGACGATCAACTTGCTGAAGTCCTCATTGAAGACGTCGCGGATCACACGCAGCGTCAGGTCGGGCTCACCGTGCAGCAGCGACGGTGCGTTCTGGCTCTTGCTGGCCTTCTGGATCTGCTCCCAGGTGGCCTGCAGACGCTCGACGTCGGCGCGCAGGTCCTCCTCGCTGGCGCCCTCCGCGGCGGTGCGGACGATGACGCCCGCGTCGGCCGGGACGACCTCCTTGAGGATCTTCTTCAGGCGGGCGCGCTCATTGTCGGGCAGCTTGCGGGAGATACCGGTCATCGAGTTGCCCGGCACGTACACCAGGAACCGACCCGGCAGCGAGACCTGCGAGGTCAGACGGGCGCCCTTGTGACCGATCGGGTCCTTGGTCACCTGCACCAGCACCGACTCGCCCGAGGAGAGCGCATGCTCGATCCGCTTGGGCTGGTTGTCGAGGCCGGCGGCGTCCCAGTTGACCTCGCCGGCGTACAGGACCGCGTTGCGTCCGCGACCGATGTCGACGAACGCGGCTTCCATGCTCGGCAGCACGTTCTGGACGCGGCCGAGGTAGACGTTGCCGGCCATCGAGGACTGCTGGGTCTCACGCGAGACGTAGTGCTCGACCAGGACACCGTCCTCCAGGACGCCGATCTGGGTGCGACCGTCACGCTCACGCACGACCATGACGCGCTCGACGCTCTCGCGGCGGGCGAGGAACTCGGCCTCGGTGATCGAGGTACGCCGACGACCTGCCTCGCGGCCCTCCCGGCGGCGCTGCTTCTTGGCCTCCAGGCGGGTCGAACCCTTGATCGCGGTGACCTCGTCGCGCTCCTTGCGCGGCTCGCGCACCTTGGTCACCGTGCCGGGCGGGTCGTCCCCGTCGGCGGAGGTCCCACTGCGGCGACGGCGACGGGTGCGCCGACGGCTGTTCGCATCGTCGGAGTTGTCGTCGGAGTTGTCCTGGCCGCCGTCGTCGGACGTGTCGTCCGCACCGTCACCCGAGTTATCCGTGTCGTCGGAGTCGTCGTTGTTGTCGTCGGGGCCCTGACCGCCATCGCCACCGCGATCGGATCGCTTGTTGCGGTTGTTCCGCCCGCGGCCCGAGCGCTGGTTCGGCTTGTCCTCGGACTTCTGCTCGGAGTCGGCGTCGGACTCCTGGTCGTCCTGACTCCGGTCACGACCCTGCTCGCGGCTCTCGTTCTGGCCGTCGGCGTGGTTGTCGTCGTTCTGGCCGCGCGTGCGCCGACCGCGTCCGCCGCGACGACGGCCACGTCCGCCGCCGTCGATCGAATCGTCTGTTTCGTCCGAATCGGAGTTCGAACGGCCGACCGGCGCGTCGTTACCGCCCGCGTCCTCGTTGTCATCGGCGTCGTCCTGGGCACGGCGACGCGGCACCCGAAGCTCGAGGTCTGGCGTCTGGAAGATCAGCCCGAAGCTGGGCGGTGCCGCCGGTACGGACGGACGCTCCTGGTCGGTGGACTTGGCAGTGGAATCGCCATCCGACTGCGCCGAGAAAAGACTGCCGGGTTCGTTCTGCTGGGGGCCCATGGCCCTCCTTTGTGGATCAGCACGCGGAGCCGCCCACGCCCTGAGATTCGCATCCCGCACACTCCGCATGTCGCGGTGTCTGCCGCCGCCGTCCCGAAGTCCGGGCGGCGACGAGAAGTCGTCTGTTACATCGGGGCAGCTCGCGCGTTGCGCGGCACTGCGACGATGCCGTCGGGTGCTCTGGCCGGCGCGCTCTCGCTGATGGGGCGCACCGTTCGGCCTGAACCTCGGCGGGGCACGACGCCGGCGTGGTGGGCAGCGTGACCGTTACCGAGTATCGCACACCGCTCACCCGGAAGGGTTGCGGGCGGACGCGGCGGGTCGTTCAGGCGAGCGGGTCGGCAATGAGACCGTCGTCGTGCGGTATGCCCTGCCGCAACCGGGTGGTCAGCGGCGAGCGCGCGAACTCGATGCCGGAGACCTGCTTCAGGGCAGACAGGACGTCGTCCGGCCGCACACTCGGCGTCGTGTGCTCCAACGAGATCTCCAGCACGCTCCCCTGCGCCGTTGCCTTCCTGATCGCCGAGCGCACGTCGAAGGTGCGCGGACCGGACTTCATCATCCGGGTGACCTCGACGCGCTCCTGCGCGAGCAACACGTCCAGCGCCGCGGCGAGCGCTGCCTCGTCCGTGCCTTCGAACTGCAACCGCCAGTCACTGGCCTGCAGACCGTCGGCCAGCGAACCGCCCTGCGCCGGAGCGACCTTGATGACGTCGAGACCCTCCGGGAGGGCTTCGTCGAGCGCGATCCGCACCTGCTCGGGATCGCATTCGCGCTGCAACGCGAGTTCGAAGTACTCGGCCTCGCTCGCGGTGCCCGTCGCGGCCGCGTTCGCGTAACTGATGCGCGGGTGGGGGTGGAAACCGGCAGAGAAGGCGATCGGGATTTCGGCGCGGCGCACTGCGCGTTCGAGCGCCCGCTGGAAGTCGCGGGTCGAGGTGAACCGCAGCCGTCCACGCTTGGCGTACTGCACCCGCAGCTTCTGCACGACCGGTGCGGGAGGCGGACCTTCGGGTACTCGTTTGGCCATGGCGGAACAGCGTACGCCGCCCGGCCCACAGACGTCCGAACGGATGGCGGAACACTCTCGCCACCGGCCAGCTGGCGTTCCTGCCGGTGATGGCATGGCTGCTGACCACCCAGGGCCGGCGCGCTGCATCCACCACGATCGGCGTGGCTGCGCTGTGCGCGGTGCCTCTCGTCGTCCTGTTCATACGCAACCGGCCCGACCGACAACGAGATCGACCGGACCCTCAAGCGGGCCGCGGTGCCAGGTCCGGACGTCGCGCACAGTTTCACCGGTCACCGGAACTCACGTGCCCGATACAACCACGGGTCACCCGAAATCGCTTGCGTTGCAGGCGATCAGACGACACTCAGCGGCAGCAGCTTCTTGCCGGTCGGACCGATCTGGATCTCGGTGCCCATCTGAGGGCAGACACCGCAGTCGAAGCACGGGGTCCAGCGGCAGTCGTCGACCTCGGTCTCGTCGAGGGCGTCCTGCCAGTCGTCCCAGAGCCATTCCTTGTCCAGGCCGGAATCCAGGTGATCCCACGCGAGCACCTCGGTCTCGCCGCGTTCACGCGTGGTGTACCAGGCGACGTCCACGCCGTACGGCTCCAGAGCCTCCTCGGCACAACGCATCCAACGTTCGTAGGAGAAGTGCTCGCTCCACCCGTCGAAGCGTCCGCCGTCGCGCCAGACGGCCTCGATGACGCGTCCGATGCGACGATCACCGCGCGAGAGCAGTCCTTCGACGATGCCCGGCTGACCGTCGTGGTAGCGCATGCCGATCGAGCTGCCGTACCGCTTGTCGGAGCGGATCGCGTCACGCAGTTTCTGCAGACGGGCGTCGGTCTCCTCGGCGCTCAGTTGCGCGCACCACTGGAACGGCGTGTGCGGCTTGGGCACGAACCCGCCGATGGAGACGGTGCAGCGGATGTCCTTGCGGCCACTCACCTGTCGGCCGGTCTCGATGACCCGCTTGGCGAGCTCGGCGATCTGCAGCACGTCCTCGTCGGTCTCGGTCGGCAGACCGCACATGAAGTACAGCTTCACCTGGCGCCAGCCGGCACCGTAGGCGGCGGCGACGGTGTTGATGAGGTCGTCCTCGGTGACCATCTTGTTGATCACCTTGCGGATGCGTTCCGAGCCGCCCTCCGGGGCGAAGGTCAGACCGGAGCGACGACCGTTGCGGGTCAGTTCGTTCGCCAGGTCGATGTTGAAGGCGTCCACCCGGGTGGACGGGAGTGACAGTCCGGTCTGGGTGCCCTCGTACCGGTCGGCCAGGCCCTTGGTCAGGTCGGCGATCTCGGTGTGGTCGGCGGAGCTGAGTGAGAGCAGTCCGACTTCCTCGAATCCCGTAGCGGCCAGGCCCTTCTGGACCATGTCGCCGATACCGGTGATCGAGCGTTCGCGCACCGGACGGGTGATCATCCCCGCCTGACAGAACCGGCAGCCGCGGGTGCAGCCGCGGAAGATCTCCACCGACATGCGTTCGTGCACCGTCTCGGCCAGCGGCACCAGCGGCTGCTTCGGATACGGCCACTCGTCGAGTTCCATGACGGTGTGCTTCGACACGCGCCACGGGACGCCGGGCGCCTGCGGTGAGGGCGCGACGCGCTTGATCCGGCCGTCCGGGAGGTAGTCGACGTCGTAGAACGCCGGCACGTAGACGCCCCCGGTGCGCGCCAGGCGCAGCAGCAGTTCGCGGCGTCCGCCCGGACGTCCCTCGGCCTTCCACGCAGCGATGTGGGTGGTGATCGCCAGGACGGCTTCCTCGCCGTCGCCGACGACCGCACAGTCGATGAAGTCGGAGATCGGTTCAGGGTTGAACGCGGCGTGACCACCGGCCAACACGATCGGGTCGTCGTCGCCGCGGTCGGCCGCGTGCAGCGGGATACCGGCCAGGTCGAGCGCGGTGAGCATGTTGGTGTAACCGAGCTCGGTCGAGAACGACAGGCCGAAAACGTCGAAGTCGCGCACCGCGCGGTGCCCGTCGACAGTGAACTGCGGCAGGCCGTGCTCCCGCATCTGCGCTTCCATGTCGGGCCACATCGCGTACGTGCGCTCGGCGAGAGCGTTCGGCTGCTCGTTGAGCACTTCGTACAGGATCATCACGCCCTGGTTGGGCAGCCCGACCTCGTACGCGTCGGGGTACATCAGGGCCCAGCGAACTGTGAGTTCCTGGCCGTCCGGGCCGGTGCCGCCGCAGTTCCAGTCCTTGGTCTGGCTGTTCAGCTCACCGCCGACGTACTGGATCGGTTTGCTGACGCGCTCGAGCAGCGGCTCGAGATCGTGGAAGAGGGACTCACCCGGAGCGGAGGTACGCGGGGTCACAGACATGAACTCCAGGGTAGGTGAGCGGCGGGCATTGGTCGAACACACGCAGTGATGCACGAAGGCCCGCGCGGCAGGCGCGGGCCTTCGTGAACGGCTGTCTGCTCGGATCAGTCCTGGTAGAGCGTGTCCAGGTCGTCCTTGTACTTCTGGACGACGACCTTCCGCTTGAGCTTGAGGCTCGGCGTGATCTCGCCCTCCTCGATCGACAGGTCGCGCGGCAGGATGATGAACCGCTTGATCTGCTCCCAGCGGGCGAGCTTGCTGTTGAGCTCGTCAACATATCCCTGCACCATCTCGCGCACCTGGTCGGAGGTGACGATGGTCTGGTAGTCGGCGCCCTTCAAGTCGCCACCGTGCGCGTCCGCCCATTCCTTGATGGCGTCCTCGTCGAGCGTGATGAGCGCCGACACGAACTTGCGACCGTCGCCCTCCACGACCAGTTGCGAGGCGAAGGGGCAGATGCCCTTGAAGATCGCCTCGATCTGGCTGGGTGCGACGTACTTGCCGTTGGAGGTCTTGAAGAGGTCCTTCTTGCGGTCGGTGACCCGCAGGTGACCGGTCGGGTTGAGCTCGCCGATGTCGCCGGTGTGGAACCACCCGTCGTCAGTGAGCACTTCCTTGGTGACGTCGTCCATGCCGCGGTAACCCTGCATCACGCCGGGTCCCTTCACCAGGATCTCGCCGTCCTCGGCGATCTTCACCTCGGTGCCGGGCAGCGGCCAGCCGACGGTGCCCGGGATGTTGGCGTAGGGACGGTTGACGAACGTAGCGGCACTGGTCTCGGTGAGTCCGTAACCCTCCAGGATCGGGATGCCCATCCCGTCGAACCACTTGGCCACGTCCTGGTTGAGTGCGGCCGAACCGGAGATGAAGAAGCGGATGTTGCCACCGAACCGCTGACGGATCTTCTTGGCGATGATTGCGTCACCGATCTTGTGCATGGCGGCCGTGGCAGCTCCGAGCTTTTCGCCCTTGGCGTTGGCATCGGACACCTTGAGCGCGTTGGCCGAGTGCCAGTCGAACAACTTCGCCTTCGCGCCGCCCTCGTCGCGCATCATGATCGAGATACGGCCGTAGACCTTCTCGAAGATGCGCGGTGCAGCGCCCATCCACACCGGCTTCACCACCGGGAGGTTCTCGACGATCTTGTCGACCCGGCCGTCGATGGCGGTGGTGAATCCGATCTGCAGCGGAAGGGTCAGCAGCACCTTGCCGAAGACGTGGGCCAGCGGCAGCCACAGGAAGGCCTTGTCGTCCGGCCCCAAAAGATTGGACGAATCGACGGCCGCAGCTTCGTAGGTCCACGCGCGGTGCGGCAGCCGCACACCCTTCGGGCGACCGGTGGTGCCGGAGGTGTAGATGAGGGTGGACAGGTGCTCCGGTTCGATCTTGTCGACCCGCTCCTCGACCGCACCCTCGTGCGAGGCAAGGTACTCGGCGCCGAGCTTCTCCAGGTCGGCCAACGAGATGATCCAGTCGCCGTCCGATTCACCGTCGAAGGTGACGACCTTGACGACGGAAGCGATCGCGTCACGTCCCTCACGCAACATCGTGTTGTGCGCCTCGTCCTCGGTGAAGACGACTTTGCTGCCCGAGTCGGCGATGATGAACAGTGTGTCGTCGACGGTGGAGGTCGGGTAGATCGTGGTGGTGGCCGCACCGGCGAGCATCACGCCGAGGTCGGTGATCGCCCACTCCACGCGGGTCGCACTGGCGATCGCGACGCGGTCCTCCATCTCGACGCCGAGGCTGATCAGACCGGCGGCGATGTTGCGTGAGCGGACGGCGACCTCCGCCCAGGTCAGGGAGTGCCAGTTCTCGTCGGCGTCCGGGAACTCGAACGCGACCCGATCCGGGGTCTTCGAGACGCGATCGAGGAAGAGCGCACCGACCGAACGGGCGGCGTTGTTGATCACCGCGTAGTCGGGCTTCTCTTCCTGGTTGCTCATCATTGCCATGGTGTTTTTCTCTCCTGCGTCGGGGGCGGGGCTCGCCGGTTTGTGACCTAGGTTACTTGCGGGTCACAAGAACGTCAGGCGTTCCCGGCAACAAACCGGTTTCTCTTGCTCAGTACAGACGCCGCAGGCTCACCAGATGGACGTTCTCCAGCAGCCCGATCGCCACCCAGCAGGCGAACATGCTCGACCCGCCGTAGGAGACGAACGGCAGCGGAAGTCCGGTGACGGGCATGAGCCCGAGGTTCATCCCGATGTTCTCCAGCACCTGGAACAGGAACCAACCGACGACACCGACCGCGACCAGGCGTCCGAAGGAGTCCTGCGCGCGGCGGGCGATCAGGACCGCGCGCACCAGGATCGTTCCCAGCAACGCGATCACGATCGCTGCGCCGACGAAGCCGAATTCCTCGCCTGCCACGGAGAAGACGAAGTCGGTCTGCTGGAAGGGAATGAAACCGCCCTGCGTCTGGCGTCCCTGGAAGAGTCCTTCGCCGGTCCAGCCGCCCGATCCGATCGCGATCTTCACCTGCTGCACCTGGTAGCCGATGCCGGTCGGGTCGCCGTCGGGATCCGCGAACGCGGTCAGGCGGGCTCGTTGGTACGGATCGAGCACGTTCGTGGTCACGGCGATCACCGCCGCGCACGCCATTGCGGTGAAGATCGTGGCCAGCCACCACCGCGAGGCCCCCGACACCGCGAGTACGCAGACGCTGAGCATCACCAGGACGAGGGCCGAGCCGAGGTCGGGTTGGGCGAGCACGAGCAGGATCGGCAGGGCGGCCACTCCCCCGGCGAGCCAAACATCGCGCCGCGGAGGCGGCGCGCCACGTTCTCCCCGCTCGGCCAGGATCATCGCCAGACCCACACATAGGGCGACCTTCGCCAGTTCGGCGGGCTGGATCGAGAAGCCGGGCACCTGAATCCAGGACCGGGACCCGTTGACGGTCGAACCCAACGGACTCAGTACGAGCACCAGACCCACGATCGCGCCCAGGTAGACCCACGGCGCCAATGCGCGGATCGCCCGGAAGTCGGTTCGCATCACCACCACCGCCAGGGTGACACCGACGACGGTGTTGAACAGATGCCGCACCAGAGATCCGGCGCCTTCCACGTTCCGCGTGGCGGAGTACACCAGGAGCGCGCCGATCGCGCAGAGAGCTGCCGCGGACAGCAGCAGACCCCAGTCGCTGCGTGTCCAGGACAACTGACGCGTGTCGGCGGTCTGCGGCCAGACGGCGCCGAGACCGCCCTGCGTCGTCATCGGAAGGTCAGTCGTCAGTCGCTCAGGGCCGGGCAGAGCCTGCGGGCCTCGTCGACGTCGCGGGTCATCTGCTCGATGAGTGGTTCGATGCCCTCGAATTTCACGTTGCCACGCAACCGCTGCACGAACTCCACCGTGACGACCTCGTCGTAAAGGTCGAGGTCGGTGCGGTCGAGCACGTATGCCTCCACGGTGCGCTGAGTGCCCTCGAAGGTCGGGTTGGTGCCGACCGAGATCGCCGCGGGGAGGCGGTGATCGGGGTGGATCGGCGCCAGCGACGGACGCACCAGATAACCGGCATAGACGCCGTCGGCGGGCACCATGCCGGTGCTGTTCTGGGCGAGGTTCGCCGTGGGAAAGCCGAGTTCACGGCCACGTTCGAAACCGTGCACGACCATGCCGGTCACCGTGTGCGGGCGACCGAGGATGTCGGCGGCGGCGGTGACATCACCCTCCCGCAGCGCTTCGCGGACGCACGTCGAGGAGTAGCGCCGCCCGGTGCCCACGTCGTCCAGCACGACGACCTCGAAGCCGTGCTCGTCGCCCAGATCGCGCAGCGTCGAGACATCACCGGAGTTGCGCACACCGAAGCGAGTGTCCTTGCCGCACACCACGACCCGGACATTCAGTGCTTCGACGAAGACGGCACGGACGAAGTCCTCGGGAGTCATCGCAGCCAGTTCGGTGGTGAACTCCAGGACCAAGGTCGCGGCCACACCGGCGTCGGCCAGGCGGCTCATCCGCGCCTCGAGCCCGGCCAATGCCTCGGGAGCCTCGTCCGGACGCAGGACGGCGATCGGATGCGGATCGAAGGTCACTGCGACCGGGGTCGCGTCTCGTTCACCGGCGAGGCCACAGACTCTTTCCAGCAGTGCTTGGTGCCCGCGGTGCACGCCGTCGAAGTTGCCCATCGTCAGGACGGTGGGTCCGAGGTCGGCCGGCACGTCCTCGACGCGGGTGATCACAAGCACGGCGGCAACTGTAGTGCGCGTGCTCATCCGACGGCGGTCCGCCTCGTGCCACTATTCGGACGACCCGGAACACCGGTGGACGTAGGTGATGGAGGTAGGGATGACTGGCTGGGCCGAGCTGACGCGCCGATCGCTCGACGAACTCCGCACGACGGACGAGACGTATCGTCCGACGAACTTCTGGGGACCCGGCGTGGATCGCCTGCTGTCCGAGATGGAGACGATCGGTCTGGAGAAGTTCAAATCGTGGCCGAGTGCCCCGATCTGGTTCTACCCGATGTACGGCAACGGCTGGACCGAGGCGACGTTGGCCAAAGCGCTGCAGAGCGCGAAGCAGGTCAACCCGCGCGCCAACCAGGGATACTTCTACAACTCACTGAACGGATGGTTCGAGGCACGGCGCGACTTCGACGTGGCCATGATGGCCTGGGACCAGCACCGGTGGCCATTCGACATCGGCGGGCACGGCGAGAGCAAGGTCGGATCCCCTTGGCAGGCATTCGGGGGTGTCCCCGGAGGAAGTGCCCAGTTCGGCAGGGCGTACGCCAACTACCTGCTGCTGCTGGCGGCGCTTTCGCGGCACGTCGAGCGTCCACCGACCAGCTTCCTGGAGATCGGCGGCGGTTTCGGCGTTCTCGGCGAGATCGTGCGCACGCGCGATCCGCAAGCACGGTACGTCGACCTCGATATCCCGCCGCTGCTGACCGTGGCCTCCTACTACCTGACCGAACTCTTCGGCTCCGATTCGGTCACCGTCTACGACCCGCAGACAGCCGCACGCGGTCCGATTTCCGTGCCCGAATGTGGTGTGTTGCCCAACTTCCGCATCGCGGACCTCGACGCAGAGTTCGAGGTGTTCGTCAATTCCTTCTCCTTCCAGGAGATGGAGCCGCCCGTCGTCGACCACTACATCGGGCAGGTCTGCGACAAGGGCATCACGTACGCCGTGTCGCTCAACTCGCGAGAGGGCAAGCCGAAGGCAGCACAGGCCGGCGACTGGGGGGCCCTGGACCCGGTCAAGTCCGCCGACATCATCGACATGTTCGACCGCCGTGGGCTCGAACTGGTCGGTCGGTACGACACCCCGCTGGTCCGCAGCGCCGGACAGGTCAACGTCTTCCGTCGTCGCTGACTGACCGACCTCAGCCGGCCGGGAAGACCACCTTCGACACAGCACGCTCCCCGGTCTGGTCGAGCATCGCCACGAGATCCTCGACCGGGCCGATGGCTGCCACCACGTCGATCCGCGGTCCCGACGAAGCGAGCTTCTGTCCGTATCGCAACGCGCGTGCCTGCGCCTCGTCGAGTTCGCGCACCGGGAACTGCTCGCGCGCCGCCTGCGCCATGGGCAGGATACTCAGCGGTTCATCGGCGTGATGGGCCTCGTTGAGCTCGTCCATCGTCGGTACGCCGTCGACCGTGTACCGCCCGACGCGTGTGCGGCGCAGCGCGGTGAGGTGCCCACCGACTCCGAGCAGATCGCCCAGATCCCGGGCCAGCGCACGGACGTAGGTGCCCGACGAGACCTCGACCTCCACTTCAAGGTCAAGGGCTCCGTCCCCGATCTCCGGACGTGGGGTGCTCGACCTGATCTCGAAGGTGCTCACCGTCACCGGCCGAGCCGCGAGCTTCACCTCGTCGCCTCCGCGCACCTTCGCATACGCCCGCTTCCCGTCGACCTTGATCGCGCTCACCGAACTGGGTACCTGCTGTATCGACCCGGTCAGCCGTGCGACCGCGTCCGAGACGGCACCGGCGTCGAGTTGCGCCGTCGCAACTGTGGCGGTGATGTCGCCCTCGGCGTCATCGGTGACCGTCGACTGACCCAGTCTGATCGTCGCGGTGTACGTCTTGTCGCACCCGACAAGGAAGGTCAGCAACTTGGTCGCCCGATTGATACCGAGCACCAGCAGTCCGGTGGCCATCGGGTCGAGCGTGCCTGCATGCCCGACCCGGCGGGTGCCGGCGAGGCGACGGGTGCGGGCCACGACGTCGTGACTGGTCCAGCCGGCCGGCTTGTCGACCAGCAGGAGTCCGTCGTCGGTCACTCGTCGGTCACTCGCCACCGGCGTCGTCCGCCGCAGGCTTGCGGTACGGGTCGGCGTCGCCGGCGTACTGGGCACCGGCATTGCGCTGCAGTTCGGCGTCGCGTTCCCGCGCGGCAACGAGAGCTGCCTCGATGTTCGCTGCACCTTCGGGAATCGCGTCGGGAATGAACTCCAGCGACGGGGTGAGCCGGATGCCGAGGCCCTTGCCGACGTGCGAGCGGATCCGGCCGCGGTTGTCGGCGAGCGCCGCCTCGGTGTCGGCGCGCGCCTTCTCGTCCCCGAAGATCGTGTAGAACACCGACGCGTGCTGCAGGTCGCCGGTGACCCGGACGTCGGTGACGGTGATGAATCCGAGGCGCTCGTCCTTCAGCCGGAACTCGAGGTACTCGGCCACCAAGGACTTGATGCGTTCGGCGATCTTTCGTGCGCGTGCGGGGTCAGCCATGCGTGCAAACCTACCGCCAACGACGTCGATCATCGTCGTCGGCGGTTGCGTGCTGCGACGAAGTCCCAGCATTGCGAAGGCATCCCGACAGCCTCCGGACAGCGACCGGCCCGAATCTGCTTCAGGACGACACCGGACGGTGTCGGTCCCGACTCAGGAAGGCATGACATGGCAACCATGAAGATCCTCGCGACTGCCGGACTCGCGGCGGCAGCAGGTCTCGGCGTGGGCGCGGCCGCGACCTCGCTCGCCGACACCACCTCGCCGAGCGCGACCAGTTCACCGAGCTCGTCGAGCTCCTCGTCCGCTGACTCGAACAAGAGCTCCGGTGCCGACGCGACGAAGGATGCGACCAAGGATTGCGGTCCGCGTGCGGGCAAGGACGCTCGCGGGATGCACAAGCACACGGAGGTGACCGGCACGGCCGCGACCAGCGTGAAGAACGCGGTGACCGCGAAGTACCCAGGCGCGACGATCGAGAAGGTGTTGCAGGACGAGGACGGCTCGTACGACGTGCTGGCCACCAAGTCCGGCGACAGGGTCATGTACGAGGTGAGCAAGGACCTCAAGACGATCACCGAACGCACCGGCGGCCCCGGTAAGGGCGGCCCGCGTGGTGAGCGTCCGGCTCCCCCGACCGGGCAGGGTCAGGCGGGCGACCCCTCGGCAGGCTCGTCCACAACGTCGCCCTCGGGGACGGCGCAGTCCAGCTGGACGCCGACCGTCTGAATCGGTCGCTGAGCATCTCCGCGATCGGGACCGCGTGAACATCGCTGAACGGCAAGCCAGTTGGCTGCGCTTTCGGGGACTCACGTGGTCTCGATCGCGCTCGGTCGGTAACCCTGCCTCACTACTCGACCGGCGTGAGGGCGTGGCCCGTGTTGTCAGGACTCCTTGCGAGCGACGATGAGGTCGCGGTCGATGGAGGCGTCGACCCGGTGGCGGAAAGAGCTGTCCCGCCAGTCGGTGACCACGATGAGACCATGTTGTTCCAACATCAGCGCCAGGTCCTCGGCGGGAGCCACGTGTCGGTTGTAGGACAGACCGACCGCTCCTCCGGTGCGCAGCGTCCGGATCCATGCGGGCATCGCACGGTCGAGCAGTTCGAGCGGACGGCGCGAGAGACGGTCTCCGTGTGATCCGTGCTGCACGCCGTACGGGGTGTCGGTGACGATGACGTCGATGCTCGCCGCACGGACGAGGCCACCGAGGTCGGTGGTGTCGGTCGACAGATAGCGCACCGTCTGCGTGTCTCCGGCTTTGAACGCGTCCTTGGTCGGCGCCACCTCGAGAGTGAACTCGCGACCGCGTGTCCGTCCGCCGGTCGTGCTCGCGCCCCGGTCCATCGTGTGTTTGAGCCGGTGCGCCTGCACCCACGTCTTCAGGAACGCGGCGTAGGTGTCGTAGTCCTTGCGGTCGACGTCGACGCCGGTGACGCTGTACCCCGCCAGCAGAGCGATGTTGAGGGTCGTCCCGCGTCCGCACATCGGGTCCATGACGTCCAGGCCGCCGTCCAGCCACTTGCTCGGGCGCTTGGTCGCAGCCGCAGTGACGTTGAGCAGCAACCGCGTCCACTGTTCGTTGGTCTTCCCCTGGTACTTCTGAATCGTCACCAGATCGCTGGGGTAGAACTGCCTGCGCTGCAACGGAATCGGCCGCAGCAACTCACCCTCACGCTCGAACAGCGCGAACGTCGCCGAGAGGTTCGACAGAGCCGGCACGACCTCGTCACCGGAGGCGGAAATGGTCAGGTAATCGACCCCCGCCAATTCGATCGGCGCGACGTCGGGCGTCGATCCGAAGGCCGCCAGCACGGTCTCGATCTCGGCCGCGGCCAGGCGCGGGGCAGCGTCCGCATAGACACGATTGCTCGACGGTGCGACCAGCACCAGGTACTCACTCACGACCGGTCACGCTACCGGGCGGACGGCGCCGGCACTTCGGGGAGGCGTTTGTCCCACCGGCAGCGAACTTTCCCTTCTCGCGGGGGAAGTCCCTCCCTGTTCCTGCCAGGACGCGATCAGGGACGCAGGAAGCCCCGGTGCGAGCGAACTCGCACCGGGGGCTCCATGAAGAGCAGCGGGATCAGGCCCGCGGCTTCTCCTGCATCTCGTACGTCGCGATGAGGTCGCCCAACTGCAGGTCGTTGTACGACCCGAGGTTGATACCGCACTCGAAGCCCTCACGGACCTCGGTGACGTCGTCCTTGAACCGGCGCAGACCGGCGATCTCGACGTTCTCGGCCACGACGACGCCGTCGCGGGTGATGCGCGCCTTGGTGCCGCGCTTGATCTCACCCGAGCGGACGATCGAACCGGCGATGTTGCCGAACTTGGACGAGCGGAAGATCTCGCGGATCTCCGCGGTACCGAGCTCGACCTCTTCGTACTCCGGCTTGAGCATGCCCTTCAGGGCCGCCTCGATCTCCTCGATGGCGCTGTAGATCACCGAGTAGTACCGGATCTCCACACCTTCCTTGTCGGCGTACTCCGCGTTCTGACCCTCGGCTCGCACGTTGAAGCCGATGATCACCGCGTTGGAGGCCACCGCGAGGTTGATGTTGTTCATCGTGATCGAGCCGACGCCGCGGTCGATGATGCGCAGGTCGACCTCTTCGCCCACATCGATCTGCATGAGGGCGTCCTCGAGCGCTTCGACCGAACCCGACACGTCACCCTTGAGGATGAGGTTGAGGGTCTCGACCTTGCCGGCGGCGAGGTGCTCGTTGAGGTCCTCCAGGCTGATCCGCTTGCGCGCCTTGGCCAGGCTGGCCTGACGGTCGGCAGCTTCACGCTTCTCGGCGATCTGGCGAGCCGTGCGGTCGTCCGGAGCCACGATGAACGTGTCACCTGCACGCGGCACCGAGGCCAGACCGGTCACCTGGACCGGACGGGACGGGGTCGCCTCGTACACGTTGTTGCCGTGCTCGTCGAGCATCGCGCGGACGCGGCCGTGGGCCGTTCCGGCGACGATCGCGTCACCGACACGCAGCGTGCCCGACTGCACCAGGACGGTGGCGATCGCACCGCGTCCACGGTCGAGGTTGGCCTCGATCGCGACGCCGCGAGCGTCCTTGTCCGGGTTGGCGCGCAGGTCGAGGGCGGCGTCTGCAGTGAGCAGGACGGCCTCGAGCAGCTCGTCGATGTTCTGACCCTGGCGAGCCGACACGTCGACGAACATGGTGTCGCCGCCGTACTCCTCCGCGATCAGGTTGTACTCGGTCAGCTGCTGACGCACCTTGGCCGGGTTCGCACCGTCGACGTCAATCTTGTTGACCGCGACGACGATCGGCACATCGGCCGCCTGCGCGTGGTTCAAGGCCTCGATCGTCTGCGGCATGACACCGTCGTCGGCCGCGACCACGAGGATCGCGACGTCGGTGACCTTCGCACCACGTGCACGCATGGCGGTGAACGCCTCGTGACCCGGGGTGTCGATGAAGGTGATCGGACGGTCGTTGCCCTCGTGCTCCTTGTGCACCTGGTAGGCACCGATGTGCTGGGTGATGCCACCGGCCTCCGACGCCTGGACGTCGGCGTCACGGATGGCGTCCAGCAGGCGCGTCTTACCGTGGTCGACGTGACCCATGACGGTCACGACCGGAGGACGGGCCTGCAGGTCCTCGTCGGACTCGGCATCAGCCTCTGCCTCGAGGTCGATGTTGAAGGCGCCGAACAGCTCCTTCTCCTCGTCCTCCGGCGAGACGACCTGGACGTCGTAGCCCAGCTCGGCACCGAGCAGCTTGAAGGTGTCCTCGTCGAGCGACTGGGTCGCCGTGGCCATCTCACCGAGGTGGATCAGCACGGTTACCAGCGACGCGGGGTTCGCGTCGATGCGGTCGGCGAAGTCGGTCAGCGACGAACCGCGACGCACCCGCACGACGGTCTTGCCGTCGCCACGGGGAACGCTGACGCCACCGATCGACGGAGCCTGCATCTGCTCGAATTCCTGACGCTTCGCGCGCTTGGACTTGCGACCGCGGACCTTTCCGCCGCCTCGTCCGAACGCGCCCTGCGTGCCACCACGACCACCGGGACGGTTGCCGCCGCCACCGGGACGACCGGCGAAACCGCCGCCGCCCGGACGACCGGGCGCACCGCCGGGGCCGCCACCGGGACGACCGGGGCCCCCACCACGGGCGGGACGGTCACCGGGACGACCGATGGAGGAGCGCTCCGGCATCATGCCGGGGCTGGGACGGGATCCACCCGGGCGCGGGGCGCCACCGGCGGGAGCGCCACCGGGACGCGGACCTGCCGGACGCGGACCCGCTGCGCCACCGGCGCCGCGAGCCGAGGCCGGACGGGGCATGCCCTGGCTGGGAGCGAACGGGTTGTTGCCCGGACGCGCCGGCTGACCCGAGCGCATGCCCTGGCTGGAACTGAACGGGTTGTTGCCCGGACGCGGCGCGCCGGGGCGGCCACCACCGGACGCGCCGGCTCCACCGGGACGACCCGAGCGCGAGTCACCACGACCCTGATCTCGACCCTGGTCACGCGCCGGACGCTCTTCACGAGCGGCCGGAGCGGCCGGTGCCGGACGAGCACCGGGCTTCGGTGCTGCCGGACCCGGACGGTTCGACGTCTCGCGAGCCGCCGGGGCGGCGGGCTGCGTGGCCGGCGCGGACTCGGCAGCGGGTGCCGATTCGGTCGCCGGCTTCGGGGCGGACTTCACCTCGGGCGCGGCTGCGGGCTCGACTGTGGGCTTGGCAGCCGCGGCCGGAGCCGGCGGAGCCTTCGGCTCTGCAGCGGGCTTGGCCGGTGCCGGACCCGGACGAGCGGAGGTGCTCGACGGGGTGCTCGGTGTGCTGGACGGGGACGGTGCAGCCTTCTTTGCGCCGGGCTTCGGCGCAGCCGACTTCCCGGCCGGCTTGTCGGCCTTCTCCTCGGCCTTGCCCGCCGAGGGCGGCGGGTTCTCCTTGATCTTGCGGACGACCGGAGCCTCGATGGTGGAGCTCGCCGTCTTGACGAACTCTCCCTGCTCCTTCAGGTACGCAAGAAGTTCTTTGCTCTCGATCCCGAGCTCTTTTGCGAGCTCGTGAACTCGGACCTTTGCCACGCTTCTCCTTTATGGATTGCGACGGTCCGAGCGCGAAAGAATCGCGAGCGAACCGTCAATCAGAGGGTGTTGCTCATCGCTGAGTACTCATCGGGTGCTCATCAGCGTCAAACCCGCTTTCGGTTCTCTTCCTTGTCCGCGGCATCGGTCGATGCAGCGGCGTCGTGCATGGCCCACCACTCCTGGACGGGTGTGGTGTCCACCTGCGCCGGTACTCGCAACGCGCGTCCGAGTGCCTGACGGGCCAAAGCCCGTTCGACACATGCGACTCGCGGATGCAACCAGGCTCCCCTGCCGGGCAACCGGCCTCGCTCGTCAACGATGACCTGCCACCGAGACGGCGGGTCACGATCGGCGATAGCGACGAGGTGTACCAACTCGGACCGTTCATCCCGCTGCCGGCAACCGACACACGTCCGGAGACCGGTGTGTGCAGGTTTGTGGCCACGTTCTGGCGAACTGTCCGCGAGCAAGTCTAGCGCAGCGTTCACTCCCCGCCGTTTCCGGCGGGTCCCGCGGCGGTCGGCGAGCCGGACGCAACAGCCGGTCCACCGGGCGCGGTGTCGGGACGGATGTCGATGCGCCAGCCGGTCAGCTTGGCCGCGAGTCGGGCGTTCTGACCCTCCTTGCCGATCGCCAGCGAAAGCTGGTAGTCGGGCACGATGACGCGCGCAGCCTTGCCGGCCCGGTCGGTGATCTCCACCGCGGAGACCCGCGAGGGCGACAGCGCAGCGGCAACGAACTCGGCCGGGTCCTCGGAGTAGTCGACGATGTCGATCTTCTCGCCGTGCAGTTCGGTCATGACGGCCCGCACGCGCGAGCCCATCGGGCCGATGCAGGCACCCTTCGCGTTCACGCCGGGCGTCTTGGAGTGCACCGCGAGTTTGGTGCGGTGGCCGGCCTCGCGGGCAAGAGCCGCGATCTGCACGGTGCCGTCGGCGATCTCGGGCACCTCGAGCGCGAACAGCTTGCGCACCAGGTTGGGGTGGGTGCGCGACAGACCGATCTGCGGGCCCTTCGGTCCGCGCTTGACGCTCACGACATAGCAGCGCAGCCGCTCACCGTGCTTGTAGGTCTCGCCCGGCACCTGCTCGGCGGACGGCAGGAATCCCTCGACCGTGCCGAAGTCGACACGGACGGTGCGCGGGTCACTGGACTGTTGGATGATGCCGGCGACGATGTCGCCCTCGCGGCCCTTGAAGTCGCCGAGGATCGCCTCGTCCTCGACGTCACGCATGCGCTGGACGATGACCTGTCGGGCGGTCGCCGCGGCGACGCGTCCGAAGTTGTCGGGGGTGTCGTCGAACTCCGGGCCGGGGTCGCTGCGGACGCCTTCGTCGTCGATCTCGCCGTCCTCACGGGCCCACACGACGACATGGCCGCTCTTGCGGTCGAGTTCGACGCGGGCGTGCCGCAGGGATCCCTCCACGCGGTGGTAGGCGGTGAGCAGCGCCTGCTCGATCGCAGGCACGATGACATCCATCGGGATCTCGCGCTCCCGTTCGAGCGCGCGCAGTGCAGCCATGTCGATGTCCATCAGAGCTCTCCTTCCTCGGCCCGGTTGAACTCCACGTTCACCTTGCTCTTCGTCGTGTCGGCGTAGGCCAGCGTCGTCAGCGCAGGTTCGCCCTTGGCGGGTTGGACAAACAGGTCGAAATCGTCGGCACCGGCGCGCATCACGCGTCCGGTGAGTTCGCCACCCTCGGTGCGGGCGACCGTGATCAGCCGGCCGACGTTGCGCCGGTAGTGCCGCGGCTCGGTGAGCGGGCGGTCGATTCCGGGCGAGGAGACCTCGAGTACGTAGGGCTGTTCGCCCATCGCGTCGGTCTCGTCGAGACGGTCGCTGATGACGCGGGTGAGTTCACCGACGGTGTCGAGATCGAGCGGCTCGATGGCTGAGGTGTCGTCGGCGGGGTCGAGATCGGACAGGTCGCGGTCGACGAGCACGCGGACGACGCGGCGCTTGCCGGCGGGGGTGACGGTGAGGTCCTCGACGCGTGCGCCCAGGGGGGCCAAAGCGGAGGTCAGGTCGGCAAGGATCTGCTGGTGCCGATCCGTCGGGCTGGTGCTCATCGCCTGACTCCTGTGTTCTCGAGTGGGATCAACCACTCTAATCAGGACGGCTGCCGCTGCACCAATCGAAAGCGGGGTCGTCCGACCGGCGAGCCGGTCGTCTTCGATCCCGACTCGCCCGGGCACACGGTCAGCGTGCCCGGAGCGTCTCCTGCGACGTGTGGATCCCGCACTCGGTCTTCCCGGTGCCGGACCAGCGTCCGGCGCGGGCGTCCTCGCCGGCAAGCACCTTGCGCGTGCACGGCGCGCAGCCGATCGACGGAAATCCCTGGGACAGAAGCGGATTCATGATCACGTCGTGCTCGGCGACGTACCGCTCCACGTCCGCGTCGGTCCACGCAGCGAGCGGCGCGAGCTTGAGCAGCTCACGGCGATCGTCGTAGGAGACGACCGGCGTCCCGGCCCGCGACGGCGACTCCGCGCGGCGCAGACCTGTCGCCCAGGCGGCCTTCCCGTCGAGCGCCTCGTCGAGCGGATGTGTCTTTCGTAACGCGCAGCACAGGTCGGGGTCACTGTCGTGCAACCGCGGGCCGTACTCGGCGTCCTGCTCGGCGACGGTCTGGCGCGGCTTGGCATCGATCAGCCGGACGTCGTACTCGCGGGCGACGCGGTCGCGGGTCTCGATCGTCTCGGCGAAGTGATAGCCGGTGTCAAGGAAGACGACCTGGATGCCGGGGACGGCCTTCGAGGCGAGGTGCACCAGCACGGTGTCCTGCATCGAAGCGGCGACCACCAGATCGTCCCCGAACCGCTCACCCGCCCAGCGCAGGATCTCCTGCGCCGGGGCGTCGGCAAGCTCGCGGGACGCGGTTTCTGCGAGCGCCGAGAGGTCACTCATCGCAGGTGCTCCTCGTCGGCCCGGCCGACCCATTCCGCGAACCGCTCGCCGTCGGTGCGCTGCTGCGCGAAGTTGGTGGCAAGGCGCTCGACGTAGTCGCCGAGTTCGGCGGAAGTCACCTTGTGGGCGCGCAGCTTGCGGCCGAAGCCGGCGTCGAGGCCGAGCCCTCCACCGAGGTGCACCTGGAATCCCTCGACCTGTTCTCCGTCGGCGGTGGTGACGATCTGCCCCTTCAGACCGATGTCGGCGGTCTGGATGCGGGCGCACGAGTTCGGGCAGCCGTTGAGGTGGATCGCGATCGGCACGTCGAGGTCGAGGTGCTCCAGGCGCGCATCCAGTTCCGCAACGAGGTCGATCGCGCGCTGCTTGGTGTCGACGATCGCCAGCTTGCAGAACTCCAGACCGGTGCACGCCATCGTCGAACGACGCCAGCGCGACGGATTCGCCTCCAGGCCGACGGTCTTCATCTGCGCCACGAGCGGCTGGATCTGCTCAGGCGGCACGTCGAGCACCAGGAGTTTCTGGTGCGGAGTGAGCCGGACGCGTCCACTGCCGGCCCGCTCGGCGGCGTCGGCGACCTGCGACAGGATCGTGCCGGACACGCGTCCGACGACCGGCGCGAAGCCGATGTAGGCGTTGCCGTCGACCTGCTTGTGGATGCCGATGTGATCCAGCGGGGTCTCGTCGACCGGCGCCGGCGGACCGTCCGGTAGGTCGAATCCGAGGAACTCCCGCTGCAGCACGTCACGGAACTTCTCCGGTCCCCAGTCGGAGACCAGGAACTTGATGCGAGCACGGTGACGCAGACGCCGGTAGCCGTAATCGCGGAACAACTGCACGACGCCGTACCAGACGTCCGGCACCTGTTCGAGGGTGACGAAGGCGCCGAGGCGGACCGCCAACTTGGGGTTGGTCGACAGGCCGCCACCGACGAGGAGGTCGAAGCCAGGACCGAGTTCGGGGTGGACGACGCCGACGAACGAGACATCGTTGATCTCCGGCGCGGTGTCGGGCAGCCACGAGATGGCGGTCTTGAACTTGCGCGGCAGGTTGCTGACGGTCGGGTCACCGATGTACCGGCGGCTGATCTCGTCGATCGCGGGCGTTGCATCCAGCACCTCTGCCGAGCTGACACCGGCCACGGGCGAACCGAGCACCACACGGGGGCAGTCGCCGCACGCCTCGGTGGTCGAGAGCCCGACGGCTTCGAGGCGCCGCCAGATCTCCGGGACGTCCTCGACCCGCACCCAGTGCAACTGGATGTTCTGTCGATCGGTGATATCGGCCGTGTCCCGGCCGAACTCAGTCGAGATCTGCGCGATCACCCGCAACTGCTCGGTGCTGAGCGCTCCGCCGTCGCAGCGGATCCGAAGCATGAAGAACTCGTCGTCGAGTTCCTCCGGCTCCATCGACGCCGTCCGGCCGCCGGAGATCCCCTGGCGGCGCTGGGTGTACAGCCCCCACCAACGCATCCGGCCACGCAGATCGTCGGGATGGATCGAGGCGAACCCCTGCTTGGAGTAGACCTCCTCAATCCGGCGACGCACGTTCAGGCCGTCGTCCTGCGCCTTGAACTGCTCGTTGTGGTTCAGCGGCTCGCGCTGGTCGAGCGCCCACTGCCCCTCGTTCTTCGTCGTCACGGCTGTCACGTTCCATAACTTCCCATTTGGTGACCCCAAACTTCAAATGATGCATGCCGGGATCTCGGACGTCGAGACGCCGCCGGCTGCGAGCATTCGACTGCGCACAGCCGAGCCGTGCGACACTGGCGCGCGTGTCCGGTGCCGCAGCCTCAGGTGAGGACTCGCGGACCGTCTTTGCCACGCGGCGCTCCGTACTCCTCGCGACCACTGCCCTTCCCTTGGCGGCGTGCGGCGTTCGTCTCGAGCGGGACGCCCCGCAGATCCCCGGAGTACCGACGGCGACCCCACCCGCCGACACCGCGGTCATGCAGGAGACCATCGCCCGTCTGCGCGCGCTCAGCCGCGCGCTGTCCGGTCAGGAACCTGCCCCGTGGACCGGTCGTCTGGCTGCGCTGCACAGCAAGCAGGCCGACGAGCTCACCCGCATCGCGGCGTCTGCCGGGATCACCGTCGAACCATCACCCGTCGCTTCCTCGACCGGTGTCACCACCACGAACAGTTCGACGAGCACGCCGGTGACCACCCGCCCCGCGCCCACATCCTCCCCCGGTTCGGCGACCACGAGCAGTTCGACGATCACCGTCCACCCCGCCGGAGTGCTGGAGGCAGACGAGATCAAGCCCGGACGCTTCGGCGCGGTGATCCGTGCGAGCGCGCAGCACCGGCCGGTACTCCTGGCGGTGCTCGCCGGGCACCGCACGGGGGCGCGTCTGCTCGGAGCGGTCGACTCGCCCGCGATCACCGGCTTGTCCGCCACGTCCGCCGTCACGGTGCTCGGACCGGTGCGCACAGCCACCTACGCCGCCGAGGTGCTCATCGCCAAGACCCAGGTGAAGCAGCGCGGCGATCTGGCCGGTCTCCTTTCCTTCCTGTACGCCGAGCGGATGCGGCTGGGCTCCGAGGCAGGGTCACGAGCACCCGCCGAGCAGCTGAGCTACGCGCTGCCCGCGGGCTCGGACGACCCGACCCGCGCCCGGACGACGATGGCCCACCTGCTGGGATCGTGCGTCGTCGCGGCGGCGAGCGTCAGCGGTGAGGAGCGCGACCCTGGCGGGGCACGGCGCACACTGGAGCTGTGGGGCGACCTGGCGGCCGCAGCCTGGACCTGGGGCACGGCGCCGACCACCTTCCTCGGGCTGAAATGAGTCTGATCCCGGAAACCTTCGCTTCTTCGATCGCCGGACGTGAACCGGAGCCGTACGTCGGCGGCGATGCCTGGTTGCGCACCCTACCCGCGACGCTCGACAGCCTGCTCGACGACTGGCAGCTGACGGTGGACGGCGAACCGATGTTCGGTGAGTGCGCACTCGTTCTTCCCGTCGCGGGCGCCGGCGAACAGTCCGTACTCAAAGTGACTTGGCCCCACCTCGAAGCGTCTACCGAACATCTGGCGCTGCGGGCCTGGGACGGCGACGGTGCGGTGCGGCTGCTGCGCGCCGATCCGCGGCGATGGGCCATGCAGTTGGAACGCCTCGACCCCACCGACCTCACCAGCGTCCCGGTGCTCGAGGGATGCGAGGTCATCGGCGACCTGATGCGTCGACTGGACCGGCCCGCTCTCCCACAGCTCACCACACTCAGCGACCTGAGCAGTCAATGGATCACGTTGTGCAGCAACGGGTCCGCAGCAGTTCCACGACGCTTCACCGAGCAGGCCGCATCCATGGTGCGCGATCTGCAGCACGACGATGTCGACGCCTCGCTGATCCACCAGGACCTGCACTTCATGAATGTCCTTGCTGCGGGGCGGACCTCTTGGCTGGCCATCGACCCGAAGGCGCTTGCCGGCGAATGGGAATTCGCCGTGGCGCCGGTGCTCTGGAACCGCGACGACGTCACGGCAGCCGCGCACCACGTCCGGTCGCACCTTCGGCTGCGCCTGGGAGTCGTCTGCGAGGCGGCCGGCCTGGACGAGGACCGCGCCGCCGCATGGACCTTCGTCCGGGTGATCGTGAACGCCCTGTGGGGGTCGGACTCCAAGGAGTGGGTGACCCGGATGATCACGATCGCCAAGGCGATGACCGACTGACCTACTACGCTGCGTAGGTCCCGCTCTTCTGTTCGACGAACGGCGGATTAGGCTCGGACCACGAGGCTCGAGGGGGACGTACGTCCGCCCGAGCGAACGCACGTCGGAAGGAACACCGTGAGCATTCCCTCGACCCCCGGCAAGACCGGCCGTGAGCGGCTCGCTGAGGTCAAGGAACTTGAAGCCAGGCAGGCCAAGCAACGCAGGATGCTCGCCCTGGTGGCCGGTGTCGTGACCATTGCGGTGCTGGGCGTGGCGATCTTGTGGTTCGTGTCGCAGGGCAACAAGAAGAAGGAGAGCGAGTCCGCCGAGCAGCAGGCCCGCAACTCCCAGTTCATCAAGACGCTCACCACCATTCCGGCTGCCACCTACGACAAGGTCGGGTTCGGCGCGGCGACCGGCGTCCCGAGTGCGACCGACGGTCCGCAGGACAAGGTCGGGGACAAGCCACGCGTCCTGTACGTCGGCGCCGAGTTCTGCCCGTTCTGTGCGGTCGAGCGGTGGTCGCTGGTGTCGGCCCTGTCGCGCTTCGGCACCTGGGACGGTCTGGCCGGCGCTGTGTCCAGCCCGAACGAGGGTGCGATGTCGAACATCCAGACCGTCACCTTCAAGGACGCGACCTACACCAGCAAGTACATCGCGTTCAAGGGGTGGGAAACCAAGGACCGGATGGGCGAACCGCTGCAGACGATGTCGGACGCCGACTCGACCCTGGTGAGCAAGTACAACGACCGCGGATCCATCCCGTTCGTTCTGATCGGCGGCAAGTCGACCACGCAGGCCGCGACCTGGGACGGACGCAGCCTGCCGGGCATGACCAACACAGAGATCGCCGAGCAGATGGCCGACCCGAACAGCGCGATCTCCAAGGGAGCTGTCGGCGCGGCCAATGTCTACTCGGCGCAGATCTGCACGCTCACCGGGCGGCAGCCGGCGAACGTCTGCAACTCCGCGGGAGTGAAGGCGGCCGCAGCGAAGCTCGAGGTGAAGTGACGCAGGTCCGCGCGGCGCGGTGGTCGGTGCCCGGTTGGGTACCGACCACCTCGTTCGCACTCAGCGTGCTCGGGTTGCTGATTTCGGCGTACCTGACCTACGAGCACTACACCGGCTCTGATTCGTTGTTCTGCGCCGAATCCTCGACGGTCAACTGCCAGACGGTCACTACGAGCAAGTGGTCGTCGCTGTTCGGCCTGCCCGTGTCACTGCTGGGACTGCTTTTCTTCGTCGCGATGCTCGTGCTGTGCCTACCGCAGGTCTGGCGTCGTGCTCCGCGTGCCGCCGACCTGACGCGGCTGGCCGCGCTGGCCGTCGGCGTGCTGATGGTGGGTTATCTCATCTGGGCCGAGTTCATGTGGATCGGTGCGATCTGCCTGTGGTGCACCGCTGTTCACGTGATCACGTTCGTGCTCGCGATCGTCGTGGTACTCGGCGAGATCCTGCGCGAACCGGCTCCTGAGCCCGCTCAGACCAGATCGAACTGACTCAGCACGTCGTAGCCGATCCGGAGGATGAACGCGCTCACGACGACGACGAACACCAACCGGACGAACCTCGCGCCCTTCGCGACTGCCGTCCGCGCACCGAGGTAGCCACCGGTCATGTTGGCGGCGGCCATCGCCAGGCCCAGCTTCCAGAACCCGGCGCCCTGCGGGATGAAGATCACCAGAGAGGCGAGGTTCGTGGCGAAGTTGGCGATCTTCGCCTTCGCCGACGCCTCCAGGAAGGCGTATCCCAGCAGACCGACCAACGCGAACACCAGGAACGAGCCGGTGCCCGGCCCGAGCGCGCCGTCGTACATGCCGATCGTGAACCCGGCACCGGCAGCGAGCACGGTGTGCTTGCGGCCGGTGTGCCGAAGCATCGTCGTCTGACCCAACGCCGGCTTGGCCACGGTGTAGATCATCACTGCGACGAGCGCGATCAGGATGATCGGGTTGAACGAACTGCGCGGCAGGTGCGAGGCGATGAGCGCACCGATCAACGATCCGGCGAACGCAGGAATCGCCAGTGCCAGAGCCGTTCTCGGATCGGGTCTGACCCGTCGCCAGTAGGTGACACTGCTGACGGTCGTGCCGGCGATGGAGGCCATCTTGTTGGTGGCGAGCAGGTGCACCGGCGCAGCGTGCGGGAAGGCGATCAGCAGCGCGGGCAGTTGCACGAGCCCTCCCCCGCCGACGACCGAGTCGATCCACCCGGCCGCGAGGGCTGCAACGACCAGCAGGATGAAGACAGTGGTGGAGATGTCGTCCATCAACGCCACCGCTCGACGTGGTCGGCGACCTCGTCGATGGTCTGGACGACGGCGTCCGGCTCGACCTCGACCGGCACCTGCTGCTCCCTCGGGATATCGCTGTGCGGCACCAGGATCGCCTTCATCCCGACCTGCTTGCTGCCGTGCACGTCCTCGAAGGGTCGGTCACCGACGTACGCGCAGTGTTCGGGAGCGACACCTACGGCGTCCGCAGCTGCCCGGAAGGCGTCCGGATGCGGTTTGGCCCACGGGATCTCGGACGAGTAGACGTCACCGTCGATCAGGTCGAGCACGCCGTCGCGTTCGAAGATGCCGCGGTGGTGCTCTCGCGACCAGATGGTGTTCGACAGCACGCCGATGCGAATGTCCATGTCGCGCAGACGTTCCCACATCGGACGCACCAACGGGTCGGTGTAGGTGTGCTCGTCCCAGAATGCCAGGTGCGCGGCGAGTCCGGCCTCGTGCCGAGCGTCGGTGGGGTCGACGCCGGCGTCCCGCAGGATGCTCTCGACGCTCGCGCTCGTATGTTGCTCACGGGCACGCGCCCACGCTGCCTGTCCGGCGGTGACGATGCGTCCGACCATCTCCTGCGGGTCGGGCACACCCCACGCCTGCGCGTAGCCGAGCCACTCACGTTCGTAGTCGATGTCGCCATGCCACGGGGTGAGCGTGCCGCCCCAGTCGAAGATGACGGCGCGGATCACGCGCCCGCGACCTCGCCCTTGACCTCGCGCAGCACCTCGGTGACCGAGCCCTCGACCGGCACGTCACGTCGGTCGCCACTGCGACGGTCCTTGAGTTCGACCGTTCCGTCGGCCAAGCCCTTGCCCAAGACCAGGATCGTCGGCACACCGATGAGTTCGGCGTCCTTGAACTTCACACCGGGCGACACCTTGAGGCGATCGTCGTACAGCACGTCCAGACCCTGGGCTTCGAGTTCGTTCACGATCTCGGCGGCCTTGAGGAAGACGGCATCGTCCTTGCCCGTGGCAACGACATGGACGTCGGCCGGCGCGACCTCGCGGGGCCAGACCAGACCGATGTCGTCCAAGTTGTCCTCGGCGATCATTCCGACCGCGCGAGTGACACCCACCCCGTACGACCCCATCGTCACGGTGACCAACTTGCCGTTCTCGTCCAGCACCTTCAGCCCGAGGGCCTCGGCGTACTTGGTGCCCAACTGGAAGATGTGACCCATCTCGACGCCGCGGGCGAGGGTGAGGGAACGCCCGTTCGGGCCGAGGTCACCTTCTCGCAGCTGAGCCGCTTGCACAGTGCCGTCGGCGGTGAAGTCGCGGCCGTACACCAGGTCGAGCACGTGCTTGCCGTGCTCGTCGGCGCCGGTCACCCACGCCGAACCCTCGGCGACGCTCGGGTCGAGCAGGTAACGGATCCCGCTCGCCTTCTCCTCACCGAGCACGCCGGGACCGATGTAGCCCTTCGCCAGCATCGGGTAGCGCTTGAAGTCGCTCTCCTCGAAGGGCTCGATCTCGGCCGGGGCGACCTTGGTCTCCAGCCGCTTCGGGTCGACCTCACGGTCACCGGGCAACCCGACAGCCAACGGCTCGCGGGTGCCGTCCGGGTGGGCGAGCATGACCAGCACGTTCTTGAGGGTGTCGGCGGCGGTCCAGGACCGGCCGTCCTCGCGGGGGTGGTTCGCGTTGAGCGCGGCGACGAGCGTCTCGATGGTCGGGGTGTCGGGGGTGTTCTCGACGTGGGCCGGACCGGCGGTGATCTCGACGGCCGGGGCCTGCGGCACCTCGACCGCCTCGACGTTCGCGGCGTAGCCGGCGTCGTCCCGGACGAAGGTGTCCTCACCCAGGTCGCTGACCGCAAGGAACTCCTCGGACGCCGAGCCACCCATCGCGCCGGCGTCGGCCTGCACGATGACGTACTCGAAGCCGAGCCGGTTGAAAATCTTGGTGTACGCGTCGCGGTGCGCGTCGTAGGACTTCTGCAGGCCCGCTTCGTTGATGTCGAAGGAGTAGGAGTCCTTCATGATGAATTCACGACCCCGCAGGATGCCCGCCCGCGGACGCGCTTCGTCGCGGTACTTGTTCTGGATCTGGTAGAGCGACAGCGGCAGGTCCTTGTACGAGGAGTACATGTCCTTGACCGTGAGGCAGAACATCTCCTCGTGCGTCGGCCCCAGCAGCATGTCGTTGTCGCGCCGGTCCTTCAGGCGGAACAGGTTGGGGCCGTACTCGGTCCAGCGGTTCGACGCCTCGTAAGGCTCGCGCGGCAGGAGCGCGGGGAACTGCACCTCCTGGGCACCGATCGCGTCCATCTCCTCGCGGATGATCGCCTCGACCTTGGCGCGCACCTTCAGACCCAGCGGCAGCCAGGTGTAGATGCCGGGGGCCGCGCGGCGGATGTAGCCGGCGCGCACCAGCAGCTTGTGGCCCGGCAGTTCGGCGTCGGCCGGGTCCTCGCGCAGGGTTCGCAGGAACAAGGTCGACATGCGCAGTGCCACGGGCGGATCTCCAGATGTTCGTGGGTGTTGTTCGTGGTGGCTCTCGGGCCGTCCACCAGCCTATCCGTCCCCCCGCCCCTGCCGAATCCGTAGTATCGGTCAGGCGGGAAGGGCTCGTCGCGCGATCGAACGGACGTCGGCGGACGCCGGCAGGGTGCCGTACACGCCGCCCCACTCCCCCGCGACGCGGCTGGCGACGAAGGCGTCGGCCACCTCGCCGGTGGAGTGCTGCACCAGGAGGGATGCCTGCAGGAGCACGGCGAGCCGGGCGGTGAGCGAACGGGCACGGCCCTGAGCGGTGACCAGATCGGACGACGCAACCTGCAGATCAGAAAGCGCGCTGTCGACGGCGCGATCGAGCACCTCGTACTCCCCTGCCGCACAAGCCATTTCACGACGCCATGCCTCGACCGCTTCCGGCGATTTCGCGAGCACACGCAGCAGATCCAGTGCGTTGACGTTGCCGCTGCCTTCCCAGATGGAGTTCAGCGGCGACTCCCGCACCAGCAGCGGCATGCCCGACTCTTCGGCGTAGCCGTTGCCGCCCAGGCACTCCATCGCCTCGACGGTGACGGTCGGCGTGCGCTTGCAGACCCAGAACTTCGCCAGCGGTAGCGCCATGCGACGTAGCGCGATCTCGTGCTCGTCGTGCGGCTGCTCGACGGCGCGCGCCAGACGCAAGGCCAGGTGCGTCGCGGCCCCCGACTCCAGCGCGAGATCGGCGATCACGTTGGTCATCGCCGGCTGGTCGATGAGGGTGGCTCCGAAGGCAGCCCGCTGGGAGACGTGCCAACTCGCCTCCGCGACCGCCCGTCGCATCAACGCCGCGGAACCGAGCACGCAGTCGAGCCGTGTCGCCGCGACCATCTCGAGGATCGTCCGGACGCCCTTGCCTTCGTCCCCCAGGCGCTGGGCGTACGCGCCGTGGAACTCCAACTCGCTGGACGCGTTCGACCGGTTGCCGAGCTTGTCCTTGAGCCGCACGATGCGCACGTCGTTGAGCGAACCGTCCGGGCACACCCGCGGCAACACGAAGCAGCTGAGTCCGTCGGGCGCCTGTGCGAGCACGAGGAAGAGATCGTTCATCGGCGCCGAGGTGAACCACTTGTGCCCGGTGAGCCGGTACGACCCGTCGTCCTGGCGGTCGGCGCGTGTCACGTTGGTGCGCACGTCGGACCCGCCCTGCTTCTCGGTCATGCCCATGCCGGCGAGCAGGCCGCGCTTGGTGTGCGGTTCGCGCAGCCCGAAGTCGTAGCTGGTCGACGCCAGGAGGTCGGTCCATTCCTTGGCCAGCGCGTCGTCGGAGCGCAGCGCCGGCACCGAGGCGTACGTCATCGTGATCGGGCACCCGTGGCCCGGCTCGAGCGGGGTCCAGGCGATGTAGCCGGCCGCGCGGCGCAGGTGCGGCAGCGGCTCGTCGCTCACCCACGGCGTCGCGCCGAGACCGTGGGCGATGCCGCGACTCATCATGTGGTGCCAGCTGGGGTGGAACTCCACCTCGTCGATGCGGGTGCCGAACCGGTCGACCGGGCGCAACGCGGGCGGGTGCTCGTTGGCGAGCATCCCGTGCTCGCGGGTTTCGGCCGACCCCGCCTCGAGGCCGAGTTCGTCGAGCGAATCGAGTAGCGCGTCGGCGTGATCGCCCGCCTGGGCGCGCACCGCGGCGACGAGACCGGCATCGCCTCGGACGGCGTTGTGCCCGACGAGCGGCCGCGGCTGGTTGATCGGGTTGCGCTGGAAGACATCGGTGCTCACCCGTCGAAGGGTAATTTGCCCGCCGCGCCGTCCACGCCTCGGGACTTATTCTTGACTCATTCCAGAAAACTTGAGAGGTTCGAGTCGTGACCACCCCGACCGAGCTGCTGCGTGATGCGCAGTTGCGCGTCACCCGTCCGCGGGTGACCGTGCTCGAGGTGCTGCGCGACCATCCGCACGCCAGCGCGGACGCCGTCGCACAACAGGTGCGCGCGGCGATCGGGACGGTCTCGACACAGGCCGTCTACGACGTCCTGCACGCGCTGGAGAGCGCGTCACTTATCCGCCGGTTCGAGCCGGCCGGATCGAGTGCGCGTTACGAGTTGCAGGCACACGACAACCACCACCACCTGGTCTGCCGCCGCTGCAGCACGATCACCGACGTCGAGTGCGGCACCGGCATCCGCCCGTGCATGGACGCCCCTGACGACCACGGTTTCGCCATCGACGAGACCGAGGTGACCTATTGGGGCCTGTGCCCCGAGTGCAAGTCGCTTGACCCCTGATCCGTTCGAGCTATCCACCGACGCAACAAGATTGCGCAACGAAGGAGAGATGGAATGACCGTCGAAGGACCCCGGCAGGACGCCGGTAACACCAAGCCGTTGACCACCGTCGCCGGTGCACCGGTGTGGGAGAACCAGAACAGCCTCACCGCGGGCGCCCGCGGCCCGATGCTGCTGCAGGACGTGTGGTTCCTGGAGAAGCTCGCCCACTTCGACCGTGAGGTCATCCCGGAGCGTCGTATGCACGCCAAGGGTTCGGGCGCCTACGGCACCTTCACCGTGACCAACGACATCACCAAGTACACCGGCGCGAGCATCTTCGCCGAGGTCGGCAAGAAGACCGAGATGTTCGCCCGTTTCTCGACCGTCGCCGGCGAGCGCGGCGCGGCCGACGCCGAGCGCGACATCCGCGGCTTCGCGCTGAAGTTCTACACCGACCAGGGCAACTGGGACCTCGTCGGCAACAACACCCCGGTGTTCTTCTTCCGCGACGCGCTGAAGTTCCCCGACCTCAACCACGCGGTCAAGCGCGACCCGAAGACCAACATGCGCAACGCCGAGAACAACTGGGACTTCTGGACCAACCTGCCCGAGGCGCTGCACCAGGTGACGATCGTGATGTCCGACCGCGGCATCCCGGACGGCTACCGCCACATGAACGGCTTCGGCAGCCACACCTACTCCTTCTACAACAAGGAGGGTGAGCGCTTCTGGGTGAAGTTCCACCACCGCAGCCAGCAGGGCCTGAAGAACCTCACCGACGCCGCCGCCGGTGAGATCGTCGCGGCCGACCGCGAATCGAGCCAGCGCGACCTGTTCGAGGCGATCGAGCAGGGCGACTTCCCCAAGTGGAAGCTGTTCGTGCAGATCATGCCGGAGGCCGACGCGGAGAAGGTGCCCTACCACCCGTTCGACCTCACCAAGGTGTGGCCGAAGGCCGACTACCCGCTGATCGAGGTCGGCGAGTGGGAGCTCAACCGCAACGCGGAGAACTACCACACCGACGTCGAGCAGGCCGCGTTCAGCCCGGCCAACGTCGTGCCCGGCATCGGCTTCTCGCCCGACCGCATGCTGCAGGGACGTCTGTTCTCCTACGGTGACGCCCAGCGCTACCGCCTCGGCGTCAACCACCACCAGATCCCGGTCAACTCCCCCAAGGGTGCGCCGCAGGTCAACTCCTACCACCGTGACGGTGCGATGCGCCTGTCGGCCGAGCCGACCCCGGGCATCAACCCGAACAGCTACGGCCGGTGGGAGGAGCAGCCGCAGTTCCGCGAGCCGGCTCTGAAGATCGACCCGCTCGCCGACCGGTTCGACTTCCGCCAGGACGACGCCGACTACTTCAGCCAGCCGGGCCAGCTGTTCCGCAGCTTCACCGACGCGCAGAAGCAGCGCCTGTTCGAGAACACCGCCCGGGCGATCAGCGGTGCCTCGGCCGAGACCATCGAGCGCCACATCGGCAACTGCACCAAGGCCGACCAGGCCTACGGCGCGGGCGTGCGTGCGGCGATCGACGCGCTCAACGCCGGTGAGGCCCCGAAGGCCGGCACCGAAGACCTCGAGTACGGCCCGGAGTTCGACGGAGACCTGCTCTGAGCCAGCGGGAACTCACGCCGGAAGAGCGCGAGCGCGTCGTTGCGCTCGCGCTCGACCTGGCGCGTGCCGGACGCGGTGACGAACTCCTGGAGTTCGTCGACCACGGCCTGCCGATCGACGTCGTCGACGGCGACGGCAACACCCTGCTGATGCTCGCGGCGTACCACGGTCACTCCGACACCGTCCGCCGGTTGTTGACGGCGGGCGCCGACCCGAACCTGCGCAACGGACGTGACCAGTCGGTCGTGGCCGGCGCGTTGTTCAAGGGCGAGCGCGAGATCGTGCGTCTGCTCGTCGAGGCCGGCAGCGACCTCGACGCCGGCACCCCGACCGCCCGCCAGGCGGCCGAGATGTTCGGTCAACAGGCCTTGCTGGACGGCTGAAGCGGTGCCAGCGAACGCCCACTCGGTCTTCGGGTGGGCGTTCGCTGTGTCCGGGTAGGTTGATCCGGCGATGACTTCCCACTCCCCCGCCCCCTTGCGCCTGCGCGGCCACACCTTCGACGCGTCCCGCCCGGCGGTGATGGCGATCGTCAACCGCACGTCGGACTCGTTCTGGTCGGGCAACCGGCACTCCTGCCTCGAGTCAGCCCTGCACGCCCTGGACGCCGCCGTCGCTGCCGGCGCAGACATCGTGGATGTGGGCGGGGTGCGTGCCGGCCAGGAGGGCGATTGGGTGGATGACGCCGAGGAGATCGAGCGCGTCGTACCGTTCCTGCGCGCTGCCCGCGAACGACACCCCGATCTCGTCCTCTCGCTCGATACCTGGCGATCGTCCGTCGCACGCGCCGCCGCGGGGAACGTCGATCTGATCAACGATACGTGGGCCGGACACGATCCCGAACTCGTTTGCGTCGCAGCCGAACTCGGTGCCGGCTACGTGGTCTCGCACACCGGTGGTCTCCCGCCGCGCACCGATCCCGTCGCGATCCGGTACGCCGACGAAGGTGTCTCACGGGAGCAGGAGGACGCTGCTGTGGTCACCTCGGTCGTCCGCACCTTGCGTGAAGGCGCCGAACGCGCGGTCGCCCAAGGCGTCGCGCCTGAACGGGTGCTGATCGATCCGACGCTCGATTTCGGCAAGACCACCCACCATTCGTTGGCCGTGCTGCGTGCCACTGCTGAGATTGTCGCCCTTGGTTTTCCTGTGCTGCAGGCGCTTTCGCGCAAGGACTTCGTGGGCGAGACGCTCGATCTTCCCGCTGATGACCGCTTGGAGGGAACTCTCGCGGCGACTGCAGTCGCCACCTGGCTCGGCGCGACCGTGTTCCGCGCCCACGACGTCCGAGCCACCCGACGCGTGGTCGACATGGTGGCTTCGATCCGCGGTGATCGCCCGCCTTCCGTTGCCCGGCGCGGCGAACCACCCGGTGGCCCAGGGGTTCGGCTTCGCTAGTGCCGCTCCGACCACACCCAGCGGATCATCGGCCACTGCAGCGGCAGGCGCGCGATCGTCGCGGCAGCCAGCGCGTTACGGGTAGGACTCGGACGACGACGAGCCGCAGATGCAGCATCGGCTGCCATCTTCACGTTGGCGGGAAAGACCGCCGCCAGCAACGCCGCAGACGCGACAGCTCCGACTCCCCGGGTGCGAGGCACGACAAGTGCTGCGGCACACGCGAGTTCGGCGACACCGGACAGATGCACGAGCGTCCTCGGGTTGCCCAAGAAGCGCGGCACGATCGGCTCGAAGACCTGCGGTCGCACCAGATGGGTCACACCCGAGGCGGTGAAGGCGATCGCGATACTGCGGGCTCCACGGGACAGTTCGCTCATTCGCCGACAGTACCGCCCGGCGTCCCCCACAATTTCAGGACCAATGCAGTTCGAGTTCGCGCTGGTGGAAGGCTGCCAGTCGCTCGGCTGCGTCGTGCACGGCGGTGCGCTCCTGCGATGAGAGCCGAACATCGGCTGTCACCGACACGATCACGTGTTTCGGCGCGACCTTCCGCTTGAAGGTGCCGACATCGTCGAGTCCGGCGATCACCACCCCGCCGCCGGCTTCTGACACCTGCCTGGGCCGGTCCGCGTCGGGACCTCGCCGAACGAAACCCGTTGTGGGGTAGGTCAGTTGGGCCTCGTCGAAGGTGGACAACAGGTAGGCGTCCTGAGCTCGCGTGGTGCGAGCGCTGACCGACGGGTCGAAGTGGAGCGTCTCCCCCTCGCATTCGACCGCACCCAACCGCTCACCGAGGTCGACGATGGCCGCCCGGATCTGCGTGAGGGTCAGACCGCTCCAACGCTGCAGGTCCCGTTCGGACGCGGGCCCGTGTCCGGCATAAAACCGTTGTGCGAGGCGCCGGACCGCTTCGTCCGGATCGAGCTCCTTGTCGTGCGCGACGACGTCCTCGACCAGTTGATACGTGTGTTCGGTGCCACGCGGCGGACCCGAACAGATGACGGAACGCACCTCGGCGATGAGCAGCTGGTGCCCGATCTGTTCGCCGGACGCCGGTAAACCATTCCGTGCGAAGTGTCGCTGAATCTCCTTGCGGGTCAGCGTATTCCCTCCAACCAGCAGGTTGCTGAGTGCTTCCGAAGCTCGGCTCAGGCGCCGTGCGTCCAGGCCGAGTCCACGGTGGCGAGCGGCGAGACTCGACTCGACCTTCGGCCCGGTCAGGGCCTGGATCCATCGCAGGTCCTCGGGTGCGACGAAATGCCAGGTCGGTCGCAGGATGTGCGTACGCACCCAACCTCCGGCGCGCTGTTCGTCCAGCACGGCGTCGTAGGTGGACGAACGCGTCCGCATCGCCAGTGAGTGCGCTGTCAGTGGAGCGTCCTGGGCCTGCACGCAGACCAGCAGGCGCACTGCGTCCGAACCGGTTCGAAGCTCTGAGCCGGACAGCCGTTGGGTGGCCAGCCGACGCCGGAGCACCCAGTCACGCGTCACTCGCCGGGGCATCCGAGCGTCCGAGTCATGTCAGAGGATGACGGTCGCGAACGTGTCGCGATGCTGGAAGCCGACGCGTTCGTAGGTGCGGACAGCTGAGGTGTTGAAGTCGTTCACGTAGAGCGAGGCCGTCGGCGCGTGCTCGCCGAGTACCTGTTCCACCACGGCTTTCATTGCCGGTGCGGCCAGGCCGTGCCCGCGCAGTTCGGGCGTGACCCACACACCCTGTATCTGCGCAACGCCGAGCGCGAGCGACCCGACGTCCGCCTTGAAGACGACGCGTTTGCCCTCGACGATCACGTAGGTGTGGCCTTGCCGGATCAGCGAGGCGACCATCCGTCGGTACTCGCGATCGGAGCCGTAGAACGGCGGGTAACCGATCTCGCTGGTGAACATGTGCGCCGCAGCCGGAACGACCAGGTCGAGTTCGCTCATGGTCGCCGGGCGGACACGCTGGTCGGCGGCCACCTCAACGTTGAGATCATCCGCGGTCAGCGCCATCAGCGGCTGCTGCTCACGCACGGAACGCGGTGTGCCCCAGTGTTTCTCGAGCCGGTCCCAGAGTGGCAGCACCTGCGACGCGAGCCCGAAGACCGAACTGCTGCGTCGCCGGTAGCGGCGCAGTTTGCCGGCGTAGGCGTCCAGCTCGCCCTCGTCGAGATTGATCGGCACCACGTTGGCCGACGTCCAGCACATCGACCTCAGGTCGTCACCGCCGCCCATGGCGATCACGTTCTGGGCCGCGTACTCCCCACCCGAGGCCAGGCGCGCGGCGACGAACACGTTGGCCACCGGATCGGTCGCGGCCAGGCGCAGCGCGGCGTCCAAGTCCTCGGACCGAAGCGTGGCCGGTGGCCGGAACGTACGAAGCACCCCCTCAGCCTGCCAGCCCGGCGCCGCCGACGGGCGCGAACGCCGATGTTGCCTTGCCGATACCGTGGCGCGCATGACGACCGATCAGCCAGATGCCAACACGCCGGTCGGTACGCCGGTCCACGTCGACTTCCGTAAGTACGACGGTCGTGAGCACTGGCAGGAGCACTACTTTCTGCTCGGCGTGGACGAGATCGGGACCTGGTTGGGCATGCGCGCAGGCACGCCCTTCGCACGGCCCGGCGTGGACGTCACGGCACGCACCGACACGGTGCGACTCCTGCCCCACCAGGCGCTCTGGGCCGCCTGCTACAACGCACCCGACCCGACCGGACAACTGCGGTCCCGCACCTACGTCGATATCACCACGCCGGTCAGTTGGACGCGCACCGACGAAGGCTTCCGGGCGACTCTCGCCGACATCGACCTGGACGTGATCGAGCGTTTCACCGGTGAGGTGTTCATCGACGACGAGGACGAATTCGAAGCGCACACAGTCGCATTGAGCTACCCACCGGAGCTCGTCGACGCGACCAGACGTACGGCGGACGAGGTCTTCGGCGCGGTCCGCGATCACCGGCCGCCCTTCGACGGCACCGGTGAAGCGTGGCTGGAGCGGATCAACGATCTCCCGGGCTGACGAACCCTGATTCGTAGGCGAACACCACCGCCTGCGTCCGGTCGCGCACACCGAGTTCGGCCAGCACGGACGCCACATAGGTCTTGACTGTTTCCAGGCCGAGGAACAGTTCCGGCGGCGCGGATCGTCGATCGTCCGACCGCGTGGGTCGCCACGCTGACGGCGACCATGGGTGCTGTGAGCCTGGCTGCGGTGGTACCTGTGGGCCCGGATGCGGCGCGAATGTTCGGCATCGAAGGCGTGCTCTCGTTCGTTGCTGCCGCGGGCCTGTTCGTGCTGGCGACCGGCCGTGCCCAGGTCAAGGCCTGGGTGCCGGTGCTCGCCGCCTTCACCGGCACCGGCGCCTTGTTCGCCTGGGGCCTGTTCCAGGCAGTGGTCACCATCGTGCCGAACGACCTGGCGACCGGCCTTCTCGATGTCGGGCGTACGTCAGCCCACCGTGACGGTGGGCGCACCTGCGCCGTCCTCGTCGATCGGTTCGCCCATCTCCTCGGCGATCCGCATCGCTTCTTCGATGAGGGTCTCCACGATCTGGCTCTCCGGAACGGTCTTGATGACCTCGCCCTTGACGAAAATCTGACCCTTGCCGTTGCCGGAGGCGACACCGAGGTCGGCCTCGCGAGCCTCACCCGGACCGTTGACGACGCAACCCATCACGGCGACGCGCAACGGGACGGTCAGGCCCTCCAGGCCGGCGGTGACCTCGTCCGCCAGCGTGTAGACGTCGACCTGCGCACGCCCACACGACGGGCAGGAGACGATCTCGAGCTTGCGCGGCTTGAGGTTCAGGCTCTGCAGGATCTGGTTGCCGACCTTGACCTCCTCGACCGGGGGCGCGGACAGCGAGACGCGAATGGTGTCGCCGATGCCCTTGGACAGCAGCGAGCCGAACGCGACCGAGCTCTTGATGGTGCCCTGGAACGCCGGGCCGGCCTCGGTCACACCGAGGTGCAGCGGCCAGTCGCCGCGCTCGGCGAGCAACTCGTAGGCCTTCACCATCACGACCGGGTCGTTGTGCTTCACCGAGATCTTGAAGTCATGGAAGTCGTGCTCCTCGAACAGCGACGCCTCCCAGACGGCCGACTCGACGAGCGCCTCCGGGGTGGGCTTGCCATATTTCTCCAGCAGCCGCTTGTCGAGCGATCCGGCGTTGACGCCGATGCGGATCGAGACACCGGCTGCCTTCGCGGCGTCGGCGATCTGCTTCACCTGATCGTCGAACTGCCGGATGTTGCCCGGGTTGACGCGCACCGCCGCGCAGCCGGCGTCGATCGCGGCGAAGACGTACTTCGGCTGGAAGTGGATGTCGGCGATCACCGGGATCTGCGACTTCTTCGCGATCGCCGGCAGCGCGTCGGCGTCGTCCTGGCTCGGGCAGGCAACACGGACGATGTCGCATCCGGTGGCCGTGAGTTCGGCGATCTGCTGCAGGGTCGCGTTGATGTCGGTGGTGGGCGTCGTGGTCATCGACTGCACCGAGATCGGCGAATCGGAACCCACCCCGACCGACCCGACCTTGATCTGCCGGGTCTTGCGCCGCGGTGCGAGCACCGGGGCCGGGGCGGAAGGCATGCCGAGCGAGATCGGGATAGAGGTCATGACGCCCATTATCAACCCGCGCTGGTCACGAACCGAATCCGCGCGCCGCGCGGCCCGGCGATCCGTGTATCAGGCGTCCGCCGACTCGCGGATGAACACGTAGAGCCGCACCTTCGTCGGTCCCTGGTCTGCCGCCCATCGCTCGACGGCCGGCACCGGACGCCGCAACTGGACGACGGCGACAAATCCATCCTCGGCAGGCGAAACTCCGACGCTCTCTATCTCTTCCGCGGCTTCCGTGGGCACCTGCATCGCACTCGCACTAGCGACATCTAAGTCGGTGCCTTTTCCCGGTTGAGCGTCCCATGCCGACGTCTCCGGGTGGTCAACCCTCTCGACAAAGAGCCCCTGCTCGTCCAGGTGTCCGGTGAGCCGCACCGCACCGTTGCCGACATCGGCCAAGTCCACAAGGGAGTCGCGAATCATTACGGTTGACGATTCACCTCGCGTTTCCGCAGGCGACGAGGAGATGATGCGGGGCCCTAGAAGCCACCCCGTAACGATTACCCCTTCTCCTGCAACCACAGCTGCCACTTTCCTGCGTTCGCACCGCTCGTAAGCTTGAGACACTTGTACGAGATGATGTTCGGGTCCGCCTGGTAGGCCGCTCCAGCGCTCAGACACGACGATTGCGACGCGTAGTAGCCCCACGGATACCACTGAGGTTGAGGTCCCTGCTCCACCAACTGGATCGCGTGAACCGAGGGTCCGGAGGCGTAGGACGCCGAGGGCCCGCCAACCAGCAGACCCAAGACTGCAACCACCACCGCAACTAGACTCGTACCCAACCTTCCCCGCATCGCTCACTCCCCGACCCGTTGTCAAAAATTGTGTACTGATAATGAGCGGAGGCGAGGTCACTGTCAACAGCGGCGTCTCCTTCCGCCATCAACCGAAACCTCGGTCGCGCCAGGCGCCGGTAGTTACCGAAAACCTCAGTTGCCGAGTTTCACCGGGTTGACGATGTCGGCGTACGCGAGCAGCACGAACATCACGATCAGCACCAGCGAGACGCCGTACGCGATCGGCATGCCCTTGGCCGCGTCGGCGTAGATGCGTCCCTTCACTCCGCGGGCGCGCAGGACCGGGCGCTTGATCGCCTCCCAGATCGCGGTGGCGATGTGGCCGCCGTCCAGCGGCAGGAGCGGCACCAGGTTGAACACGAACAGCGCCATGTTCAGCGCGGCGAGCATCATCAGCAGCATCGCGAACTTGTCCATCAGCGTGATCTGCTGGATGTCGGCCACCTCGCCGGCGATGCGGCCGACGCCCACGACGGACACCGGTCCGTTGACGTCGCGTTCACCGCTGCCGAACGCGGCGTAGAACACACCGACCATCTTCTGCGGGATCTTGACGAAGATGGACGCGGTCTTGGCCAGGGTGTCCCACACGATGCCGGGAGCGGCGGTCAGCGGACGTCGTTCGTCGACGATCTTCGCCGCGCCGATGGAGGCGCCGATCACGCCGACCTCGGCCCGCTCGCGCTGACCCTTCCAATCCAGGACGGGAGCGCCGTCGGCGTCGATCTTGTCCATCGTCCGGGCGACGGGAGTGACGGTGATCGCCTGTTGCCGGCCGTCGCGCAGCACCACGATCTCGACCGGCTTCCCGGCGTGCGCGCGGATGGTGTTGATGGCCTCGGTGCCACCGGTGATCCGGCGTCCGCCGATGGAGACCAGTTCGTCATCATCCTTGAGTCCCGCGACGGACGCGGGTGCTCGCTCGGCCGGCGCGCAGGTTTTCACCGCGGCGTCCTGGCACTGCTGAACGGTGTAGATCTTGGCGGCCTTCTCCGTCGGCAGGCCGATGCCGCACGCGACGATCGTGAGCAGTACGCCGGCGATGACCAGGTTCATGAACGGTCCGCCGAACATGATGATCAGCTTCTTGTGCGTCGGCAGGTCGTAGAAGACGCGGTGCTGGTCGGCGGGCGAGACTTCCTCGTGCGCGGCGTTGCGCGCCTCGTCGACCAACTGGCTGAAGCGTCCGGTGGACGATGCACGGACGCGGATGGTGCCGTCAGGGAGCACTTCGTCCTCGGGCCGCGGCGGGAACATGCCGATCATCCGGATGTAACCGCCGAGCGGGATGGCCTTGACGCCGTACTCGGTCTCACCCTTGCGCTTGGACCAGATGGTCGGACCGAAGCCGACCATGTACTGGGTGACCTTCACCCCGAATTTCTTGGCCGGGGTGAGGTGGCCGATCTCGTGCAAGGCGATCGACGCCCCGACACCGAGGATCATGAACAGAACGCCGAGCAGGAACATCACGCGCGGAAGTCTCTCACGCGTTCATGTGCACCGCCGTCGCGAACGTGGAGCCTCGACTGCGCAAACCGCGGGTTGTGAGTCCCTGCCTGTGCAAACCGCGGCGCCACTGCCGCGGTTTGCACAGCTGGGTTACGCCGAACCGCGGTTTGCACAGTTCAAGCCGGTCGTCGGTCGAGAAGTTCGTTCGCACGGGCGCGGGCCCAGGTCTCGGCGTCCAACACCTGCTCGACGCTGAGTTCGCGCTCGGTCTGTGCGTCGTGCTCCCCGACGACGCGGGCGACAGTGTCGACGATGTCGGTGAAGCTGATCCGGCGGTCGTGGAAGGCCTCGACGCATTCCTCGTTGGCTGCGTTGTAGACGGCCGGGTAGGTCGAGCCCGCGCGTCCGACCTGGCGGGCCAGTTGCACCGCGGGGAACGCCTCGTCATCGAGCGGGGCGAACTCCCAGGTGCTGGCCTTCGTCCAGTCGATCGCGGTCTCGACGTCGGCCACACGGTCGGGCCATCCCATGCCGAGCGCGATGGGCACCATCATGGTCGGCAGTCCGATCTGCGCGACGACCGCACCGTCGACGAACTCCACCATCGAGTGGATGTACTGCTGCGGGTGCACCACGACGTCGATGTCGTCGATCGGCACGTCAAACAGCAGGTGCGCCTCGATGACCTCCAGCCCCTTGTTGACCAGCGTCGCCGAGTTGGTGGTGATGACCTTGCCCATCGCGAAGTTCGGGTGCTTGAGGGCTTGCTCCGGCGTGACGTCCTGCAGTTGCTCGCGGCTCATGCCACGGAACGGCCCGCCACTGGCGGTGACGACGAGCTTGCGCACCTCGTCGCGCCGTCCGGCCAGCAGCGATTGCGCGATGGCCGAGTGTTCGCTGTCGACGGGGACGATCTGATCGGGCCGCGCGAGCGCCTTGACGATCGGCCCACCGACGATGAGCGATTCCTTGTTGGCGAGCGCCAGGGTCGAATTCGCTTGCAGCGCAGCGATGGTCGGGACGAGACCGATCGAGCCGGTGATGCCGTTGACGACCACGTCGGCGCCGCAACCGGCAACGATGGACGCCGCCTGGTCGCCCTGCAGCACCTGCGTCGCGCCGGGCTGCTTACCCATCGCCCGACAGGCCGCGATGATGCGCTCGTCCAGGTCGGTTCCCTGGCGAGCCACACCCACCAGCGGCACCTCGAACTCCGCCGCCTGCTTCGCGATGAGGTCGAGATCCGATCCGCCGGCACTGAGCGCGACGATGCGGAACCGGTCGGGGTTGTCGCGGACGATCCGGCACGCCTGGGTGCCGATCGAACCGGTGGAACCGAGCAAGGCCACGGTGCGAGGAGAAGTCACGCGGTCATTGTGCCGCCTGGACCTGCCGGCCCCGCAGAAGCATCGTCGCCGACGGTCGGCAGAAGCGTCACGATGCGGTGCACGATGCGGTCGAGGTCGACGGGTTCGAGTTCCACCTCCCCCGGCTGCTGCGGTGCCACATCGGTGAGCCAACTGCCACGGGTGCCGCCGAGCACACCGATGAGACGTCCGCGGGGCCCACCCCGCAGGTGCAGGGTTGCGTCGAGACGGAACTGACAGTCACCCCACGGTTCGGCCGCGTCGACCACGCGCATCGGATTGCCCTGTGCGGCAAGCGGTTCGAGCGGGATGATCCAGTCCCGCACAACGTCGTCCACCGCGGCGGGAGCGGCGAGCCCGAACTCATGCACACCGTCCGCGCTGACATCCTCGACCACGAAGAAGCCGTCGCAGCAATGCAGGTAGCGAGCAGCCCACAGGTCACGACGTAGGTCGGATGCGATCAGGACGAGCGACGCGTCCGCCTCTCGTCTGCAGCGCAGCAGGTCGAGGATCTGCTCCGGGACGCCGATGGACCCGTCCTCGGCCATCGCCCCGTGAGCGAAGAGGGCACGCTGAGCGACGGTCATTGCGACCGACCGGGCGTCGGTCTCCAGTACGTCGAGGAACGGAAGTGCGACGACGTGATGGTCGCCGCCGAGCAGCACGAGCTCCTCGTCGGTCAACCGCAGCGGGGGTGACTCGGTCATCGCGGCACGCCTACCTCGGCTGGGGGCGGCGGATACCACTTCAGACCGCGGAACCCGGCAGGTGGCGGAGCGGGCGGACCCATGGGCGGCGGCGCAGGACGCAACGGTGCGGGTGGGCGACGCCTTGCCGCATCTCGGTGCGGTGGCCTGGTCGCCAGGTATTTGATCAGCATGGCGGCAGGAACGTCCTGCTCGACGTGCTCGAGCAGAATGGGTGGAAGCTCCTCGGTGAGCCAATCCTCGTTGTCGTAACTGGCATTCGCGCCCTTCCACACCACCCACGTCCCGATCGCGATGGCACCGGGCAGCCGAGCAGAGGTACGCATCGCGATGACGCCGCCGATCTGTGCCAATCCCGCCAGGCGGGTACCGGCGTCGCGCCACCCGGTGTAGCCACCACCGGTCTTCACGTCCTTGATGCCCGGTCGCGCTGCGTCGAGGATCCCGACGACCGGAGTCAGCGGCCCGAGCAGTCGTACCACTCGTCCACCACCCGGCACCCGGTCGAGGTTGCCGGTGATGAAACCCTTTTGCAGTTTCTGGGTGGCTTGCGTGTGCGCGGCGGTCTGGTTCGGCGTGAGGGTCGGCTTGCGTTCGAGGTGGATGACGGTGACGGCGGCACGGCCTTTTGTGAGTGCCGCGATGGATGCCTTCGCCAGACCGACGCGGCGAGCACCCAAGTGCCACAACGCTTCCGGCGGGTCAGCGCGATCGAGCCCGGTACGGAAGGTCGACACAGCACGGCGATGCCTCAGCCACAGATCGTCGTGCCGTCGCGTGAGATCACCGACGGCGCCCTGCGCCTTCGTCAGTTCCTTCTGTGCTTGGGCCGTGCTCAACGGATCCGTGGCAACCCGGAGCTCGGACCGCAACACCCGCACGTCGAACTCGGCGGCGACGATCTTCCGACGCAGTTCCCTGTCCTCGGCCTGATGGCGGTCGAGGGTGTCGGCATACGTACGCACCACACCCGCGACGACACGCAGCGCAGCAACCGCTCGATCGACGTCCTTGCCGTAGGTCACGAACGTACCCGCGAACGACATGGACCCACTCCCGTCCCAGTTCGCCAGCCCGGCGTGCACCGCGTTGCGCTGACTGCCTCGTTGCACGCTCAGTTCGTCCGCCCGCCCGGTCAATGCGGTTGCCGCCTTGCGCAGAACGCCGGGATCACCCTCGATCGGACGCCGCATCACTGCACCGATCGCATCGCGGCGAGGACGAGTGCTTCGTTCCGGCTGTACGCACCACCCGCCGTCGCGAGGCTGTCAGCGAGGCAGCCGCCACCGTCGACGAGCATCCTCAGTGCCAGTTCCCATTTCGTGGCGAGGTTGAACGAGAGGCTGGAGCATCCCTCGTCCCCACAGGCACCGTCGACCGCGATCAACGCGTTGCGCACACCGCCGGGCACCTGCAGCACCTGGTTGGTGGCCTGTCGCAACTGACGTGAACTCGCTTGCAGGTCAAGCGGATCGACCGAGTACTTCATGAACATCCCTTTCGTCCCGTCGACGAGAGGGAGGCTAGGACGATTACGCCTGACGCGTTTCGGTTATCCCCAGGGGCGCACTCGGACGGTCGGAACGATCGATCACGGCGGCGACGATCAGCGCCTGCGCAGCGATGTAGGTGAGCATCACCCAGAAGCTGCGGTGGAGCAGGTCGACGTCAGCGAACGCGTCCAGCGCGATGAGCGAATCGGACAGCATGAAGATCGCACCACCGACGCCCGCGTGAGCGCCGAGTCCGGTCGAGAGCATCGCCATCACCGCGAGCGCCAGCCCGTAGACGATCACCGGAGCAAGCATCACGCCGGCGCCGGGGGCGCACCACACGACGAGCACGGCGAACGCAGCCAGGTAAGGCAGACGCGGCCAGCACCGCCGCCACGGCGGCGCGTTATCCCGATGCGGCCAGAACGCGCGGATGTAGGCGCCCTGGGCCACCAGAAAGGCTGCGACGAGGCAGAGGAAGGCAGGGTCACCGTCCACGAACCGCGGCAGCGTGTCACCGAGCCAGGAGAAGAAGAGCGCGACGCTCGCACCACGAACCAACGGTCCCCGGTCGGTCGTGCTGGTGAGCAGCACTGCGGCCAGCGCAGGCATCAGCAGCACCTGCGTGATGTCGCTGACCAAGCTGTCGGGCACGACCAGTTGCGAGACCAAATGCAGGCCCGCCACCAAGCCGGCAGCCGCGGCGGCGACCCGCGAGCGAGAATCTCGCCCGATCCCACGTACGATCGAGCGCAGGCTCACAGAGCCAGGCCGACGTACTTGGTCTCCAGGTACTCCTCGATGCCTTCGAAGCCGCCCTCACGACCGAAACCGGACGCCTTGACGCCGCCGAAGGGCGCGGCTGGGTTGGACACGATGCCCTGGTTGACCCCGACCATCCCGTATTCGAGCGCCTCACTCATGCGGATCGCTCGGGAGAAGTCCTGGGTGAAGAAGTAGGCGACGAGTCCGAACTCTGTCTCGTTGGCGCGGCGGACGACGTCGTCTTCATCGGTGAAGGTCTGGATACCGGCGACCGGACCGAAGATCTCCTCGGCCGCCATCCGGGCGTCGCCCGGCACGTCGGTCAGCACGGTCGGCGTGAAGAAGTGGCCCTTGCCCTCGGCGGGCTTACCACCGGTGACCACCTTGGCGCCGCGCGACGTGGCGTCATCGAGCAGTTCCTGAACTCCCGCAACGGCTTTCGCGGTGATGAGCGGACCCACGGTGACGCCGTCGTCCATGCCGTTGCCGACGGTCATCGCGTCCATCTTGGCCGCGAACTTCTCACTGAACTCCGTCGCCACCGACTCGTGCACGAAGAACCGGTTGGCCGCGGTGCAGGCCTCACCGATGTTGCGCATCTTGGCCAGCATCGCGCCCTCGACGGCCTTGTCGATGTCGGCGTCCTCGAACACGATGAACGGGGCGTTGCCGCCGAGCTCCATCGAGACGCGCAGCAGCTGCTCGGCGGACTGTTCGACCAGCTTGCGGCCCACGTTCGTGGAACCGGTAAAGGTGAGCTTGCGGGCGCGCGAATCGCGGATCAGGGGTTCCATCACACCGCTGGAGTCGGACGTGGTGATGACATTGATGACGCCGGCGGGCACACCGACCTCCTGCATCAATTGCGCGAGCGCGAGCATCGTCAGCGGTGTCTCGGACGCGGGTTTGATCACCATCGTGCAGCCCGCCGCGAGTGCCGGACCGATCTTGCGAGTGCCCATCGCGAGCGGGAAGTTCCACGGCGTGATCATCAGCGAGGGTCCGACCGGCTGCTTCATCGTCACCAGGCGGGTCGCGCCGTTGGGCGCGGTCGACCAACGCCCGGAGATCCGCACGGCCTCTTCAGCGAACCAGCGGAAGAACTCCGAGCCGTACGCGACCTCGCCCTTCGCCTCGGCGAGCGGCTTTCCCATTTCGAGCGTCATCAGCTCGGCGAAGTAGTCGGTGCGCTCGACCAACAGGTCGTACGCCTTGCGCAGCATCTCACTACGATCACGCGGCGCGGTCTTGGCCCAATCGGACTGTGCCGCAGCGGCGGCCGCAAGCGCTGCCTCACCATCGGCGACGGACGCGTCCGCCACCTTCGCAAGCACTTCTTCGGTGGCGGGGTTGTGCACGTCGAGCGTTCGTCCACCTTCGGCGTCGCGCCACTCGCCACCGATGAAGAGTTGGTTCCTGACCTGGGAAACTGCCGATTCACTCATGGGATCCAGTATTGCGCCGAAGTGAGCCGGCTTACATCCAGGGTGTTGTCGTGACCGGACGGATGAGGGCTGTCGAGCGCAGTCCGGCATCGCCATCGCGCGACATCCACCGCACCTACTGAAATGCACCGAACCCACTACGCATGCGCAATGGGTTCGGTGGCAAGTAATGGGGCTCGGTTGGCCTAGGAATCGAGGTTGGCCATCACGTGCTTGACGCGGGTGTAGTCCTCGAACCCGTACATCGACAGGTCCTTGCCGTAACCGGAGTGCTTGAAACCACCGTGCGGCATCTCGGCGACCAACGGGATGTGAGTGTTGATCCACACGCAGCCGAAGTCGAGCGCCTTGCTGACCCGCATCGCGCGTCCGAAGTCCTTTGTCCAGACCGACGACGCCAGCCCGTACTTCACGCCGTTCGCCCAGGCGATGGCCTCGGCCTCGTCGTCGAACTGCTGGACGGTGATGACCGGGCCGAAGATCTCGTCCTGCACGACCTCGTCGTCCTGCCTCAGACCGGATACGACCGTCGGCTCGAGGAAGAAGCCCTCACCGAGCGAAGAGACGCGGTTACCACCGGTGGCGACGCTCGCGTGGCCCGGCAGCCGGGACAACATGCCGGTGATCTTCTCCAGGTGGCCGGCACTGTTGACCGGGCCGAACAAAGCGTCCTCGTCGTCGGGCAGACCGACCTTGGCGTTGCTCCGGGCGTAGTCGGCGAGCGCCGCGACGAAGTCGTTGTGGATCTTCGGGGACGCGAGCACACGGGTTGCCGCGGTGCAGTCCTGTCCGGCGTTGAAGTAGCCGGCGGTCGCGATGCCTTCGACCGCCGCCTCGATGTCGGCGTCGTCGAACACGATGACCGGCGCCTTTCCACCGAGTTCGAGGTGAACGCGCTTGAGGTCCTTGGACGCCGACTCGGCGACCTGCATACCGGCACGCACCGATCCGGTGATCGCGACCAACTGCGGGATCTCGTGTTCGACGATCAGGCGTCCGGTGTTCCGGTCACCGGTGACCACGTTGAAGGTGCCGGCGGGCAGGAACTCGGACGCGACCTCGGCCAGCAAGAGGGTGGTCTCGGGTGTGGTGTCACTCGGTTTGAGGACGACGGTGTTGCCTGCGGCGAGCGCCGGGGCGATCTTCCACATCGCCATCATCATCGGGTAGTTCCAGGGCGTCACCTGGCCGACGACACCGATCGGTTCCCGGCGGATCCAGCTGGTGTGACCCTTCATGTACTCAGCCGACGCGCGACCTTCGAGCACCCGTGCAGCGCCGGCGAAGAAGCGCAGCTGGTCGACCATCGGCGGGATCTCTTCGGAGGTCGTCAGCGCGTAGGGCTTGCCGGTGTTCTCGGCTTCGAGCTTCACGAACTCGTCCGCACGCTTCTCGATGGCGTCGGCGAACTTGAGCAATGCCTGCTGCCGTTCGCTCGGAGTCGTCTCGCCCCACTCCCCCGCGAACGCCTTGCTCGCCGACTCGTACGCGGCGTCGACGTCGGCTTCGCCCGAGATCGGCGCCTTGGCGACCAGCTGGGCGTCGACAGGGTTGACGATGTCCTGCGTCTGGTCGGTCTGCGCCTCGACGAACCTTCCGTCGATGAAGTTCTTCAGTTGCCTGACCACGAGGGCCCTCCCTGTTCTTCGGATTCGAACATCTCCGAGCCTATGTCCCGCGCGCTCCTGGTGTGACCCAGGTCGCACAGTGCGCCCGAATCCGCCCGCCGGCTCGTCGGTCACGACTGTCGGAGTCCCATCGGTGCCGAGATCGCCCAGAGCTGCGCTGCCATCATCAGGGCGGCGACCACGAGGCGGGTGGCAGCGACGGCGAGCACGGCGTGGTAGACCGCGAAGTCGTGCACCAAGGCACTGGCCGAGGAGGCGAGACTCGCTGCCGCGACATCGAGCCGCACGGCGCACGCCGCGACCGCCACCTCGGTGCCCGACACCTGCGGCAGGAACGACGAGACCGACGACAGCGGGGCGAAGGCGCCCTGGACGTTGGCGATCACGATGACAACCCCGATGAGAGTGACGCACGCGGCCGCCCCACTCGCGGTCGCCCGTCCGATCCGCCGCATCCGCGAGGCCGCACCCCGGGCCCGCAGGCGCGGCACGAGAATGCTCGCCACGACGACCGAGGACGTTCATGCCGCCACCGGAACCGTATGGTCGGCGGCGCGCGCTTGCTCCGGTGGCTTGAGACCGCGAACGAAAAGCGTTGCGCCCAAACCGATTTCCCAGGCAAACAGCGGCACCGCGAGCACGGGCACAGGCTTGGAGAGCCCGAACATGACGGCGAGGTTCATCGACGCGACCACCACCGCGCCGCCGAGGCCGAGCCACGGCACGATGCGTGGCACCAACCGACGGCGCAGCAGCAGTGTGGCGAGCAGCGCGGCGCTGATCGGATTCAGCAGACCGGGGCCGACCAGGAAGGTCCAGTCGTGCATAAGGTGCAGTGCCTGCACGAGGTGCGCGTCGAGGCCCGGCGCTGCATCGGTGGCGGGGCGGGCGACGGCGGGCAGGATCGCGACGACGCCGCTGAGGATCACCGCGGCCTCGAGCAGACCGAGGAGTTCATCGGCAACGCGGACCCGATCGACAACCTGCGCGCGATGGCACTGGTCGCGTTCGACGCGATCGCCGCGCGTCCGTGGCTGCCCGACTACTTCATGCGCAACACGATCAGCCAGCCCAACAGCCTGCAGCCCTACGAACGTTTCGGCGAACAGGTGCTGCGGCTCGAGCTCACTCCCCTGCAGAGCTTCCACGCGGTGTCGGCGGTGCTCGGGTTCGTTGTCGGCAGCGCCGCCGACATCGGGCAGCAACCCCCGCAGGAGGTGCTCGACGGCACGATGAGCCGGGAGGAGTACTTCGAGCACGCCGTCGCTCCGTGGCGGGCGCTCGACCCGGCCGAGTTCCCGTTCATGCACCACATCCTCGAGGAGTTCGCGGAGCACGAGGATCGCGACCAGTTCGCGGCCGGGCTCGATCTACTGTTGGCCGGATTACGCTTACAGGCAACGAGGTAGCCGAGATCTGTGACGCCAGCGAGCCCTTCGGAGGCCCAGCCACATACTGTCAGTTGAATTCCTGGGCAAGGACCGCCCGGACGCCGTCTACACGGCCAAGCGCTGACGGCGCCGGCCGCGAAACCTGGCTCGCGGCCGACCAAGATCACAAGTCCGTCACGACATCACTCGTTGAGCGATCAAGGAGCTAGTCTCCGCTGGGGGCACAAGGGATGGGCCTCATCAAGGGAGAAAAACATGAAGCGCCTCAGCATCGTTGCTGCTCTTATTGCGGTGCCCCTTCTCGCGGGGTGCAACTCGACGACCAACGTGTCGTCGTCCTCGTCGACAAGCAGTTCTGCTGAGACCCAGACATCCAATTCCTCGTCGGCCGAGTCGTCGAGCACCGACGGGTCGGCGTCAAGTTCGGAGTCACCGGCCGCGTCCGAGTCCAGTGAGACCTCGGCTGCGTCGGACGGATCGTCACTTACGAAGCCGTTCGGCTCGACGTTCACCTGGGACGACAAGCTCGCGGTGACGGTGTCGAAGCCCGTGCCGTTCACCCCGTCGGAATACGCGGTTACGGACAGCAAGTTCAAGAAGTTCGTGAAGCTGACTGTGGTCATCAAGAACGGTACTGACAAGGTGTACGAGTCGTTCAACTTGAACGAGAGTGCGACCTCCGGTGATCAGCAGACCGACAAGGTCTTCGACTCCGCCAAGGGCATCGAACTGCCGACGGCGAAGATCCTGCCCGGCAAGTCGCTCACGTACAACGTCGCCTATGGCTACACGCCTGGCCAGGACTTCACCCTGACCGTCAACTCGATGGACCGCTTCGACCGCGCAGACGGCATCTACAGCGGGAAGCTCTGACACCAGACATATCCAGCCCGGGCTCCACGATCGTGGAGCCCGGGCTTTCCATTTCAAAGAGACGCCAGGACTGCGCAAATACGGGTTGCGGGGAGGCAGGCTTTGCGACGAGCGGGCTGCCTGGGACTTAAGTTCGCCGACTGGGCAGCCGCGCCTATCCGGCGCGTCCGTAGCGGTGCTGCACGACCGCCGCATTCCCTGCACACGCACCAACATCGACCACCTTGTCGTGACGACTGCTGGGGTGTGGGTCATCGATGCCAAGCGGTACAAGGGGCGCCTCGAGGTGAGGGTCGAAGGCGGCATTCTGCGTCGCGTGGAGAGGCTCATCGTGGGACGGCGTGACTGCACCGCACTGGTGGACGGCGCACTCGATCAGGCCGCGATAGTGAGAGATCTTGTCGGTGACCTGCGCGTGGTCTGTGCGCTCTGCTTCGTCGACGCCGATTGGCCGCTTGTCGGCGGGGCTTTCTCCACGCGAGGGGTTCAGTGCTGTGGCCGAAGCGACTGGTCAAACTTCTTCGCGATGACCTTCTCGGCGAAGCACCACTCACAACGACGGACGTCGCCCGGATGCGAGGAGTGCTCGCCGCAGCTCTTCCGCCGGCGTGAGGAAGATTCGGAACTATCTACCGTCGGCGCCGGTTGTACTTCTTCCCGAGCTCGGACAGTCGAGAACACAGCGAATTCCGTTGACCCTTATCGAGATTAAGCGGGGGTCCATCAACGCAAGTGCCGCCGACTCCAACCCACCCAGTGTGTCCGCGTCATCGACCGGCACTGTGACGACTCGCAGGTGATCGTGAACCCAAGTGGTCAACGCGGGTCAGAAGTCGACAACGAATCCGACCGCAGACCCCGGCGACCTCTGAGGGCTGACATCCGCCAGTCCAAGCCACCATGAGACGACGTGGCTCAGATTTACGGTCATCGTCGGCATGTTCAATGCCGCACCTTGCAGCGGCATCACAGCGGCCGGTACCAGGTGCATGTGCCCCGGCGTCGGGGGGCAGTTGTCGATGTACTGGAGCATCGGCCGTGCGAGCTCTTCGGGTGCCGGCCCTCTTCGATTGAGCAGAGACTTCACCCCAGATGTCCTGAGAGCCTCGCGTACAGCGGCGCGTCGGGCCTCAAGGGCCCTGCTGCGGGAAGCGGGAATCCCTTGGACGAGACCGGCCGCTGTGAGCAGCGTGACGCGAGGGCACGGCTCACCCCGCTCCGCCTGCGCGATGAGCGTCGCGAGCTCTTGGCTGATGCCCGTGGCAGTGGACCCCGAGTACTCGTGCATGCGGTGATTGTCGCACCCACCGCCATGGTCTGTGCCGCTTTGCCTCCCATGGAGGATTGCGCGGCGACTGGCGCTATGACGGGCTCAGCAGCGGCTCGCACCCCCTCAGCGTCAGGCACCGGGGCGTGACGTCAGCCCCTGCCGCCACGCCCACTCGAACGTATCCACCTGCGGCAGTCCCCAATACCGAAGCAGCGCGTTCACCACGTCGAGCCGCGCCCGACCGTCCTCGAGCGCAACGGCCTGCAGTGTCGGGGGCAGTTCGCCTGCGGCAAGGCGCTTTTCGAGCTCCGCCGCCGTCATGCAGGTGACGATGTGGTCGGGAATCGTCATCGGTGGAAGGAAGCCTTGCGGCGTAGGCCGGTCGCCGCGGAAGGCTGCCGCGAGTGAGTCGGCAACCAGTTGCGCACCCACACACTGGTCGCCGGGCAGGAAGATCAACTGGCCGACCGTGCCGCCGTCGCCGGGCACCATGTCGACGCAGTACATGCCGCGCTCGTCGGGATCGCCGACCGGAAGCCAGTGCTCGGACACAACCGCCGGCTGCACACCGACCGGGAAACGACGCGTTTCGAGGTCGACTCTGGTGCGCCACCACCCGGCCCAGCGTTGCGGATCGCAGGTCTTGACGCTGAGTGGCCCCCACATCCCCGCCCCCACGAACTCCTGCGCGAGCGGAGTGTGCGGCACCGCCGGATCGATGCTCGAGTGTCCCGCCGACACCTCCACAAAGGCCCGCGCCTGAGCGGGCAGCGGACCCGACCGGCGCTCCTGTTCCTCGATCGACGCACGCCTCCGTCCGACCTCCTCCGCGTCACCCGGACGGAACAACTTCCGCAGGTAACCGGTGTCGCGATCTTCCGGCCCGACGTTCTGTGCGGCTGCGGACGCAACCCGCCCGGGGGGACGAGCGTCCGGGTCACGGACGATCTCCAGTGGTCCCGAGCCCAGGTATCCGAACACGTGCGGCGAGGGGTACTCGGGCACGAACCGCACCGACCCTTCCGCACGGATGGTTAGCTCAAACCCCTCTTTCCCTTCGAACAGCGGCCACACCGCAGGATGCCGCCGCATCGCGACACCGTCCACCCGGATCCGGCGCCGCCACCACCGCTGCGGGTTTCGACCGAGCGACACCCTCACCTCCGAGTGCGCAGGGTCGCTCAGCGCCCACACCTGGGGCACGATCGCGCGGAGTTCGGCGAGGTCGAAGGGCACGAAGTCATGAAAGCACCCACGTCCGATGCACGGGCGACTCCGCCTAACGTTCTGGCATGGGCAGCACTGCAACTCCGATGAGCGAGCGCCACCCGCGATCGACTTCTACGATCCGTTCGGCAACTTCGCCTTGGTACGACGACCTAAGTGACAGTGTGACCCGCACGGCGAAGTTCCGCGTTGTGCTCCGATAGGCAACGCTTCATAGCACTTGCAGGTCCCGCAAGCCGTCGGCGCGCATCATCAATTGCCTGGCTGCGGGACGCAGCCAACCGCCGATTGACGCTTGCGCGACAGCTCAGCACGGCCGTGGTTTCCGAGTCGGCGCGCGTGACGACCGCTTCGGCGCCACGTTTGCGTGCTGCGTCGACTCGTTCAACATATTGATACATTGCCGCTCGTCCTACAGGCGAGGCTGCGACGTGATCCCAGAATGCCTCGATGTTCTCCGCAGTTGGCTCGTTACCCCGCCGAGCCGCGAGTTCACGCGCCCTCTCATTCCAAGCCTGCACGACCACTCGCGCCGCGCGCACACGGATGAACCTCGGAGCTCGAGTCGGTCGCATGAGCCCACGATCCAACGAATCGACACGAGTCTGAAGATCGGCAGCAGCGCCTTCAACGACCTCGAGATCTGGCATCGTCAGCGCGTCTTCGACGACGCGCGTCGCACGAGCCACTTCCTCCTCGACGCGCCTGCGCGCCAGGAGCCCCCTCGCCAACATGAGAATCTCAGCGCGGCGCGCCTCAATCAGGAGATCTTCGTTCGCCTGTGAATGCTCGCTCTCCGCACGTTCGGCGTATTCAGTGAGAGCCTGCCGCAGGTGTCCTTCAGTACGGCGCAAAGGTGCGGTCTTGACGTGCTTTGCAGCACGACGGCCTCCCCATGCCCCGGCGACGCCGCCAACAACGCCACCGAACACGGTCCCAAGGCCAAACGTTGCAACGAGGGTGCTTGCATCGAGGATTGCACCGGCCGTCGCCCCTGCCTGAGCACCTGCCTTGAACCCACCCGCCCGGCCCAGGGTGTCAACTGCGACGTTCTTCACCGCTCGGGTGGGATCAGTGTTGCCATCGCGGAGGAGTTTTCCCTCGCGCCAAGCCGACTGCACGATGGCGATGACGGCTCCGGTTCCCGAAACTGGGTCGTGGAGGTCTGTCAGGTCGCCGAGCGGATCGATGCCCGGCACCGCATCAGCCAGTTGGTCCATGAGGCCGCTTGCCGTTAGGGCCTCGTCCACCACAGTTGCGTCTGGGCCGAGCAGATCAGCTCGCGGGAGCGGCTCGCTCGGGTTCCAGAACGACGCTCCTCCCGGGATATTGGCAGCATCCGCATTGAGTACGACTGGCGTCTCTGGATACCGGCCGAAGTGCTCCGAGACGGTGGCGGATCCATCGCCGGTGACCTTGATGTTCACCTGTCGACCATCCACGTCGAGATCCCAGCCCGGGTTGCTACCACCTTCCGGCATCTCGACGGAATGACCGGACGTCTGAAGGTGCTCAGCTGCCACCTGCTCACCGAGGTGCCCACGGACGGCGTTTTGCACTGATTCGTTTGTCAGGTCGAGTGGATTGCCCCCGTCATGGCCGCCGATCACGCGCCACAGATCCGACCCGTTCTCGATCTCGACGTTCTTGTACCGGCCGATAGCTTCCAACACCTGCTGATCTGGGTTGAACCACTCGGCCAACCCGACAACAGCGGTACCGAGGGCGGGCATTGCAAGATCCGCGGCGGGCAGCTGGTCCTTCGGTGTTCCGGGTAGGTCCGACAACTCCGGGATCCGCGCGGACCCGACTACTGAGGCCGGGCGCAATACGGGCCGCCCCTCCACCTCGCCACCATCCGGTTTCCCTGCAGGGTCCGCCAGCCCGCCGATGGCGCGGCGGAAGTCTCCCACCTCGGGTTGCAGCACTACGGCCCGAGTCGAGGCCACCCACATCGAGCGCACGAGGGCGCCGACCGCGACGACAAGACCGACTGCGACGATCCACCACACCCAGTTGCCCAAAACTTCCTCCCCAAGCTGGCTCCCGGCGGCACATTCCAGCCTCGGACTTATCGGGATCCGCTCAGCTCGTCCCCAGGTTTTGGCAGAGTAGCCAGTCGCGACGAAGTCGTCGAGCCGGTGTGAAAGCCGCGACGATCGCTCCCCCACGGCGGCATGAGCCGACCATTCGCCTTGGAGTGCTACGGGACGTCCGTCAGGAGCTTCCGAAGCGGATTCCAATTGGCCACGGCAGCAGTCTGTTTGACGTTCCACCGACCAAGGAGGAAGCCGGCGTGCTCGTCTGAGGGAATCCAATAGCCGTCGCGCCGGACCGCCGCGGCACCGTCGGCGCCGATGGGCGGCAGCTGCGTCCAGGTGATGCGGACGCATGGGTCGACCTGCTCGGCCTGGTCGGCGATGAGGTCGGCCAGGTAGGACAGGGAGTCGCAGGCGTCTTCACCGTGCGACGTCGCCGTGATCCGACCCGGTGCATTCAGCTCGGCAACCGCGCCACCAAACCCGACCAGGCCATCATCGACCGCCGGATCCGACTGCAGCTCACGGAGTTTTCGGAACACCGAGTCGGCCACAGTCGGCACGAAGTCCGCTTGAAGGTCGTAGGAGAACTGGTGGGGGTTGTGGCCGTACTGCCAGCTGTAGTCCATGTTCCAGCGGTTGCTCATGCGTTGATCCTCCGCCATCCGTGCTAGTCGACGTGTCGCGTCGCGTTGTCTTCGCGGTATTGGCTCATGCCCGCTCGTGAGACACGGATGACACGCACCGGTCGGGCTGTGGAGGCTTCTCACCAGCTTTGCCCTCAGTGCTTGCGGACAGAATGGTCACAACCCACCGACTTTGCCCGTTCTTTACCTAGGAACGACGGCCGCGCCAACCTCCTCGCCGTCGAATGTGCCTACGCTGCCGCTCATGAGGGATGGGGGCCCGGAGCAAGCGATTCTTCGCTACTGGCGCATGGTCGAGCTGTTCAGCCCGCAAAGTGTGCCCAAGAAGAACGGGCGGTCACGCACGAACCCAGTCGTCACCTGGACACCGGGCTCAGATCTGCCGTGGCACACCTTGCCGCCGCCCGACAAGCCGCACCTGGTGTGGCAGCATCGCGTCTACCTTGGCGTCTACGCGTTGAGTGACGTCTACGAAACGCTCCTTCGGGTCTTCGCCGACGACCCTGACGCATACGACCCGCGCCCTAACGGCATGAGCGCGTGCGCTCTCATCGTGCTCGACAACGACGGCCGTCTGATGGTCGACGGCTCGGCCCTCTCCTCATGCGCTTGGGCGCTCGGACGTGCGAGCACCGCCCTCAACGACAAGTCACAGGCGTGGGCCGAAGGCTTCGCGGAAGCAGGCGAGAAGTTCCTCAACGATGCATGCGAATACGACGAGCTACGCCAGCGGTCCGCGAACGCACCCGACCCCATGCCCGTTGACGCTGCAGCACTACAGGAGCTCCTTGCGTTGGCTGAACGGAGTTGCGAACTGAGCAAGGTGCAGTCGCTGCCTCATGCGCAGATCCGCATCGCGAGCCGCCAGATGAAGCCCGAAACTGCCGCGGAACTGGGCGACATCGACTTCCTCAACAGCTTCTTCCTCGACGACTTGCAACGCGTCGCCGGCGCGGTGGGACGCAACGACATTGGCGACGCGCTCAAGAATTTCCTCCGCCAGGACGGCCAGCTTGACGTGAGCCGTCGCGTTGACGTCGTGCATGGGGTCGAGGTGCTTGTTCAGCAGACGGCCGTCAATTCCTTACCCGCGGGTCGGTGGCCGAGCAAGCCCGACGAGCCGCTAGCCCTGGCGCAGCAGTTTGCGGTGAACAGGGCGGTGCATGACCTCGGACCGAGCTCGGGCCTGATGGGCGTGAATGGGCCGCCGGGCACCGGCAAGACGACGTTGTTGCGCGATCTCATTGCATCAAACATCGTCGACCGAGCAAACGCGCTCGCGAGCCTGGCCCGGGTATCCGATGCGTTCAGCGCTGAGGCGCTGACGTGGAGGTCGGACGGCAAAGAGCGGACGATCGCCCCGTTGCACCCTGCGCTCACCGGCTTCGAGATGGTGGTCTCCTCCGCAAACAATGCGGCCGTCGAAAACATCACGAATGAGATCCCTGCAGCGTCTGCCTACCGACTCGGCGAGTCGCCCGAGATCGACTACTTCGCCGATCTCGCCACAGCTGTCCTGCGCGCCTCGACCCGTGATTCGTCCAACGATGACGACGAAATGCCCGGGCAAGACCCGCCAACACAGGCGTGGGCGTTACTCGCGGCGCGCCTCGGCAGCAAGAAGAACCGCGGCGACTTTGCTCAACCGTTCTGGTGGAAGGACAACGGGCCCGCCAAGTCGATGGACACCTACTTGAAGAACATGACCCAGGAACGGCTTCGCGTCACTTGGGCCGAAGCGCGCCGCGAGTATTGGGCGTCAGCTCAGCGAGTGCAGGAATGCGTCAGCGAGCGGCGCGCAGCCGCAGAACGCATGACCACCGTCTCCGAACTCAGCGCCGCACTTGATGAGATCCGTCGTCGCCGTGCCCGTACGCGTAACCGATCAAGCGAAGCGAGTCGCGAGCTAGCAGGAGCGGAGCGCGTTCTCAGCCGTGCCCAGCAAGAAGCAGCACACTGCGAGCACCACCTCCGAACTCACCTGCTCTCTTGCCCGGGCACACTCGAGACGCTGTTCTCATTTGGACGGGCGATGAAACCGTGGCGCGCTGCTCACACCGTGTTGCAGGCTGCCGTCGATGATGCGGCAGCACAGCTGCGTCGCTGCGATGACACCGTCGCCGATCTACGTCAGGCGCGCCAGCGCCTCGACGCACAGGACTCCGCCGACGCGAGCTTGGAGCATTCAACGTCAATCGAGTTGGACGCAGTGAGCGCAGGGTGCGCCGCAGACAAAGACAAGTACGGAGCGGTCTACCCCGACGACGACTGGATCGGCGACCGACAGCAGACCCACGCCGCGTGGCAAGACCCCGAACTCAACCAAGCGCGATCGGAGTTGATGATGGCGGCCTTGCGACTGCACAAAGACTTCATTGAGCACTCGGCAAATCGGCTCACGGAGTACCTCCACGCAGCGGTCGATGTCGTCCAAGGCAGGGCGCCCTCAAAACTCGGGGCTACGGAGACACTTGCCGCTTGGCAGCTCTTCTTCTTGGTCGTGCCCGTTGTGTCGACCACGTTCGCCTCGTTTGCTCGGATGTTCGGCACCCTCGGGCCGGACAGCTTGGGCTGGCTGCTCATCGATGAAGCGGGGCAGTGTCCACCTCAGCAAGCCGTCGGCGCCATCTGGCGGTCGCGGCGAGTGGTTGCGGTCGGTGACCCGATGCAGCTTCAACCTGTTGTGCCGACGCCGCCGAAGGTGCTTCGGAACATCGCATTGACCTACGGGATCTCGGAGACGTGGATCCCACCCATGGCTTCGGTGCAGACACTTGCCGATCGAGTCGCTGTGTTCGGCACCTACCTGCCGAGCGACACGGGTCCCCAGTGGGTGAGCGCACCACTGCGCGTGCATCGCCGCTGCGATGAACCGATGTTCGGCATCTCCAACGAAATCTCGTACGACGGCATCATGATCCACGCAAAGGCCAGCAAGGACGACGCTTGCCGTAACCAGCACGACCTTTTTGTGCCCTGTTCCAAGAACACCACCGACGACAAGCACGAGCCCGTCGCCCCCTCCTACTGGGCCGATGAGCCCGCGACCTCAGATGGCCATTTGCAGCGCAACCAAGTCGAGCGAGCGAAGAAGGCCATCGACTACCTGCACAAGAAGGGTGTCCCGTACAGCGAAATCATGGCCATCTCGCCATTCCGCGCGGTCGCGGAAGCCCTCGAGCCGCTCGAGAAGGCGTACCCGGGCATCCGGGCCGGCACGATCCATCGGGCGCAAGGGCGCGAAGCCGACGTCGTGTTGCTCGTGCTTGGCGGCGACCAGAAGAGGATCGGCGCGCTTCGGTGGGCGGCGTCGCCACCAAACCTCGTGAACGTTGCGGTGAGCCGAGCGAAACGACGACTGTTCGTGATCAGCGATTACGCCAGTTGGTCGGGTCTGCCGAATTTCGAGACGATTGCCGCCGAGTTGCCTCGGCGTGCATGAGCGAGAGGCGGGTAAGCAAAGAGGCTCTTCGACTTTGAGCGGGCCACCCGGTAGCTGAGGGGGCTCGTGGCCCCGACATGCTGTTGGTCTCTCACAACACAGCAGCAGCGAGGCCACGAGCCTGAACGAGGGTACGTCAGTGCTGCTCGGGCTGGAGGATGAGTTCCGTGTCCTCCAGGTCGAACGGCTTGCTCCGGAGATGGTCCGGATCGTCATCGAGGTCGCCGACCCGGAGGGCGCCTGTCCCGGGTGCGGGGTCCTGTCGGCGAAAGTGAAAGAACGTCCGCTGGTCCGCGTCAAGGATCTGCCCGCCTCGGGACAGCGGACCGAGCTGTGGTGGCGCAAGCGGCGGCTGGTGTGTCGCGAACCGGTGTGCGCGACATCGTCGTTCACACAGCAGTCCGCCGCGGTGCCAGCTTGGGCGAGGCTGACCGAGCGCCTCCAAGCGAAGGTGGCCGAGGCGATCGCCTCGGGCAACCGGGCGGTCAGCGAGGTCGCCGCCGAGCACGGCATCGCCTGGACCACGGCGCACCGGGCGCTGGTCGCGGCCGCGGCGCGGTGGTTACCCGAGCCGCAACCGACCCGGAACCGACCCGGAACCGACCCGGGTCCTGGGCATCGACGAGACCCGCGCCCGGTCGGTGCGCTGGGTCCTGGACGTGGCTGGTTGGAAGCGGTCGGATCCGTGGATGACCTCGTTCGTCAACGCCAACCGACGGTCCCCGGCCGGCTGCTGGGCCTGGCACCGGGTCGCTCGGGGTCCTGCGTGCGGGAGTGGCTCAAGCTGCAATCCGGCGCCTTCCGGGACGGCATCGAGCTGGTCGTCATCGACCCCTCCGCGCCGTACGCGCCTGGGATTCGGGCGGCGCTGCCCGACGCGCGAATCGCCGTCGACAAGTGGCACCTCGTCGCGCTGGCCAGCCTCGTGGTCACCCAGGTCCGCCAGCGCGTCACCCGTCAGCTGCACGGACGCCGCGGTGTCGCCACCGACAAGGTGTGGGCCAACCGGCAACTGCTGCTGGCTGGCTACGAGCACCTGTCGCCCAAGCAGCGAGCCCGACTCACGGTGACCCTCGCCGCCGATGATCCGACCAACAAGATCGGCGCCGCGCACGCGGTCAAGGAACACCTCCGGCTCCTGCTGGGCGAGCACGAGCCGCACCTGATCCGCCGGCGCCTCTTCGACTTCTACGACGCCGCCGCCAGCGCCCACATGGACGAGACGACCCGCCTCGCCAAGACGATCGAGGCCTGGTCGCCCGCCGTGCTCGTCGCGCTCACCGAGGACATCCACAACGCCAGAACCGAAGGTTTCAACCGGATCATCAAGCAGACCAAGCGTGTCGGATGCGGCTTCACCAACATGGACAACTACCGGCGACGCATCATGGTCCACATCGCCCTCACCCGAGGGCAGAGATCAGCGGCATGAAGTCAGCACCGCCCCGCTCAAAGACGAAGACCCAGCAAAGAGGTGGCCGAGCAAGATTGACAATGATGTCTCCCGCGACAAGTTCGAGGCGGCTGCGTCGCGCCTCAGTCGTGGACGTTCGCGTCGATGAGGTCCTTGCAGGCCGCGACGACGTATTCAGGCACGGCGTCAAAAGCCTGCGGATTCAACTGCATAACGTACTCGTTCTCGATGTGGTACGTCTCGTTCACGAATTTTGTGAAGATCTTGTCCTTTGTCAACGTTGTCGGGCTCAATGCCGTGAACACACGGAAGAGCTGAACCTTCTCATACCCGACCATGGTCGCGTCGAATTTTGCCTTGACTGCTTGGGGATCCTTCAGATCGGCGAGAATCGTCGGATAGTCGAAGTCGGGAAGCCACTCTCGCACCTCCTCAGTTCCTTCATCGATCTCAGGCTGAGTCATCTGGTATTCGCCATCGGTGTGCGGCTTCAGAACTGGGACGTCGCGCACGTGCAATAGGTTCGACAACAGCTCGTATCCCATGTTCCTCGTGCCCCGCACTTCCAAAAGCCGTCGAGCATAGATGCACTGGATCACCGGGTCAGTTGCCTTACTGATGTTCTGCTCGCAAACCTCGGAGAAGGTCATGATGTCCGCAGGGGCGATCGGAAGCTCCGAGATCACGCCATTGCGTCCGGTGAGGAAGTGGACTACTGGGGTAGCGGACGTCCGCACGACGTCGATCGCGGGTTCTAGATCATGAGTGAGTAGCAGACAGGTGGCATTCTTGAAACTGTTCTGACCGTGGAAGAGCTGGTGCAGGATCGCGAACTTCTTCGTTTTGTCGAAGCTCGATACCGGATCGTCCAGGACTACGAGGTCCGGGTTACGGCGTATCGCGTCGTACATGAACAGCACAAGGGCGAACGCGTTCTTCTCGCCGTAGCTGAGATGCTGACCGGCTGACTCCAAGTGTCCCGCCTTGTCTTGGTGCTCGAGCAGCATCCGATAAGAATCGTCATTCTCTTCGATGCGGACCGAGTACTTGTATCCCGCAGAGCGCAAAAAATCGTTGATCGCGCGCTGGTTGTCCTTAATCAGCTGTCCGACCATGCGCTTCTGCCGCGAGATCCGCTGGTTGATTTCGATGACGCGGATCTCCACTTTATCGAGATTGGCGTCGATCGAGGTCACCAGCTCCTGTGTCGCGTCAGATCTCAGCCCGTGCAGCAGGCTGAGATCGATTCGCAGGTCGTCGAGGAACATCTTCACGTCTCCGGCTTCACGCAACGAATGGAACGAGACGTTCCGAGCGGCCGTGAGCTTGTTCAGGAACGTGACGATCTCTCCGTGCAGGTTGACAAGGAACCGCTCCTGCTCGGCGGTCATGTCCGTGAGCAACTTCGTCAGCTTGTCCAACTGCTCGCGGTGCTCCTGGCTGAGGTACCCGCCGAGCTTCTCGATCACGGCACGCAGGCTGCTCATGTTCTGCACGGCGGCTGAGTTGTACTCAGCAGACACCTTCTCCGCGGTCGCTTTGTCGACAATCACAGTGGAACAGAATGGACAGTTGTCCGAGAGTTTGAGGTATTCTTTGCCTTGCGCCTGCCACGAGATCCACTTTGCAGGGTTGTCGCCCTTGATGAACTCGGAATACCCCTGAAGAGCTTCCGGGATCACGTCGAGCTTACCGCCCACGCTCAGCGCCTTCGAGCCTCGGCTGGCCTTGGACAGCCTTCCGGCCGCGGTGACGCCGAAGGCGTCCCGAAGCTCGGTGAAGTGACCGATTGCTTCATTGAGTTCGACGCCATCGCGTAAAGTCCCCTTCAAGGACTCGAAGATCTCGTCGATCTCTGCGAGACCGGCGCGGTACACGTCCGTGTTGATGAAGATCTCAAAGCTGTTCTCGACGACCTCGTCCTTGCGGAACACAAAGCTGGAGACATACTTGTCATCGAATGTGAGCACATTCTTGATCTCGTCTGCGCCCTCCACTACGGGTCGGACCGCCGACTTGGTTCCCACGTGCTTGAACGGCGTGAGCTCAGCCAGGCGCTCCGCACTTTCAGCTTGGTACGTTAGTGCTCGTGCAATGGTGCTCTTGCCGAGGCCGTTGGGCCCATATTTGATGTTCAGCGCGCCGGGGCGCAATGTGATCGCGGCTTCGGCGATGCTGTTGCAATCACGGATCACAACAGCAATGTCCTGCGCATCCTCGGAAGCTGGTGTCTTATCGTCGGGTACGGGAATGGTCACGGCGACCCCTTCGTCCAGTTGGGCATGCCGGTAGGCACGCAGAGGGCCCCGTCTCCTCAGACTCGTGCCTCCGCGTCAAATATGCCACAGAACAGCAGTGCCGACTGGTTCAACCATCGGCGCCTGTATGAGTACTGCGGCGACATCCCACCCGTCGAGCTTGAGCAGGCGTACTACGCTCGCAAGACAGCCCAGCAAACCGCTGCACTGACCGTTTGAGAAAGTCTCCGGACACTCCGGGGCGATTCACAGTACCGTTCGCCTACCCCGCCACTAGTTCCATCAGCTTGGAGTAGCTGTCGGCCACGCCGTACTTCACCTGACCCTCGAACTTCTGGTTTACTTCGGCGAAGAACTTGCGAGCGCACTCGATCTTGGCATCCTCGACACCCTTCAATTGCAGCGTCGACAGCGAACCCTTCGTCTCGGCGACGAAGTACACGTGCTTGACGGAGCCTTCGGTGAACGCGATCGCCCAGTCTGGGCTGTAGTCGCCGACTGGCGTCGGGATGAAGAACCCTCGAGGGAGCTTGGCGTAGACGGCAACTTCGGTGCTCGTGTCCAACTCGGTCACGAACTCCCGCTCGACGTTCGAGTCTGTGACGACGTAGTCGTACACGTGCTTCTTGAGCTTCTCCCCTGCCTTCGTGAAGTCCTGGGCGCTCTGGTTCTCAGTGAAGATCGCCGAGTCGAACCTGTCTGCGAGCGCGTCGTAGGCCAAGTGCTCGACGATGACGGTCGCCTTCTGCTCGTTGATCAGTCGTGCCGCCTCAGTGATGAACTGCTCACCCGCAGCGACCTCTTTCGCCTTGGGCACAACGCTGCTGCCGACCCGACCGACGACGACGCCCTGCTCGCCCTGTTGTGGAACACCCTGGCCTGGGGCACGGGCCGGAGCCAACGCGGCAACCGGCGACGCATCGACGCGGTGCTGGACCCGGAGCGCAGGGAGCACAACGTCGCTCTGTTGCAGACGGCTGCAGCCAGCGCACGCGACGGTCAGCCGGCCGAGGCCTACCGCGCCTTGGTTCGTCGCGGAGGTACAGCCATCCGTGGTCTCGGGCCAGCGTTCTTTACCAAGTTCCTCTACTTCGCATCGGAGGGAACCCCAGGCACGCGCTGCCTGATCCTCGATGCGCGCGTCGCTCACAACCTGGCCCGAGACGCCGGCTGGCGCTCGTTGCCACACCGGGGCAACAACTACTCCTACAACTGGTACACGGACACCTACGTGAGCTACTGCGAGTTGCTCGAGCGGTGGGCCGCAGAGGAGAGCAGCGAGCGCGGCATCGAGATCTCGCCCGACGAGATCGAGCGAGCCCTGTTTGCCGGCAAAGTCGTCGAATAGCCCTCTTCGAGAAGCGCATTCAGGCGCATCAGCCGCACCACCCGACGGACCCGAGGACGCGCCGTCCTGACCTCCCGGCGGCGCCGCTGCATTCACACCCGGAAGCCGCCACCCAACGCCGCCCGCAAACTGCTCGAACGAACGCTCCGCGCCGGCCTCGAACCGGTAGATGAGGCTACGTGTCGGCCGGCTTTGCCGCGTCCCAGACTCGGTCGAACCAGTCTGAGACAAGGGGCCAGACAATCTCGATTCCGTCGTCCACTGTCTCGATAGCGAGTCCAAGTTCGTCTGGAACCACGAAATCGTGCGGGATGACGCGTCCAGACGCGTCGCGGCGCTCTTGCGGATCCGAGAAACGGAGAGCCACGGCGCCGGCCACCCGATCACACGCGGTGGACTCGTCCTGATCAACTCGCTCGAATGCTCGCTCGTACTCCGGCAACGGGTCGGGCAGGCCGCCGTCCAAGACGAAGCGGAAACCCCACGACTTGCCCCTGGTCAACCAGATCAGCCCGTCCGCGCCGGGAGAAACGGCCGTCACTTCCGGCTCTTCAACAGCAGTCGCTCCTCAACCCCACGCTCCAAGTCGAGCTTGAACTGCGTAAGGGTCGCAGCGAGTACGTCACGGTTGGCCCGGGCCTGCTCGTTCGCGTCCTTGAGCGCGTCGCCGGCGAGCCGTGCTGCAGCGACGAGAGCCGGTGATGCGGCTGTTGAGAGCTTGCCCACTCTGGGCACCTTCTTAACAACCTTGGTCAGGAAGCCTCCGGCAACGAGTCCCGCCGCAATTGTCTCGGCGCCATCAGCAAGGGATTCGAGCACCTTGCGAGGAATGTTCATGCGATCCGTCCATTGCACACGACGCTCGAGCGGCAGCGCGGTTGCGATGGGAAGGATGAGGTCGACGCCCATTTGCCGAGTCACGTCGATGCTCTCCGCTGCATTGTCGCGATCGGGTGCTAGCTCGAACTTCGCGGACGACAGCAGAAGGAAGTCATCTCCGACCGACAGCGCTTCGGGCGTGTCTACGAGCTCCGCGATGGTGCTGCGCAGCCGTTCCACGTCGCCGAGTGCCTTCCAGGTGATCATGTCGCGGAAGGCGTGGACGTCGAGGTCTGGCAGCAGGTCGGCCTTCGACAGAGCGATGATCCAAATCCGCGGGAACTCGACGATTGGCTCGTCGTCGGTCTGAAGATCGTCCTTGATCCGAAGCAGCCCCTGCCTGAAATTAGTGAACAAGGCACTGAGGTACCGCTCTTCTTCGCCGCGGTGATCCAGAAGCTTGCGACCATCGACTAGGAACATGGCTACATCGGAGCGCATGAGCGACCGGAACGTGTCCACCCGCCGGCCCTCCTCCGCCGCACTGGAGGGCGTCTCCTCAAACCACTCACCCGGGTAGTCATGCCACGCGAGACGGAGAGTGTCGAACGTACGGTCCTTCGACGCAGCCGCAGTGTCGCCTTTCAGCTTCACCGAGAAGTAGTAGGTCGTCGAATCCAGCCTGGTGGCCGGCGGGGCCGTCGCATGATCGCGCATGCCGACGAAATTACGGTTGAGTCTGCTCCCCTGGCCCGTGTCGTCGGCGACGAGGTCCCACAGGTCGTTCTTGTAGGTCCCCTGCTGGGTCGGTCCGTAGAACGAGGAGACGAGGACGGTCTTGCCGGAACCCGACTCGCCGAAGACGGCGACGTGCTGCTCCCGAACCCTGGGGTACTTAGCCATGGCGCGAATGTACCCAAGCTCCGCGAGCTAAATGTGCCTCACTCCGAATTCCCGCGCTATCGGACCGGATCACCGACCCATGGGCAGAGGCGCAGCACTCACACCGGAAGCCGACGCTCCAACGCCGCCCGCAACTGCTCGAACGAACGCTCCGCACCGGCCTCGTCGTACATCGAGGTGTCTGCCATGAAGACCCGTGCGGCACCCGCATCGCCCCAGTCGACCCGGGCTCCGCCACGCGGACGCCGGCCAGGCGTCGCGCGTCGCACTCACACCTATGCGGGCGGGCCGACGTCACAGTTCCCCGGTTGTCCCGAAGTACCCGTCCACGGTCGCCTCGCGCACGGCGTCGACCGTGCTGCGCACCTGCCGCCCCAAAGCCCGGTACTGCAGAAAGATCCGCTCCAAGTACGTCGCAACGGTCGACTCCGATAACGGAGGATCGAAGGATCGGGCAACGCCACGGCGGGTGTGTCCCTCCGACAGCAGTTAAAGCACCTGCACCTCGCGGGGGCTTAGCCGGGCACAGACGTCGGGGTCGTTCACGAAGGTGAAGGCAAGGTCGCTCGACACGGCGAACTAGGTGCGGCTGGTCGCCGCGTCGGCAGTGATGGCGGTCATGGCGACCCTTCCTTTATATCGAACGTTGTTCTATTCTGAAGGGCTGCGAGAATAGAACAGTGTTCGATGGCGCAAGCCGCCGTGATGAAATGGGCGCCATGACCCCTCGCACCACCGGCTCCAGCCGCGCCACGCGCAACCGCGAGCGCCCGCGCGCCTCGCACTCGATGGACGCGGTGATCTCCGAAGCCGTCGCCCTCACGGACGAGGGTGGCGACAGCGCGCTGACCTTCCGGGCGCTCGGCGCACGGCTGGGTGGCGGAGCGACGAGCATCTACTGGTATGTGTCGAACAAGGACGAATTGCGCGACAAGGCAAGCGATTACGTCATCGGCGACGTGCTCGAGCAGACCGAGGAGTTCATCGGCGACGCCGACCCGATCCACAACCTGCGCGCGATGGCACTGGTCGCGTTCGACGCCATCTCCGCGCGCCCGTGGCTGGCCGACTACTTCATGCGCAACACGATCAGCCAGCCCAACAGCCTGCAGCTCTACGAACGCTTCGGCCAACAGGTGCTGCGCCTCGAGCTCACTCCCCTGCAGAGCTTCCACGCGGTGTCGGCGGTGCTCGGGTTCGTCGTCGGCAGCGCCGCCGACATCGGGCAGCAACCCCCGCAGGAGGTGCTCGACGGAAAGGTGAGCCGGCAGGAGTTCTTCGAGCACGTCGTCGCTCAATGGCGGGCGCTCGACCCGGCCGAGTTCCCGTTCATGCACCACATCCTCGAAGAGTTCGCCGAGCACGAGGATCGCGACCAGTTCGCGGCCGGGCTCGATCTGCTGTTGGCGGGTCTGGGGCTGCAGGCTCGGCGCTAGAGCGCGTACGCGCGAAGCTCCCCGCCTACCACCGCCGCCGGCGGCAGGACGGCACTCGGCCGATTGACCCCCATCGATTTCGAGGCCATTAGGACCATGCCAGCCACTCAGGCAGCGTGACCCGACCTGTCACCTAACCGTGCAGCAGTCCCGCAGGCTCATCACGGCAGGTAAGCCCTCTACGAGCTGGTACTATAGAGCGGTTCGCAGCTTGAAAGCTGGGGGCGGACCCATTTCGAAAATGGGGCGTCCTAGAGGTTGTGGTGGTGCTGTTGGTTCTCGGCGTCGTTCGCCTACTAAGTGACTGGCCTATGGCCGACGACAAATGTAGCAACGACAAGAGAGACAGGAGATCCATCATGAGATCAGACACGTTGAAGAAGTTCTACAACAAGGTGACCGCTTGGCGGCCGCAACGGCCGGGACGCAAGTTCTGGCAGTACGTAATGGAATCAATGTGGGCTTATGGCGCTGGTGTATTGGCAGCACGCCCCCTACCTTGAAGTTGTGAACCCAATGAGGGTCCCGGACCACGTGTCGGGGGCCCTCATTGAGCCAAATTCCCTGGCCCTCCAATTCATGCTTCTTCGCCGTTGAGCGTGGGACCCGAGTTGCACAGTTTTATTGTGGGCCAAGAAGACGGAGGATCTGCTCGGTTTCGGGGGTGAGTTGCGGCTGGGCGGTGATGAGGTGTCCAGCGATGCTGACCTGCACTTCGCGTAGTGGCCTCAAGGTGGTGACGATGCGTTTGATGCTGAGCCCGGTTTCGTTCTGCAGGTGCGGGCGACCGCGAGGGCAGCGAACACGATCGTCAGGTGGGCCTCGATCGCGTCCCGGGTGTGGTGGAACATCGGCCGTGCTCGTAGGTCGGTCTTGGACATCCGGAAGGACTGCTCGACCCGCCACAAGTCGTGATAGTTCCCGATGACCTCCGACGCGGTCGCCAGGTCGGCGGGGATGTTGGTGACGTACCCCTTCAACCCGACCAACCGCCGTGCCCGCGCCAGGGACGCCTCATCGAGGGATCGGGCACCGTTGTCCGTCTTGACGAACCGAGTCTTATGCGGGGCCCGCTCACCCTCCACGACGGCAACAGCCCGGTTCTCCTGCAACGTCAACGTCTTGGCGTCCCGGGCCGCACGTTTGGCCGAATACGCCCACACCGCCCGCCACGCTGTGGTGTGCACCGCTGGGTTCCACACCGGCTCGGACTTCAGCTTCACATCGTTGACTGCGCGGGCCGCCGCCGTGCCGGTGCGTGGGGTGATCGTGTCGATGATCTGCCCGTCGGTGAACGCGTCACCGTGCCAATTCCGTGCCACCGCAAATGCGACTCCAAATCCGCGGGTGCCTTCGTGACGCGGGACCCGACGATGAACCGCAGGCCGGCCTGGTCCAAAGCGGTCAGGTTGGTCGCGGACAGCATGCCCGCGTCGGCAACGATCGCGATATCGGCCAGGTGGTGCCGGTCAGCGAACTGCCGCACGATCGGCACGATCGTGGCCGTTTCGGCCTTGTTGCCTTCGAAGCAGCCGATCTCCAACGGGAACCCGTGCCGGTCGACGAGCAACCCGACCACGATTTGCGGGTCGACCCGCCGTTCCTTGGAGTAGCCGACCTTGCGTAGGTCGTCCTCGTGCTCGGCCTCGAAGTAGAGCGTTGTGACGTCGTACAGGCACAACGTCACATCCCCCGCAGTCGCGGCATGCGCGAAACACCGGGCGGCGACCTGGTCGCGGTATTCACCGACACCAGCCCGTTTCAGCGTCCGGAACATGGTACGTAACGAGGCGTGCCCGACACCGACTTCGTCCAGGACCCGAAGCGAGTCGGTCATCGAGGCCGGTTCGATCAACCGGGCAGCGACCAATTGAAAGAACGCCTCATCATCAATCGCGTTGAATCCCAGCGCATCCTACGCATCCCGTAACACCTGCAGCAACAACCGGGAAGTCTTGGCCGTGACCACAGCCTGCCGCGGATCCCTACCCGAGCCGTGTTTCGAGCCGAAGCCGAGGTCCAATTCTCCTTGGCCGGCGTGGATCTTGGCCCGGCCGGCCTCCATCAACGCGGCCAGTTCCGCCTCGGTGTGCGCCGACCCCAAGTGCTCGACCACCACGTCCCGGCGATCACGCCGGACCGCGATCTGAACCGCTGTCGCACCCGACGCCGTCCGCACCTTCCGCAGAAAAACCACGCCGTTAGTGTGTCACCCAAACAAGCCGCAGCACCCTGACCAGCACAAACACTCACCCAACCCGCGCCATCACACCCCGGAGGTCCGAGTCAGGTCATACAGCCCGTCGATCAGCCAGCGATTCTCGGCCGGCGCGCGAAGCGCCTCCCGGATGTCGGCGTACGCCAGCCCCTGAGCCCACCTAGATAGAGTCACTTCACTCTCCCATTCGAGATTGTCAACCGTCGACCTTGTGACGGCACGTGTCGAACTGCTGCGCACAAGCCTCCAGCCCGCAAGCACCACGCCACCCATCTCGGCCGCTGTCAGAAACGACGCGATCATCTCTTGTCGACCTCGTCGGATTCGGGAGCAAGCATGCGGAAGCGACCTCGCCCGGATGGGCCGCAACCAGTTCAGCACCGTTGACCGTTGCGCACATGGGGATCACGAAGTCACAGTCGAACACGTCACATTCGCCGTCGTTCTCATCGAGGGTTCGCGAGACAGAGCTGTTCGACCTCAGTAGGCCAACCAGCGGTTCAGCGTCCAGCGACGCGATCGAAGCCCACCTGACCATCGTGTTCGCTGCCCTCGCGGTCGCCCGCTACCTGCAGAACGAAACCGGGCTCAGCATCAAACGCATCGTCACCACCTTGAGGCCACTACGCGAAGTGCAGGTCAGCATCGCTGGACACCTCATCACCGCCCAGCCACAACTCACCCCCGAAGCCGAGCAGATCCTCCGTCTTCTTGGCACACACTAAAACTGTGCAACTCGGGAGGGTTCGCGAGACAGAGCTGTTCGACCTCAGTAGGCCAACCAGCGGTTCAGCGTCCAGGACCGAGATCACTTGATCCCGCCTTTTGCCAGCCAACACGCGCCGACGACTGCAAGGTCACCGGACACGTCCTGCGCAACTTCGCCAGTTGCCCGATCCCGCACTCGAACGCTTCCGTCGCGCCCTGGCACCAGAGGCACACCGAGCTCGTCGGTTCTTTCGATACCAAGGGGGCGACTTACACGGCACCGCCTTCTACCTGTCCATCCCGCCGGCGGCCTTCGGCACCGTGTGTCAGCACCGAAGCCGTGGACGGCCGCTACAACTCCCCGCTGCATCCTCCACAGCCGCGCACCACCGTCTCCGCGTGCTCGTGATAGGTGGAGGGCTGAACCTTTACCGCATTACCAACGAGTCCGCCGGCCATCTTGTCTCACTTTAAAATATCCACGAGCTCGTCACCAATGAGGCCACCTGTTGTATCAATATTCCCGAGAAGGAAGCTATTGGAAATCACGTCGTAAGGTATCGCAGATAGCCTGTGTCCATCAACCACAAAGCTCATCGGGGCGCGAAATCTTGTGGTCGATGGATATATCAGCGCACTATTCAAACAATCGAAGTGTCGCGCATATGTGTACATTTGATACACATCGGCACTCGACAGCGGGGCCGAGACTTCCCCTGGCCAATCCCCATGATCTGCAACGATTTCGGTACTTGCCTCCTGGGAAGTCCAGTTCGAGGCGACCTTCCATTTCGTATCTAGAATTGCAGCCACATTCTGTCCATTTAGAACCATAAGGTCGGGCTTAAGCAGGAAAGTACCGGACCCATCCGAACGCACTCCCAAGTGTGGGTTCAGTGCGCCAACACCTTGCTGGACAAGGACCCGCGCACCCTGGAGTTTCGCCAGCCGCTCAGCCAGTTTTTTGGCGACGATACGTTCGAAGAGTATATGAGTGTTCCACAGCCACGACTCGCTTTTCTGGTAGCCCACCGTTACGCCAGTTGCTGGAACAAGAACGAGACGGCACCACGGTTCGATGGCACGGTAGTGCCCCATCAGTTGGGTTTGATCCCAGCGTCGGAAGTCCCCAACCACGTCTACTGATTCCCGTACCTCCCTCATAGCGTCCGAAAGGTAGGCGGCGCGCGTGCGATGAATTGCTACCGATGATTTGCGGGCAACCACACCCAGCGCCGATTTAATCAATCTGTTCTCAGGGCGATCGAGCGAAAACAGAAGTTCGCTTACGGGTGTCAGGTGTCGTTGGCCGCCATGCAGTCGCACCTGGGACGCAAAGTTGATCCTCCCACGAACATAAGGTCGTATGGATTGCGACGGTCGATACCTTGCCCTCAAACCTTGCTCGACTACCAGGTCAACCTCGATCATGAAATTCTCCATAGCTCGTTCAGAGAAATCCATTCGCAAACCATCACTGTCGCCTATGCCGATTATTCGCGCACTCGGCGAACCGATAAACTCTTCAATGAGAACATTGGCTAGACGCCGCGCCGCAGGCAGATCACCGTCGATCTCAAATGTCTTCGGAAGAATCTCAACAGAGTGGCCACCGATTTGAACGATCCCGATTCTCCCACCGCCATTCAAACCGTCGCCGTGCGCAAACGCCCGGACCCTGCGAGAACCGGTCTCTAGCAGCGGCGTAGCCCACACATCTCGAAATTTGGAAATTGGGAAACCTGGCGGAACCTGGTGACTGCTAAGGTGACCCGTCTCGCCAATCTGAAGTCTCATCCGCGCCGACGAACCAGCTCAAGCGCCTGGTGCTGGGTGGTTATTCGGATGGACGTCCACAGACAATGGAAGGCCAGCAACCTGGCGATAGAAGTCGACATTGGTGAGCGGCTGGTCACTGAAATTCCACACCTTGTCTAGCCCGGGAATCGGCGAAGCTGCTTGTCGCACGAGATTCCAAGGTTGATTCGTAGTGTCCAATTGACCCAGCGCGCGCATGATCGACTCCGGATCATCAAAGAAATATTCGCGGAGGAGAGGGACCACTTTCCGGCCAAATATCTCCGCCAGCGTTGATATATTTCGCAACTCCGGATGCGCCAAGGGCATGAAGAATGCATGGCCTACGAGGTAGTCACTTCCCCGCAACGCATCAAGCCTACCGTTCAGTCCGCTCAGAATATCTCGGACCGAGATCTCCTCCACTTCCCAAAATGAACCCGTATCGGAGTCTTTAAAAAGATCGACAGCGGGTGGTATCTGTCGGAACTCAAATCGGCGGCGAAGAGCGGCATCTAGACCAGTGAGGGAGCGATCTGCGGTGTTCATAGTGCCGACTAGAAAAACGTTGTCAGGAACCCCAAACGCTTCGCGCGAATATGGGAGGACTGCGGTCAGCGACTCTGGGCGACCCAGTCTTTTATCGTCTTCGATCAGTGAAATCAGTTCGCCAAATATCCCGGATACATTTCCTCGATTGATTTCGTCAATGATGAGGACAAAAGCATCACCCGGATGCATCCGCGCGCGCGCACATATCATCCTAAAGATGCCTGGCACGATCTTATAGGAAAGGTCGTTGGTGCCGTGGCCATCGTCGAGAGTCGGACGAATGCCTTCCACAAAATCTTCGTAGCTGTATGACTGGTGAAAGGTCACGAACGCGACTGCCCCCGCCTCCGTAGCCATCCGAAACGCTTCAAGCACGGCTTCGCGATCATTGATATCGACCTGGGTTCCCAGGATTTCGAGGGCGAGGCTCGCAGTCCGGTACGTCTTCCCAGTTCCGGGTGGGCCGTACAAAATTATATTGCGAGCGTTCGCCGATTCGTAAGGCATCGTTTCGGGCAGACCCTCGATCGACCCCGCAGAAATTACCTCAACCTCTCCGGCGAATCGATCGCAAATTTCGCGCACTTCACTTTCGGCCAACTCATTCATTGCGACCATCTATTTGCTAGACCTTCCTCAAGACTCAATGCCGTATCAAAAATTGCTCCCCACTCGCCGTCGTCCTGAAAGTGAAAGTCGGATCGGAACTGTTCAAAGATGCCGCCCAGGGGTGGCAGCCCGTTTGCAAAAGGGTGTTCATGCCCCCATTCGAAAGCGGGTCTCTTATAGAACCAAATTGCGCACGAAAGAGCGGGTAGCTTGGTCGTAACACCCGATCTTGTGAGCGCCTTTGCCGAGAAGATTTGGGCGTAGTCGAGTGCAAAGGACTGCGAGTCGCCAGTCAAGGCGCCAGCATGCCAACTGTTATTGAAAGTCTTTTTCCTTGACGTTGCGAGATTGCTGTGGTAATAACCCTCCGGAAGCCACGTCATACAAAATGGGTCGAAGTACGGGCGATCACTTTGTCTGAGCCGAAAGAACTGATCCATAAATTTTCGATCGAGGTCTTCCGTGTATGCGATTGACGCGCCTGGACTGATTCCGGCGTGCTTCAGAGGAAGTACGGACCACACGTGACGGCTCGGCTGGGTTGAGACCTTCGTCCCCCAAGCCTTGAGCGCGTCGAGCGCACCTACCAGGTCCTCCTGTTGGACGAGTTTGCTAACCACTTTGACATGCTCCGCCATCGTCGTGTGTACGAAGGTGATCAAGTACCGCTTCGCCCACTACCTTGCCAAGTAGTGGCGGTACCGCATTTCCAATTTGACGAGGTATGGCCGATCCGTAAAAACGGAATGCGTCTGGAAAAGATTGCAGCCTGGCCGCCTCGCGCGCCGTGATTGCACGATTCTCAGATGGATGCGTGAATGCACCAGATGAAACATTCTTAAAGTTGCATGTGATTGTGTATGACGGGGCAGACGGCGAGAGTCGGTAATAGAGCGTTGTGCAATCGCGTCGAAGTTCGCCAGTTGATATCCTACGCATGCGCTGGAAGCGACTAGGAAGGCGCTCTGGCGGAATTGTCCTCAGCCCATTTCCTGGTTTGACTTGTGAGATTATCTCTAGGGCGAGGTCGGACACGGGTCTCGAAATGTGATTCCAGATGTCAGTGGTCTCTCGGCGCATTTCCTTCTGGTAGTCAGTAAGAACGGCCGTCTCCTGCTGCTGCAGGGGCTCGGTGCGGGAATCGACAGCGATGCCTGGGAGGTCCCCTATCGCCTGATCGACGGTGACGTAGGGTTCCAGCTGTCCCCCGAGGACGGCGGGCGAATCACTCGGACCATGGGTTGGATCCGGAAATTTTATGGTCGAGCCCAGCTTGCTTGCCATGAATATGACTCGCTCACGCCTCTGCGGAACGCCAAAGTCTGCAGCGTGAAGTAGCTGGCCCTCAACGCTATACCCTAGCGATTCGAAGCTGTCGACAACCTGGCGCTTAAAAGCGCCCTTGCCGGAGATTATGAGACCTTTGACATTCTCCATCAGGACTGTTGTGGGCTGGAGTTCGTCTACTAGCCGCAAGAACTCCCTGTACAGGAAGTTCCTTGGATCATCGACTAGCCGCTTGCCGTGGGTGCTGAAGCCTTGGCAGCTTGGCCCTCCGGCAAGCAGATCGATGTGATCCACCCCTGCAGCCGCAAGTATGTCCTTTCCTGTGACTTCGCGCACATCTCTGTTAAGGATCGCGGCGTCGGCGTGGTTTGCCTCGAACGTGCGCAGGGCGTGGCTGTCGAAATCAAGACCTAGGGCTACCCTGAAGCCTGCCTCCTGGAGGCCGAATGACAACCCTCCGGCTCCACAGAACAGGTCGATCGCGACGGGTCGGTTGCCGTTATTGATCGTTGCTTGAGCTCTCATCGTGTCTCCTTTGGCGTTGCGCATGCGAGCAACATACGGCGGGGTACTGACAGCCTGGCGCGATAGTATCGTGCAGGTGCGTGGGTCCTTGGCATGCCGCCAACGCACTGCAGAGCGTCACGCGGGTAGCGTGGTCGGTCCCGGGCCTGGTTTCCCTGCATGGGCGGCGCGACGAAGCGGGTCTCTCAATCCGCCGCAACAGCGTTGGTGTGTCCACCTCGGAGATGGACCGTTCCACTCAATGCCGTCGAGGAGCGCGCTCCTGGAGAGGACGGACGAGCCAACCTAGCCCATGTTGCGGCTTTGATGAGCCGTATGTCGCCTGCAGCCGATCGCGTTGAATCTCGTAGTGCACCTTCGTCCGCGCACGACATCGTTGGCCATTCGGTCAACCGTTCAGCGGTCCGTCGGTCGGTGCAAACAGCGTACGTCGAACGATGACTTGGATCGAGCGTTGTGCGCGCAGTTGATCTTCGGCGATGCGGCCTGCGGGATGCCGGGCGTTACCGATGCTCTCGACGCCGACGAGGTGCCAGGTCTTGACCGGCGGCAGTTGAGCGTCGTCCTCGTCGTCAAGGCCAGCGAGGATCTGATTCGCCAACTCTGGGGTGACCTGGCGGACGAGGGCGGACGCGACGTGCCGGCTGATCACGTGGCGAAGATCAGCGTCGTGGACGTCCTTGAGGTGAGCGACGAGGTCATCGTCGAGATCGTCGAGAGCGCGTGCGAGGCCAGCGTCGACCAGACGCTCGTATAGCCCAGGCTCCATGCAGTCCCCTTGCCTCGCAGACGCGGTGAGCCGTCATCGTCTCAGGCGCGATGTGGGTCAGTTCCGATTGAGTCCATGCTTGCGCGTGTCGAGAGCTTGCTTGAAATGACTCTCCGCCTCATCGATGTCGCGCGTGGGCGTTGCCGGATCGAAGACACGCAGGATCGAGTAGCGGAAGGTTGCCGGATCGAGCCCGCGGAGCTCAACGTTGCCGCCGTGACCAGTTGTTGCGTACTCGCTCCACCGCTGGAGAATCGTCTCGGCGCCGTCGGCCTTGCCGACGTATTGGCGCCCGTCACGGGTGTCGGTGATCAGGTAGATGCCTTTGACCGAGGCGAGGGCGGTGCGCCATCCCGCGTATCGGTGCTCTCGCGTCAGCGCTTGAAGTTGCACGCGGTCGACGATGAGCCTGTCAAAGCCCGGGAAGCGCAGCGGCCGCGCGTCGGCGACCTCTGCCACGCGGTACCCCGTGGCGGTGGTGCCGTGCACCCGCCACGCTCGCGGCGCCGGCCAGGAGATGACCAGCCGGTTCCTGAGGTCGGCCAGATCGTCGGAGACCCTGAGGTCGAACCCGCGACGCGTGCCGTCGTTGTAGGTCTCTCCATGGTTGTCGACGACCGACCAGAGGCGAGCCCGGTCTCCGCCTTCCTTCATGAAGATGACCCACTGTCGAGGCGGGGCTGCCGGGAAGGTCCGAGTATCCGCGGACTGCCGCGATGTGTAGGCGAGAATCTCGTCGTCAGTCGAGTCGGCGTGGAGACCGCGCTCGCCGTCGGCATGGGCAAGCACGAACGAGTGCCGGATCACGATCGCGTGACCCGGGTCGATCCCGGCGCTCGCGAGGATTGGGCCGAGTGTGAGCGTCATTACGACTCCACCCCCATCTGCCCCTCCCCGACCATGACCTCGAGCAACGTAGAGATCCACCGCTCAGCTTTGTCCGCAGCGGCTCACCTTCGGCTTGTTCCTAGCAACTAGCCGCGGTACGGCTCCGTCACGCTCCGAGCCTCGTATGTTATGCCAATGGACACTCGGGTCAGCACGCCGACGAAGCTGTTCAACCTCCCGCAATACCTCAGGATCCCGCTGTTCCAGCGGCCGTACGTTTGGCGCGAGGACCACCAGTGGCAACCCATGTGGGACGACGTTCGGCGACTCGCCGAGCTCCGCCAATCTGCTGCAGCCGATGCCACCCACTTCCTCGGTGCAGTGGTCATGCAACAGCTGTCCGGTCGACAGATGGGGGACGCGGAGGAATACGCCCTCATCGACGGACAGCAACGGCTCACCACCGTCCAACTTCTCATCGACGGTGCCGCCAGGATCTTCGATGCGCGTGACCTCACGCTCGCTGCACGACGACTCCGCCGGTTGACGCACAACCCCGAGGACCTTGGCTTCGAAGGTCGAGCCCAGCTCAAGATTCAACATAGCAACGACGACGCTGACCCCTTCGCGTCCGTGATGTTGCCGGGGCCCATTCTCGATTACGACGACCTCGATCGGGACCACAGGATCGTTCAAGCCCATCAGTTCTTCAGCGCGGAGGTCTCCGAGTGGTTGGCTGACGCTGGCGATGCCTCCGCGGTCGCCGAACGCGCCGACGCGCTTGCGAGCGTGTTGCTCACGGGGCTCGAGTTCGTCGTCATCTCTCTTACGGCGGACGAAAACTCACAAGCCATCTTCGAAACGCTCAACGCTCGTGGCACACCATTGACACAGGCCGACCTCATCAAGAACTTCGTGTTCCAGCGACTGGAGGCCGAAGGAGTCGACACGGCTGCCGCCTACTCCACGCATTGGAAGATGTTCGACCAGAAGTTCTGGACGACCGAAGTAAGCGTCGGCCGGTACCTCGTCCCGCGGGTCGCGCTGTTCCTCAATCACTGGCTCGTTGCACAGACGGGTGAAGAAGTGAGCACTCAGTCAACGTTCATTCGCTTTCGCCAGTGGTTTGAGTACTCGGCCGCACGCTCTATGGACGACATCGTGAAGGCACTCCATCGCCAGGCACTGCAGTACGAGGGGTGGATCCATGCCGCGAAGCTGCGAGACGGAGCGCTGGATGCGCCCAGCCTGTTCACCTACCGAACGCAGGCGGCCGGTTTGGAGGCGGTGAAGCCGGTCCTCATCTGGTTGTACGACTCCGAGCTTTCGATTCCATCCGACATCGCTGATGCCGCACTCGGCTGGGTCGAGAGTTGGATCCTGCGGCGCTCCTTGCTACGCCGACCGACAGCTGACGCGAGTCGGCTGGTCGCCACTCTGATTCGTGAACTACGGGGAGTGGAGAAGTCCAAGGTCGCCGACGACACACGCGGCTTCCTCGCAGCCCAAGACCGTCCGGGCACTTACTGGCCGTCCGATCGGGAACTCCGCACGGAACTGCTATCCGCTGCGGCGTACCGCCAGCATTCGCGCGGGCGGCTGCGGATGTTCCTCGAGGCGGTCGAGGACGACGCCCGCGGATACACCTCCGAGACTTCTCGCACGGGCAGCCGGGTGCCGCGGGACACGATGCACATCGAGCATGTCCTGCCCCAGCGCTGGCGCACCAACTGGCCCGTCGAGAATCTAAGGGCCGAGGTCGAGCGCGATGCGCACATACATCGGTTCGGAAACCTCACTCTTCTCACCGCTTCGCTGAACTCCTCGGTCTCGAACGGCCCGTGGGGAGGCGAGAAAGGCAAACAAACCGCACTACGCAAGCACGATGTGCTCCTCATGAATCGCCAGATGCGAGACCTGCCGTCGTGGTCCGAAACGGACATCGATGCGCGAACCAACGAGACGATCGAGGCGCTTATCCGTACCTGGCCGACTCCTGCGAACCACGATACGACCCCGATGTCCCTCGCGGGTGGACCGGAGACAGCTTGGATCGAGTTCCGGGAGATCGTCGCTGCGGGCCTCCTCGGACCCGGCGACGCGCTCGTCGGTCGCGACCCAAGCACGACGGCGACCGTCACGGAGCGGGGGAGACTGCTGGTCAACGGGGTCGAGCATGAGACTCCCAGCGGCGCCGGTCGAGCGATTCTGGGGCGTGCCGTGAACGGCTGGCAGTACTGGCGGCTCCCAGATGGACGCCGGCTGAGCGAGCTCCGAAAGAATCTTTCGAGCCAATCCGGCACCGCTTAGGGGCGTGGGACTGCCTGCGCCTTCCCTGATCCCTCAAGCCAGGCCAGCACGTCGAACACACGCAACGGGCTGACCTCACTGCCGAGCCCCGCATCCTGGCGCAGGTCCTCGAGCCGGTCGTGGAGGCGGCGGTGCGGCGTCTCCTGACGTAGTGCCGCGTGGAGCGGCTGCCACTGCTTACCCGACGGAAACACGGTCCCCCTCAGCACCGAGTCATAAACAGGCACAAGTCGTGGGCGCTTTCGGGCGATCAGCTTCGCGGTCTTGGTCGCGCCCACGTTGTGGAGCTTTCGAAGCTCGTGCCAGAGCGCCCACACCGGGCCGTATTTCTTTCCCGACTCGCTGACGTCGTCGACGTCGACAAGGTCCAGGTCGTCGCCGATGGCCGACAGAAGCTGATCGAAGCGATCCTTCTGCTTCACGAGAATCTGCACCGCCGCGTCCCCGGGGAGGTCTACCCCCAACAACGACAGCGATGTCAGGTCGTCCGAGGTGAAGGTGTTCTGCGAGCTTGCCCGGGTACCCGAAGGGTCCCAGGCATCCCACTGACCACCGCTGAACAGCGGGCGGCCGGGCGAGACTTCGTCGAAGAAGTAGAACTTCAGGAGGCCAACAGCCCAAGTCTCGTTCCCTGGCTGCAGGGACGTCGGAAGGTTCAGACCTTCGTAGCTCAATTGTCCGTCGCTCATGGTGTTTCCTCCCGAGGTAGCAGCTCGACGTCATCATGATGCAGACCGCGTACGCGCAGTCGGCACACCGTTACCCCTTGTCCCAAATTCGGTCGTAGTGCCCTGCGACGAGCGGCCAGACAGAATCGATCCCGTCGTCCACGGACTCGATTGCGAGCCCAAGGTCGTCCGGCACGACAAAGTCGTGCGGGATGACCCGGCCGGACGCATCCCGTCTCCCTTGCGGGTCCGGAAAGCACAGGGCTACGGCGTCGGCCACCCGATCACACGCGGTGGACTCGTCCTGATCAACTCGCTCGAATGCTCGCTCGTATACGGGCAACGAGTCGGGCAGGCCGCCGTCCAAGACGAAGCGGAAACCCCACGACTTGCCCCTGGTCAACCAGATCAGCCCGTCCGCGCCGGGAGAAACGGCCGTCACTTCCGGCTCTTCAACAGCAGTCGCTCCTCAACCCCACGCTCCAAGTCGAGCTTGAACTGCGTGAGTGTCGCAGCGAGTACGTCACGGTTGGCCCGGGCCTGCTCGTTCGCGTCCTTGAGCGCGTCGCCGGCGAGCCGTGCTGCAGCGACGAGAGCCGGTGATGCGGCTGTTGAGAGCTTGCCCACTCTGGGCACCTTCTTAACAACCTTGGTCAGGAAGCCTCCGGCAACGAGTCGCCGCAAAGCGCGATTCGAGGCCCGCAGCACGGGCGAACTTGTCGAGCGCGGCGACAGCCGCGTCACACGGACTCGCACGCAACTTCATACTGCAATGCTGCTCGGGTGGTACCCGCCTGCGACCAACGCTGTGGAGAAGGCAACCGTCCACCGAAGGTTGAATTCGACGCCGAAGCGCAGCTGGTTCACGAGGCCGATCTGCCCCTCATTCGCGACGAAGTCAGCACTCGATGACGTTGACCGCAAGACCGCCGCGGGCGGTCTCCTTGTACTTGATCGACATGTCGCGCCCGGTGTCGCGCATGGTCTTGATCGCCTTGTCGAGGCTCACGTGGTGGGTGCCGGTTCCGTTGAGCGACAAGCGAGCTGCGTTGATCGCCTTGACCGACGCGATCGCGTTGCGCTCGATGCACGGGATCTGCACGAGCCCGCCGACGGGGTCACAGGTCAGACCCAGATTGTGTTCGATACCGATCTCAGCGGCGTTCTCGGCCTGCTCAGGCGTGCCGCCCAGCACCTCACACAACGCACCGGACGCCATCGCACAGGCGGAGCCCACCTCGCCCTGGCAGCCGACCTCCGCACCCGAGATTGATGCGTTCTCCTTGAACAGGATGCCGATCGCCGCGGCGGTCAGCAGGAAGCGCACGACGCCGTCGTCGTCCGCGCCGCCGACGAAGTCGCGGTAGTAGTGCAACACCGCGGGAATGATGCCGGCGGCGCCGTTGGTCGGGGCGGTCACGACGCGTCCGCCGGATGCGTTCTCCTCGTTGACCGACAGCGCATAGAGGTTGACCCAGTCCATGACGTGCAGCGGGTCCATCCGCGCACCGTCGGCGGTGAGGTCGCGGTACAGGCCGGGTGCACGACGCGGCACCTTCAGACCTCCGGGCAGCACGCCCTCGCGGCCGTACCCGTTCATGACGCACTGCTGCATCACCGCCCAGATTCGAAGCAGTCCGTCCCGGATCTCTTGCTCGCTGCGCCAGACCTGCTCGTTGCGCATCATCACCTCGCTGATCGACAGGCTCTCGCGCTCGCAAATCTCGAGCAGTTGCTCGCCGGTGGTGAAGTACAGCGGAAGCGGGGTGTCGTCCTGCACGACGCGGTCGGCGCCGGTGGCGTGTTCGTCGACGATGAAGCCGCCGCCGACCGAGTAGTAGACGCGGCTGGCGATGACCTCACCGTCGGAGTCGAACGCGTCGAACTGCATGCCGTTCGGGTGCGTCGGCAGCGACTTACGACGGTGCAGGACGAGGTCCTTGTCCGCGTCGAACGCGACCACGTGGGTGCCGCCGAGGCGGACCAGCCGGCGCACCTTCATGTTCTGGACGCGTGCATCGGCGCTGTCGACGTCGACCGTCTCGGGGTCCTCCCCCTCCAGACCGAGCAGCACGGCCTTGCCGGAACCGTGGCCGTGGCCGGTGGCACCGAGCGAACCGAACAACTGGGCGTGCACCCGGACGACATCGTCCGGCCGGCCGTCCTGCTCCAGTGCGTCGACGAACATCTTCGCCGCGCGCATGGGACCGACCGTATGAGAGGACGACGGACCGATGCCGATGGAATACAGGTCGAAAGCGCTGAGCGCCATGGGTGTCGGCTCCTCGAGGTAACGGGATTGTCCGCAGACCTGATGGTTGATGAGGCCTGCGTCACGCCATCCTAGGCGCCGGTTCGACAACCGGGCCGGGCGCACGCCTTACGGTTGGGCCATGGATTCCCGTACCCGCGAGTTTGACATCGTCCTGTTCGGCGCCACCGGTTTCGTCGGTGAGCTCACCGCCGCCCACCTGGCCAAGCACGCCCCGGAAGGCACCCGCATCGGCCTCGCCGGCCGCAGCGAAACCAAGCTCGCCGACAGTCGCGGCGACCTGCCCGCAGCAGCTCGCGAGTGGCCGTTGCTCACCGCCGACTCCTCCGACCCGGCGTCGCTGAAGGCGATGGTGGAGCGGACGAAGGTCGTCATCACGACCGTGGGACCGTACGCCTCCTACGGCCTGCCGCTGGTCGAGGCCTGCGCCGATGCCGGCACCGACTACGTGGACCTGACCGGCGAGGTGCTCTTCCACCGCGACGCGATCGACGCCTTCGACGAGCGCGCCAATGCCTCCGGAGCGCGCATCGTCCCCTCCTGCGGATATGACTCGGTGCCCTCCGACATCGGTGTATTCGTACTGGCGAACGCCGTGCGTGAAGCCGGCGACGGCGAACTCGGTGACACCACCACGTACGCGTCGATGAAGGGTGGCGTCAGCGGTGGCACCGTTGCCTCGATGATGGGTCAGGTCGACGCGATCAAGGGTGACAAGGAACGCCGCAAGGTGGTCACCGACAAGTTCGGCCTCTCCCCCGACCGCTCGGCCGAGCCGTCCGGCGAGTGGAAGGACTCCGCGGCAGTGCGCGAGGACGCCGAGATCGGCGCGTGGACCGCCCCCTTCGTCATGGCCACCTACAACACCCGCATCGTGCGCCGCAGCAACGCCCTGTCCGGATATGCGTACGGACGCACATTCCGCTACCGCGAGGTCATGAAGACCGGCAAGGGCGTCGGTGGACGGCTCACAGGGTATGGCGTCGCAGCCGGCCTCGGCGGTGCAGTCGCGGCGATGAACGTCGGCGTGCTTCGGCCGGTGGTCAAGAAGGTTGTGCCGGCGCCCGGCACCGGACCGAGCGAGAAGGCCCGCAACGAGGGCTTCTTCAAGATGGATATCCGCACCACGACGACCACCGGTAAGAAGTGGCACTCGATCGTCGCCGCGCAGGGTGACCCCGGGTACGCGGCGACGTGCGTGATGCTCGGCGAGGCCGGCCTCGCCTTGGCACTGCAGCGCGACGAACTCCCACTCCCGGATGGACGCCAGGGTGGATTGCTCACTCCCGCAACGGCATTGGGCATGCCCTACATCGAGCGGCTGCGCGCGCAGGGGTTCACCATCGAGGCCGAGCCCATGGTGTGAACGAGGCACTCACCCGACTGGTCAACCTGCTGCGAACGCAAGAGGCCGAGCGACTGCGCGGACGCAAGCTCGTGGTGTTCGCGCCGGTGCTGGCATCCGCGACCCCGCGGGTCGAGCACTACCGCACCCTCGGGGTGACCGAACAGCTGATCGTCACCTTCGGTGACGGCACCGGCCCCCTCCCCAGCGGCGACGACCTCACCGTCGTCCGCGCGACCTACGAAGCGCCTGTTCAGTCGGTGATGGATGAGTTGGCAGGGTGGCGACACGTGCTCAACAACCCGCCCGCTCACGTGCTCGCTGCGGTCGACAGCTTCGACCCGGAGGGCACCGCGCTCGTGCTCAACGCGACTCCGACGGCGAGTGACGCGAAGGTCTTCGGACGCGACGTCATCGGCGGCAGATCACTGGCCGACGAGTCGCTCGAGGACAAGACGTTGTGCGGCGCGATCTTCGAGGCCGCCGGTCTTCGGACACCTCCCGAGCAGGTGGTCCCCGCGGACTCGAAATCGCTGCGCGACAGCGTTCTTCGCCTGGACCGCGGCGCCGGCGTGGTGATTTCGGCGGACGCGTCGCAGGGCATGAACGGCGGCGCCGCCAAGGTGTGGTGGGTGCGTCCTGGGACCGACCCGTCAACCGTCTTCCGCGAGGTGGCCGCAGCTGGCGAGCGTGCGCGGGTGATGCCTTTCCTGGAGGGTCAGCCGTGCAGCATTCACGGCATCGTCACCGACCGGGGCGTGCTCGTGCTGCGGCCGGTCGAGCTGTGCATGTTGCGCCCAGCGGGCGGGCACCGATTCGTGCAAGCCGGCGTTTCCACGTGGTGGGATCCGATCTCGACGCAGCGCGACGAGATGCGCACCGCTGCACGACGCGTCGGTGAGGCGCTTGCTGGAGAACACCGCTACCGCGGCGCGTTCGGAATCGACGGCATCCTCACAGCCGACGGTTTCCGCCCGCATGAGCTCAACCCCCGCTTCTCCGGCGGCATCAACACCATCAACAAGGGCACGGCCGACGTGCCACTCAACCTCCTCGACCAGACCGTCCGCTCCGGCGCGAACCTCGACGTTGACCTTGAGGCCGTCGAGACCGAGCTGCTCGACGCAGCCGACGCGAACCGCGCCGGCTCCGCCTATCTGGCGACGGACGCGGTGACGCCACAGGCGACGACCGCGATGTTCGTGTGCGGCACCCCCGATGATCTACGCCCCTGCGACGACGACGCCACCGCTGTCGGCACCGTCGAACTCGGACCCGCAGCGATGGGCGCGTTGGTGCGGTTCACTCCCATCGACTTCGCGCACGGCGAGCGGATGACACCGTGGGCCGCAGCCGCACTCGACCTCGCAGATCGGTTGTGGCACACCGGATTCGGCCCGATGGAGCAACCGCGCGAGGTTCGCTAACTCACAATTGCGTTGCCGTTCGGCGCCCGCACCGCGGAATGCACGGGCCCGCAGTGCACGGGTGATCTTCGCCGACCCCGAGGGCAACGAGAGGATCGCTGCGACCCGACCGTCCGGGCGGTGACCCGCGTCTTCACCCGAGGTACGGCTCGCTCCGCGACCATAACCCTGCGAAGTGCCTTAACCCTGCGAAGTGCCTTGTCGCCCGAGGGTTTCCGCGAGGGCGTCGAGCACGGAAGGGTCCTCGATGGTCGAGGGCACCTGCGCGTCCTGGCCGTCGGCCATCTGGCGCATCGTCTTGCGAAGGATCTTGCCCGACCGGGTCTTGGGCAGTGCGGCGACGACGTCGACCTGCTGCAGGGTGGCGATGGCGCCGACCTCCTCGCGCACCCGCTGTCCGAGCTCGGTGCGCAACTGTGTGAGCCCGGCATCGTCGAGGTTGGCCCACTTGTCGCCGGCCTTCAACACGACCAGCGCACGCGGCACCTGACCCTTCAACGGATCGGCAACACCGATCACCGCACACTCCGCGACCGCAGGGTGGCCGGCCAGCGCCGCTTCGATGCCGCCGGTGGAGAGCCGGTGCCCGGCGACGTTGAGCACGTCGTCGGTGCGGCCGAGCACGAACAGGTAGCCGTCGTCGTCGATGTAGCCGCCGTCGCCGGTGAGGTAGTAGCCCGGGTAGGCCGACAGGTACGACGACTCGTACCGGGCGTCGTCCTGCCAGAGTGTCGGGAGTGTGCCGGGCGGGAGCGGCAGCTTGATGCAGACCGCGCCCTCGGTGCCCGGCGGCACCTGTTCACCCATCGAGTCGAGGATCTGCACGTCGTAGCCGGGGGTCGGCACCGCCGCTGATCCCGGCTTGATCGGCAACTGCTCGAGCCCGATCTGGTTGGACGCGATCGGCCAGCCGGTCTCGGTCTGCCACCAGTTGTCGACCACAGGCACCCTGAGCTTGTCGGTGGCCCACTGCCAGGTGTCGGGGTCGAGACGCTCGCCGGCCATGAAGAGGGTGCGGAACGACGACAGGTCGTGGCCGGCTATCAACGCCGCATCCGGGTCTTCCTTCTTGATCGCCCGGAAGGCGGTCGGCGCGGTGAACAACGCCTTCACGCTGTATTCGGCGATGACCCGCCAGAAGGTCGAGGCGTCGGGTGTACCAACGGGTTTGCCCTCGAACACGATCGTCGTGCAGCCGGCGATGAGGGGTCCGTAGACGATGTAGGAGTGGCCGACGACCCACCCCACGTCGGACGCGGTGAACCATACGTCACCCGGTTCCATGCCGTAGACGTTCGTCATCGACCACTGCAGCGCAACCTGGTATCCACCGTGATCGCGCACGATGCCCTTCGGCTTGCCGGTCGTGCCGGAGGTGTACAGCACGTAGAGGGGGTCGGTTGCCGCGACCGTCTCACAGCCCGCCGGCTCGACGGCGCCCGGTTTCATCGCCGTCGCCCAATCGATGTCGCGCTCCCCCGTCTCGGCCTGGAGTTGCGGACGCTGCACCAGCAGTACGCGATCGGGCTTGTGCTCGGCGCGCTCGATCGCCTCATCGACCATCGGCTTGTACGGGATGACGCGGGTCCGCTCCACACCGCACGACGCGGTGACGACGACCTTGGGCCGCGCGTCGTCGATGCGGGCGGCGAGCTCGGCCGGCGCAAAACCGCCGAACACGACCGAGTGCACCGCACCGATCCGGGCGCACGCCAGCATCGTGATCACCGCTTCGGGAATCATCGGCAGGTACACGACGACACGATCGCCCTTGCCCACACCGAGCGCCTTCAGCACCCCGGCCGCCCGCCCGACCAGATCGAGCAGCTCGGCGTAGCTGTAGCTGCACCGGCCCTCGGTGACCGGGCTGTCGTAGATCAACGCCGTCTGGTCGGCCCGGCCCTCGATCACGTGGCGATCGAGCGCGTTGTAACAGATGTTGGTCTGGGCGCCGGGGTACCACCGGTAGAACGGAGGGTTCGTGTCGTCGAGCGCCTGGGTCGGCTTCTTGAACCAGTGCACTGCCGATGCCGCGTCCAGCCAGAAGCCCTCGGGGTCGGCCATGCTGCGCTGATACTCGTCGCTGTAAGCACCCATGGCGCGAGTGTGTCATCGGCCACACTCTGGCCGCTGCGACTCGCGCCGGACGGCCCGAATCGGTCGCTCAGCGGCGGTCACCACCATCGGTGGAAGTGGTGCACCGGCCCGTGACCGGCGCCGATCTCGAGCGAGTCGGCCGCGCGCAGCGCGTCGGTCAGCCAGCCCTTTGCGTCGGTCACGGTGGTGTGCCAGTCGGGCCGCTGCGGACGCAGGGCGACCAGCGCGGACGACAAGCTGCAGCCCGTGCCGTGCGTGTTGGTCGTGGGGATGCGCGGGGCTGCGAACCGTTCGAAGCCGAGTGCGTCGACCCATAGGTCGACCGCGTCGCCGTCGAGGTGGCCACCCGTGATGAGCACCGCGGGCACACCGAGGTCGAGCAGGCCCATGGCTTGATCGCGCATCCCCCGCTCGTCGGTCGCAACAGGGGTGGCGGTCAATGCGGCGGCCTCCGACAGGTTCGGTGTCACAACGCTGACAACGGGCAGCAGGTCACGCAGCACAGACGTCACCGACGCGTCGCCGAGGCGGTCTCCGGAGGTTGCGACCAGCACCGGATCGAGCACGATCGGCACCCCGCGATCACGCATGTGCAGGAGCGTCGGGCGGATCACCTCAGCGACCCCCGCTGAGCCCAGAACACCGATCTTCACACCGTCAACACGCACGTCACTTGTCACCGAATCGAGCTGTGCCGCAACGAATTCCGAATTGATTGGTAACACCTTCTGCACACCGATCGTGTTCTGCGCAGTCAGTGCTGTGAGAACGCTCATGCCGTACGCACCGAGTGCGCCGAAGGTCTTCAGATCTGCCTGGATTCCCGCACCTCCACTCGGGTCACTGCCGGCGATCGAGACGACGGCTGGTGGACGGACCATGTGCGACACCGTAAGTGACATGGGTTACGGTGGCGACACCCACACGGGAGCCCTCGGCAGAGGGCTGAGATCGAGCTGACGCCGCTCGGACCGTCCGAACCTGCCCGGGTCATTCCGGCGAAGGAAGTGAGGAGATCTCGATGTCCGAGATTCATCCCAAGCACCGCCTCCACCACCTCGTCGACGGCGACATCTGCGTGCCCGTCACCGCGATCAGCCTCGACGAATCCCCCGACGGCACAACGAATCCCGATGTGTATGTCTACCGCACCGCGGGCCCCGGCAGCGATCCTGCCGTCGGCCTACCCGCCACTCGTTCCGGCTGGATCACAAGCCGCGACGATGTCGAGACCTACGAGGGTCGCGAACGCACCCTGCAGGACGACGGACGCTCCGCCGTCCGTCGCGGCCAAGCTTCCGACGAATGGCGCGGTGAGCGACGAAATCCGTTGCGCGCCAAGCCTGGTCGCACCGTCACCCAGATGCACTACGCGCGTCAGGGCAAAGTGACGGCCGAGATGCGCTACGTCGCGCTGCGCGAGAACGTCGACGTCTCAGTCGTTCGCGAGGAGTTGGCGGCGGGTCGCGCGATCATCCCGTCCAACATCAATCATTCGGAGTCGGAGCCGATGATCATCGGCCGCCGGTTCCTCACCAAGGTGAACGCGAACATCGGCAACTCCGCGGTCACCTCCTCCATCGAGGAAGAGGTCTCCAAGCTCAGCTGGGCGACGCGCTGGGGCGCCGACACGGTCATGGACCTGTCGACCGGCGACGACATCCACACCACCCGCGAGTGGATCGTCCGCAACTCCCCCGTGCCGATCGGCACGGTGCCGATCTACCAGGCCCTGGAGAAGGTCGACGGACGCGCCGACGCCCTCACTTGGGAAATCTTCCGCGACACCGTGATCGAGCAAGCCGAACAGGGGGTCGACTACATGACGATCCACGCCGGGGTGCTCCTGCGGTACGTCCCGCTCACCGCCGAACGCGTCACCGGCATCGTGAGTCGAGGTGGATCGATCATGGCCGGCTGGTGCCTGGCACACCACGAGGAGTCGTTCCTCTACACCCACTTCGACGAGCTGTGCGAGATCTTCGCCCAGTACGACATCGCATTCAGCCTCGGCGACGGACTGCGTCCTGGATCGGTGGCCGACGCGAACGACGAGGCCCAGTTCTCCGAACTGCGGACCCTGGCCGAACTCACCGAGCGCGCCTGGGAGTACGACGTGCAGGTGATGGTCGAGGGCCCGGGACACGTGCCCCTGCACCTCGTGCCGGAAAACGTCGAACTGCAACAGGACTGGTGCCGCGGAGCGCCGTTCTACACGCTCGGTCCGCTGGTCACCGACATCGCGCCGGGATACGACCACATCACCTCCGCGATCGGTGCCGCAGTCATCGCCCAGCACGGCACGGCGATGCTGTGCTATGTCACCCCCAAGGAGCACCTGGGCTTGCCCAACCGAGATGACGTGAAGACCGGGGTCATCACCTACAAGATCGCGGCGCACGCGGCCGATGTCGCCAAGGGACACCCCGGAGCGCGCGTGCGCGACGACGCCTTGTCGAAGGCACGCTTCGAGTTCCGCTGGCACGACCAGTTCGCGCTCTCGCTCGACCCCGACACAGCGATCGCCTTCCATGACGAGACGCTGCCGGCCGAAGGCGCCAAGACGGCGCACTTCTGTTCGATGTGCGGACCGAAGTTCTGCTCGATGCGGATCAGCCAGGACATCCGGGATCAACACAAGTCGGCAATGGCTGGGATGCGGGACAAGTCGCGCGAGTTCATCGAGCTCGGCGCCAGCGTCTACGTCGACGCGGCCCAGTGAGCGCAGCGGCCACCGACCGCGAACACACCGACACCCTCTCCCCGCAGGGCCGCGCCGCCCTGCGGGGCGGAGTGGCCGGCAATTTCGTGGATCAGGTCCACATCTTCCTGCCCCTCGTCGCGCTGGCCCCTGCCCTTCCGGCCATCACCGGCCCGCACGGTGGCGCTGCCGGCGCGACGATCGTCGTGATGGCGATGCTGCTGGGACGACCCGTGGGTGGCGTCGTCTTCGGCCGGCTCAGCGACCGGTTCGGACGTACCCGAACCGCGACCGTGGCGATCGGTGGAACCGCCACGTGCACCCTCGGTATCGCGGTGACCCCCACCCATGAGGTCATCGGCGCGGCGGCGATCTGGTGGATCCTGGCGATGCGCTTCCTGGGTGGCGTGTTCATCGCCGGTGAGTACTCGGCCGCCATCCCGCTGGCGATGGAATGGTCGCGTCCGCGCCTGCGCGGTCTCTACTCAGGGCTGATCATGTCGATGGCACCGTGGGCGCAGGCGACGATCGCCTTCACCACCTGGGCGCTGCTGTCGCTGCTTGATCCCGGCGCCTACGAAACCTGGGGTTGGCGGGTACCCTTCGTCGCCGGCGGCGTTGCCTCGCTGACTCTGCTGCACTTCTACCGACGCCAGGTCGCCGACCGCGCAACAGCGGCCGCTAGCTCACGAATCGGGTTGCGGGACTTGTTCCTCGGACAGCACCGCCGCTCGTTCTGGCAACTGTTCGGGCTGATGACCGGCCTGTGGATCATGACCAACCTGGTCGTGATCGCGTTGCCGGACGAGCTGCGTCGCAGCGTCGGCCTGGACACCACGACCGCGGCCTGGACAATGGGCGCGGCCGCCGTCGCGCAGGCGATGGTCATGGCGTGCACCGGTCACCTGTCGACCCTGGTGGGCCGGAGACGGTTCTTCGTCCTGTGGGGTCTGCTGGCGGCGGTGAGTGGACCGCTGGTCTGGCTCGAGCTGGTCGGCACCTCCCAGATCGGGCGCGCGATGGCCCTCGCCTGTCTGTTGCAGGTCATCACGGTCTGCGGCTACGGACCCGTCGGCGCCTATCTCGCCGAAGGTTTTCCGGCAGCCATCAGGTCGACCGGTTACGGCACGGCCTACAGCCTGTCGATCATCGTCCCCGCGCTGCATCCCTTCTGGTTGCCGCAACTGCAGCACGCGATCGGTCATCGGACGGCTGTCGTGGCTCTGCTGGTGCTCGCCGGTCTGCTCGTGGCTTCCTGCGGGCACCTGGGGCCGCGCGACGACGTCCGACAACTCGACCTTCACCCTGCTGCGAAGGGGACCGCCCATGCACACTCCTGATGTTGCATCGCTCCTGGACGCAATGAGAGTGAAGGCCCCGTTGGTCCACTGCCTCACCGGAGCCGTATCCGCGCCGTTCGTCGCCGATGGTTTGCTCGCCGCCGGTGCCCGTCCACTGATGACCGCCACGATCGGCGAGGCACCCACCCTCGTCCGGGGCGCGGACGCGCTGTTGGTGAACCTCGCTGCTCTGGGCGAGGAGACCGCGGCAGCGATCCTGCCGACGGTCGCAGCTGCCCGTGACGGCGGCCGTCCATGGGTACTCGACCCTGCGGTCGTCGGACCGACTCCGGTGCGAACTCCCCTGGCGCGCAACCTTGTTCGCCACCATCCGGGAGCGATCCGGGGCAACGCGTCCGAAATCCGTGCGTTGGCCGGGGCGGACGGTGGCGCTCGTGGCGCCGACACCACGTGCTCCTCCCGGGCCGTCATCGACGATGCGGCCCGATTGGCACACGACGCAAGGTGTGTCGTGGTCGTGTCCGGCGAGTTGGACGTCATCACCGACGGGCAACGGGTCATCGGATCGACCGGCGGCGACGCACGCCTCACCCAGGTGACCGGAACCGGTTGCCTGCTGAGCGCGCTGGTCACGGCGTTCATCACGGTGGCGACCCCCCTCGATGCGGCCCTCACCGCTGTCGCCCTGATGAGCTCCGCCGCCGAGGACGCCGCCCGCAAGAGCGCCGGCCCCGGCAGCTTCAAGGTGGAGCTGCTGGACGCTCTCGACCGGATCGGACCAGCTCATCTGGAGGTGAGCACCCGATGGTGCAGCGGCTGAGCACGTCCCTGGATCTGCGGTGCTACCTGGTGACGTCGGGCACCTCGCGTCGCACGGTCGAGATCGCTGCGGACGCCGCAGCAGCAGGAGTAGGCGTCGTGCAGGTGCGGGCAAAACAGGCCACGACCAGGCAACTGCTCGACCTCAGCATCGCGGTGGCCGACGCCGTGCACGCAGTTGCGCCGGCGACGAGGGTTCTGGTGGACGACCGCACGGATGTGGCGCACGCCGCCCGCCTGCACGGCGCGCCGGTGCACGGGGTGCACCTCGGTACGGACGATCTGCCCGCCGACGCGGCCCGGGCCATGCTCGGCAACGAGGCCGTCATCGGACTGACGACCGGCACCGTCGAACTCGCCCGGTGGGCGCAACAGCAGCAGGAGTGGATCGACTACATCGGTGCCGGACCCTTCCGGCGGACCCCGACCAAGGACTCCGGTCGTGACCCGCTGGGCGTCGAGGGCTATCCGCCGATCGTGGCGGCGACCTCGCTGCCGGTCGTTGCGATCGGCGACATCACACCGGCCGATGTGCCGGCCCTCATGGGCGCTGGAGTTGCCGGCGTGGCGCTGGTGCGCTCGATCATGGACGCGGACGACCCGGCTGCCGTGGTGCGCGACGTGCTCAGCGGCTGCCCCACTCCCAGGCGGGTGTACTGAGCAGGCCGAACCCGCGCACCAACGTTTCACCGAAGTCCTTGTAGAGCTCGATGAGCAGGCGTTCCTCGACCGGTTCGTCCGGCTCGAACGGCGTCGGATCGAGTTCCTTGAGGAGCAGGTCGCTGTGGGTGACGACGATGACCTGAGTGTGCCGGCTCGTGGCTCGGATCAACCGTCCCAGGGCTGGGATCAGCGAGGGATGCAGAGAGGTTTCGGGCTCGTTGAGCACCATGAGCGAAGGCCGATCGACGCTCGTGAGCGCGGCCGCCCAGAGCAGAAATCGCACGGTGCCGTCGGACAGTTCGCCGGCCCGCATCGGACGCAGCATCCCGGGTTGCTGCAGCGCCAACTGGAAGAGTCCGTCGTTGACCTCGACGTCGATGGTGCTGTCGTCGAAGGCGTCAGCGATGGCTCGAGGCAGGTCCTCGAATCCCGCCTCGAGCGTCGTTGCCACGGTTGCCGCGAGGTCGTGGCCGTCGCCCGCCAGCACCCGGGTGCGCGTGCCGACCTGCGGTGCTCGGGCCGGGGCGTCGGCGTCCGAGCGGAAGCCGTCGTAGAAGCGCCAGGTGCGCAGTTGGGCGCGCAGCGCGGCGAGCTCGAAATGCTGACGTGGATCGGCGAACTCGGTCAGCATCGAGCGGTAGGTCGGCAGTTCACCGACCTCGGCCCACACCCGTCCGTCGCGCTGCTCGACCGTGTGCCAGCGGCGCCGGACGACCGTCGTCGCCGGACGCATGACCGGCCCGGAGAACACGGCCTCGCGCTTGATCTCCGGGTCGCGATCGAAGAATGATCCTGACTGTTGCGGAATGCCGAGATCGACGAGGTAACCGTAATTGTCTGTGGCGCAACCGAGTTGCAGACTGACTCGCTTGCCGTTGCGCATCAGACCCTCGACCGGTGCACCCCGGCGCGCGGCGGTGAGGGTGGCCGGGCCGGCCCACAGCGCCGACTGCAGACCCCCTTCCCGGGCAAGTGAGCCCACCACATCACCCGTACCGCAGTCGGCCAGCAGACGCAGGGCGCGATACAGCGAACTCTTACCGGAGCCGTTACCGCCGGTGACGACGGTCAGCCGCGACAGCGGTAGGGCGATGTCACGCAGCGAGCGATAGCCGGCGACCGCGACGGTGGAGATCATGTCGGCAGGCTATTGGCCGATACCGACATTCTGGCTCAGCCCTGGGGCAGCCGCCCCAGAATCCCAGCGTGCCGTGCGTGGAACAACCTCCGAGCGGGGCTCGATCACGCAGGATGGACGACGTGAACCCGCACGAAGTCGAAACGCTCCCCGCGCTCGACAGGCTGCTCGAGCAACCTGCCGGACACTTCCACCACGCCCGCTTGCAAGGTCTCGACCTGACCACGCGCGAGTCAGATCTGCTGCGCCGCAACGACTTCGAGGGCGTCGTCGTACTCGGTGGGGTGATCGGTCCAAAACTGGAAGAGCATCTGCGCAGGCACGGCGCTGTCATCTTTCACGACGATCCGTCGCTGCCGGTCTCGTCCTTCCGGCCTGCGCTGTACGACTACACCGAGTTGTACGAGGGCCTGCTTGCCCGCGGTTACGAGAACACACCGGATGCTCGCGCCTACCACTGGAGCCGCGACGCCCGCTCCGCTCACGACGCGTACGCCACGCTGCAACGCGCCATGCACGACGACGGCATCACCGACGCGTTGCAGGAGTGGGTGCACGGACGTCACGTGGTCGGCGTGATGGGTGGGCACGCGCTGCGCCGTGGGACTCCTGAGTTCGAGGATGCCGCGCGACTCGGGGCTCGACTCGCGGACGCCGGGGTCACGGTGGTGACCGGCGGCGGACCCGGAGCCATGGAGGCCGCGAATCTCGGTGCGCTGCTTGGTGATTCGAAAGAACTGCAACAAGCACTGATCGACCTCGCCGACGAACCGGACTTCGCACAAAGTATCGACGGGTGGGCGTCGACAGCGTGGAAGGTGCGCGAGCGTCACGTGCCGACCGACACCCACCGCTCGCTCGGCGTCCCGACGTGGTTCTACGGGCACGAGCCGCCGAACCTGTTCGGCTCGGCGATCGCGAAGTACTTCAGCAACGCGTTGCGCGAGGACATCCTCCTCGCGATCTGCAACGCCGGCATCGTCGTGCTCGCGGGAGCAGCGGGCACCGTTCAGGAGATCTTCCAGGTGACGACGCGGCTCTACTACGGCACCGAGCCCGGCCCGCCCCTCGTCCTGGTCGGCCGCGAGCAGTGGACCCGCACCATCCCGGTCTGGCCCGCCCTGCAGGCACTGGGCGCGAAGTCGCCCCTGGGCGACTCACTCCACCTCGTCGACACCATCGACGAAGCGCAGGCGATCCTGCTGGATCAGGCCAGGAGTCCCCGGACGTAGGCGGCCTGGCCCGCGTGCTGAGCAGCATCGTCGACGATGCTGACCAGGCGGGACGCACGGGTCACCGGCGGGTCCCAGGCTTCGTCGACGACGTCGTCCCAGCTCGACCCGTCCAGGTCACGCAGGTAAGCGCACGTCGTCTCGACGGCCGCATCCAGGTAGCCGGTCAGCAGTGCCGGGTCGTCGACCCGCACCTTCGCGGCGTCGGCCGCAGTGTGCCCGTACCCCATCGACTCGTCCGGCAGATCGAGACCGAACCGCTGCGCCCAACCGTCGCGGGTCCAGACCTGTTCGGCGCCGGCGAGGTCGGCGATCTGAACATCCTGCTGACGGGCCAGGTGCCAGATCAGCCAGGTGATCGAGTTCGCTTCGTCCGTGGGACGACGGTTGAGCGACGCGACGTCGAGTTCGTCCACGAGACCGTGTGCGACCTCCTGGCTGCGTCCGATGCCGTCGATGAGCAGATCCTGGGGCAACATGACGCCCACGCTACCGGCGTCCGTGCCCGTCCGTGCCCGTCCGTACGGCTCAGGCGGTCGAGGCCGCCAGCTGTCCGCAGGCTCCGTCGATGTCGGAGCCGCGGGTGTCGCGCACCGTGGTCGGGATACCGTGCGCACGCAGTCGCTCGACGAACTGCTGCTCGACCCCCTTGCGGGATGCCGTCCACTTCGAACCGGGCGTGGGGTTGAGCGGGATGGGGTTGACGTGCACCCAACCCTTGCCGCGGGCGTTCAGCTTTTCTCCCAGCAGGTCGGCCCGCCAGGCGTGATCATTGATGTCCTTGATCAGCGCGTACTCGATCGAGACCCGCCGACCGGTGGTCTGGTAGTAGCGGTACGCGGCGTCGAGCGCCTCGTCCACCGACCAGCGCGTGTTGATCGGGACGAGTTCGTTGCGCAGTTCGTCGTCCGGGGCATGCAGACTCAGCGCCAGGGTGACCGGGATGCCTTCGGCCGCCAGTTTGTCGATGGCGGGCACCAGGCCGACCGTCGACATCGTCAGGCCGCGCGCACTCATGCCGAGTCCGGACGGCGGCGCCTCGGTGAGGCGGCGGATCGCGTTCACCGCCTGCCGGTAGTTGGCCAGCGCCTCCCCCATACCCATGAAGACGACGTTGGAAACGCGCAACGGCGCTTCGCGGTCCTCGCTGTTGCCGCCGGCAAGCTGTCCGCTGCGCAGGTAGCGCGCACCGGCGACGACCTGCTCCACGATCTCGGCGGTGGTGAGGTTGCGGGTGAGCCCCTCCTGGCCGGTGGCGCAGAACGGGCAGTTCATGCCACAGCCGGCCTGGCTGGAGATGCACATCGTGACGCGACCCGGGTAGCGCATGATGACCGACTCGACGAGTGCTCCGTCGAAGAGCCGGAAGACCTGCTTGATCGTGCGGCCGTTGTCCGCTTCGAGCGAACGCACAGGCGTGAGCAGCTGCGGGAGCATCGCCGACACGAGCTCATCGCGCCCGCCCTTGGGCAGGTCGGTCATCTGCTCCGAGTCGGTGACCAGGTGCTCGAAGTAGTGCGTCGACAGCTGCTTGGCACGAAAACCCTTGTGCCCCAATGCTTCGACCGCTTGTTTGCGGCCGGCCTCGTCGAGATCGGCCAGGTGCACCGGCGGCTTGCCGCGCCGGGGGGCGGTGAAGGTGAGTTGCCCCGGTACCGGCTTGCGGGTCGAGGGGGTGGGCAGATCAGTTGACATATTTCAGTTCACCGCTACGAAGGGAGTGAGGATGGCCCAGGTGACGGGTGCTGCGATCACCAGGGAGTCGAGACGGTCCATCAGACCGCCGTGACCGGGGATGAGATTGCTCATGTCCTTGATGCCGAGGTCTCGCTTGATCATCGACTCGCACAGGTCGCCTATGGTGGCGGCGACCACCAGGCAACAACCCATCAGCGCGCCGATCCACCAACGTCCATCGAGCAGGAAGTGGACGGCGAGCGAACCGGCCAGGACGCAGGACGCGAACGATCCTGCGAACCCTTCCCAGGACTTCTTGGGAGACACCGTCGGTGCCATCGGGTGCTTGCCGAACACCACCCCGACCGCGTACCCACCGATGTCGGAACAGACGGTGGTCAGGATGAACACGACGATGCGTTGCGGTCCGTCGGCCGGGTGGACGAGCAGGATCGCGAACGAGACGAGGGTCGGTACGTACAAGGTGGTGAAGATGCCGCCCGCGACATCGGCGGCGCTGTCACGTACCCGCCCGATCGAGCGCCAGACCAGAATCCCGACGAAGGTCAGCGCCACTGCGGCTGCGAGAGCCTGCGGACCGAACGCGTACGCGACCGGCGGGATGATCGCCGCGCCGGCAAGCGTCGGGACCGCCGGCGGGTGGATGTTGCCGTGCGCCATTGCGCGCAGCAGTTCCCAGGTGCCGACGACCGCTGCGGCGGTCGCCAGAACGACGAAGGCTTCCTTGCGAACGAACAACGACACCAGGACGAGCGCCGCCAGGCCGAGCCCCACACCGATCGCGGCGTAGAGATTGCGTCCGGCCTTCGGGGTCGGGTTGTGAGCCACCGTGGCGCCCCGGCCGGCACGCGCCGAGCGACGGGTGACCGACGTCGCCGCAGCCTGGTCGGGCTGCGGCAGACGCTGCGGTGCGGTGTCGTTCATGAGCGGACGCGGAGGTCGATCAGACCTCCAGCAGTTCGGCTTCCTTGCGCTTCAGCAGATCGTCGATGACGTCGACGTGCTTCTTGGTCAGTGCTTCGAGGTCCTTCTCGCCGCGGCTGCCCTCGTCCTCACCGATGTCGCCGTCCTTGACCAGACGATCCATCTCTTCCTTGGCTTTGCGGCGGACGCTGCGCACCGAGACGCGGGCGTGCTCGGCCTTGTCGCGCGCGATCTTGATGTAATCGCGGCGGCGTTCCTCGGTCAGCTGCGGCAGGACGATGCGGATGACGTTTCCGTCATTGCTGGGGTTGACGCCAAGGTCGGACTCGCGCAGCGCCTTCTCGATCGCGGCCATCGAGCCCTTGTCGAACGGCTGGACGAGGATGGTGCGGGCCTCGGGTGTCTGGAACGACGCCAGCTGCTGCAGCGGGGTCGGCGCGCCGTAGTAGTCGACGGTGAGCTTGTTGAACATCGCGGCGTTCGCCCGGCCGGTGCGGATGGCGGAAAAGTCCTCCTTGGCCACCTCGACGGCCTTGTCCATCTTCTCCTCGGCCTCGAACAGGCTCTCTTCGATACTGCCGTCCATCGCGCGCGTGCTCCTTCGTACGGAAAGTCGTTCTGACAATGCTCAGATGTGGTCCGGTCAGGCCGGAACCACCAACGTCCCGATCCTCTCACCTTGCAGGGCTCGGGTGATGTTGCCCTCGCCCTCCATCCCGAAGACGACCATCGGCAACTTGTTCTCGGCACCGAGCGCGAACGCGGTCTGGTCGATGACCCGCAACTCGCGCTCCATCGCCTCCTGGTAGGTGACCTCGTCGATGAGGGTGGCGCTCGGGTCCTTCTTCGGGTCGGCGGTCATGACGCCCTCGACCCCGTTCTTGGCGATCAGGACGGCGTCGCAGCGGCTCTCCAGGGCGCGCTGGACCGCGACCGTGTCGGTCGAGAAGAACGGCATGCCCATTCCGGCGCCGAAGATGACCAGGCGGCCCTTCTCCATGTGGCGGATCGCGCGACGCGGGATGTACGACTCGGCGACCTGACCCATGGTGATGGCGGTCTGGACGCGGGTCTCGATGCCTTCCTTCTCCAGGAAGTCCTGCAGGGCAAGGCAATTCATCACGATGCCGAGCATGCCCATGTAGTCGGCACGTACCCGGTCCATGCCGCGCTGCTGCAGTTCGGCGCCACGGAAGAAGTTGCCTCCTCCGATGACGACGGCGATCTGGACGCCGGCGCGGTTGGCCTGCGCCATCTGAGCGGCAATGCCCTTGACGACGTCCGGGTCGAGGCCGATGCTCCCGCCTCCGAATACTTCACCGGAGAGCTTCAACAGCACTCGGTTGTAGGTCCGGCTGATGGCGGGTTCGGTCATGCGTGCCTCCGAGTTCGTGACTGGGCGTCGGTGAGTTCCCCCGGAGGAGATCCTGCGACCGTCCCTGACGATGCGGTCGACAAATACTTCCACATTCGCAGCGCTGCTCCGTCCACGGTTGCCTTACGGGCGGACGGCTGGCACTCTGTACCAGCCGTCCCTTAGTCACAAGAGCCACTTTGGTCAACGACTGTCACGGCGTGTCGCACGATTCACATCCAGGATCCCGTCCCCCGAAGCCACCGGAGCCCCCGCCGATGACTGTCCTCTTCCCTCGCCGCGCCAGCTTGTCAACATTCCTGGCCGCCGCCCTCCTGCTCCCCTTCGCCGCATCCGCAGCTGCCACGGACGACAAGGTCGGCGCCTACTCGCCGACGACCGGCCTGCGGAGCCCCGGAATCTCCAAGGCTGCCTGCAGCACCTACCCGTCGGGTCGTGACATCAACGTGACTCGCAAGATGTACGAGATCGGGCAGAACCGGAAGATCTCCGCGAAGGTGATGCTCGCGATGTTCGAGGCGGGCTGGGTCGAGTCCTGGCTCAACAACCTCAACTGCGGTGACCGCGATTCCATCGGCATCTTCCAGATGCGTCCGAGCATGGGGTGGGGCACCTACGAGCAACTGCGCGACGTCACGTACCAGGTGAACAAGTTCATCAATGTCGCGCTCCCCCTCGAGAGTCGGTACTCCACCGCGGGTCAACTGGCGCAAGCCGTCGAACGTTCCGGGTATCCCTACCGGTACGACCAGGCGCAGGCCACCGCGCAGAAGTACATCAACGAGGCAGCACGCCCGTACGGCACCATCCTGACGTTGTGGACCAAGCTCGGTGGGGTCAATGGGTCCCTCGGCGGTCCCCTGGCCGCAGAGACCGATTACGCATCCGGTGTTCGGTACGTGCCGTTCTCCAACGGGATCGCCGTGAAGTACAGCCGCGGCACGTTCGCCGTCTGGGGTGACAACTACCGCTACTGGGCTGCCGGGGGCGGCTTGGCAACCTACGGCCTGCCCACAATGTTGCCGAAGCGGGCCGCGGTGTCCCCCACGGGAACCAGTGGCTTGACTCAGGGCTTCCAGCGGGGATGGATCTACTGGTCGTCCAAGACCAGGTCCCACGCCGTGATGCCGGCGATGCAGTCGACGTTCGTGAAGTACGGGGCCGAGGCCGCCGTCGGGTTCCCCGTCGGTGCGACAGTGACGAACTCCACGGGCACCACCCAGACCTTCGAGAAGGCCATCCTGAAGATCAGCCCGACCCGCGTCACCACCAAGGTCGCCCGCTGACCTTCGCCACGGTTCCGCACGAACAGCGGTGGCGGGTCCGACCGCGGACGGCGTCAGTAGCCGCTGACCGTCCGTAACGCCGCGATCAGAGCTGCCGCGCACCGGTCGTAATCGAGCTCGTCCACGTGCAACCCGCCGCCGAGGCGGATGTAGCCGCGGCCGGCGAAGTACACCGGCGGGCACTCCACACCCGAATCGCTCATCGCTCGGTACACCGCGGCGGCGTCCTCGGCGTCGCCGATCAAGCCGTCCGGCAACGGCACCAGCCGCATCGTGGGTGCGGTCCGTGCCGGCCACCCGTGGTCGTAGGCGGGCATGTCACCCGGGAATGCCATCGCAAGTTGCCGATGAACGATCTCCGAACCTGTTCGGAGCAGATCGGTGGACCGTGCGGCGATCTCGAACCCGCCGTGTTCCCGCCAGAACGCCAACCCGTCGAGGATCGCGAGCATCGGCGTGAAGTCGACCGTGCCCGGGAAGTCGTGCGACGCGGGAAATCCGCGTGCGCTGGTCCATGAGGTGACCGCGGGACGGATGGCGTCGCGATACTCGGGGGCCACCCACAGCGCACCGGTACCCCGCGGCGTGTAGCACCACTTATGCAGGTTCGTCGCCCAGAACGCTGCTCCCAGGCCGGCCACGTCGACGTCGAGCGTGCCCGCCGCGTGGGCGGCATCGACGTACATCGGAACGGGCGCGACGGCGTCCACCACGGCCTTCACCGGGAGCATCAGGGCCGTGGGTGAGGTGATCTGGTCGATGACCACCAGCTTGGTGCGTTCGGTGACCTGAGCCCGGAAGGCCTCGACGATCTCGTCGTCCGTCGCATCGATGGCGAAGCCGGCGATCCGCTCGTGGGCGCCGCGCACCGCAGCAGCGGTCGCCACCGTCGGGTACCCGTGGTCGGAGACGACGACCTCGTCCCCTTCCCCCAGGCCGATCGCATCGAGGATCACCCCGACGCCCTCGGACACGTTGCGCACCAGCGCGGTCGAGCCGTCACCGACACCGAGAAAACGTTCCACCTCTGCGCGCACCCGCGCGAGTTCGTCGTGGCACTCCTGCCGGAAGAACCGCACCGGGTTCGCCTCGACCCGGTCGCTCCATCGTCGCTGCGCTTCCCGCACCGAGCGGGGAACCATCCCGAACGCCCCCGAATTCATTTGCAGCACAGTCGGATCGGCGTCGAACATGTCCATCACGTCATCGCGCATGCGGATCATTCTGGTGCATTGCATGACGAAGGGGCCGGACACCACATGCGGTGCCCGGCCCCTTCGGGGTGAAGCTGTGCGATCAGACGCCGACCTTGAAGCGAGCGAAACCGGTGATCTGCAGACCGGCCTCCTCCGCGACCTTTGCGACGGTCTTCTTGGCGTCCTTGGCGAACGCCTGCTCCAGCAGGACGTTCTCTTTGAAGAAGCCGTTGACGCGACCCTCGATGATCTTCGGCAGCGCGGCTTCCGGCTTGCCCTCTTCGCGGGCGGTCGCCTCGGCGACACGACGCTCGTTGGCGACGGTGTCGGCGTCGACGTCCTCACGGGACAGGACGGTCGGGCTGAACGCTGCGATGTGCATCGCGATGTCGCGAGCGGTCTGTGCGTCGTCACCCTTGACCGCCAGGACGACACCGATCTGCGCGGGCAGGTCGGGGCTCGTCTTGTGCAGGTAGGAGACGACGGTGTCGCCCTCCACGCTCGCGGCGCGCTTGATCTCGATCTTCTCGCCGATGGTGGCGTTCGCCTCGTCGAGGATCGACTGCACGGTCTGACCGTCGAGTTCGCTGCTGAGCAGCTCCTCGGCGTTCTTGGCGTTGACGGCGACAGCCTGCTTCAGCACGCGGTCGGCGAGGGCACCGAACTTCTCGCCCTTGGCGACGAAGTCGGTCTCGCACAGCACCTCGACGAGGTTGCCGACCGATCCTTCGGCGGAGGCGGCGACGAGGCCGTTCTCCGTCGTGCGGCCCTCACGCTTGGTGACACCCTTCAGGCCCTTGACCCGAAGGATTTCGGTGGCCTTGGCCTGGTCGCCGTCGGCCTCGTCGAGTGCCTTCTTGACGTCGAGCATGCCGGCGCCGGTCGACTCACGCAGCGCCTTGATGTCAGCCGCGGTGTAGTTCGCCATGTGTTTGTTCGCTCCTTCGCGAATTGAAGTTGAACGAGGTTGTGTCAGGCCTGGGCGTCGGTGGACGCGGGTGCCTCGACCTCGACCGCACCGGCAGCGTCGGCCGGAGCGGCAGCTGCCTCGGTGGCCTCCGCGAGCGCCTTGGCCTCGTCCTTGTCCGTGGTGTCGGCGGCAGCGGTAGCGTCCGCAGCGTCGTTCACCGAGGTCGGGCCGGTCTCGACGTCCGTCTTCGCGGCGGCGTCGTCGGAGGCGAGCAGCTCGCGCTCCCACTCGGCCATCGGCTCGGACGCAGCACCCTCGGTCGCGCCGCTCTGGCCCGAACGTGAAATGAGTCCCTCGGCGACGGCGTCGGCGACCACGCGGGTCAGCAGGGTGACCGCGCGGATGGCGTCGTCGTTACCCGGGATCTTGTAGTCGACCTCGTCCGGGTCGCAGTTGGTGTCGAGGATCGCGATGACCGGGATGTTCAGCTTGCGCGCCTCGGTGACCGCTAGGTGCTCCTTCTTGGTGTCGACGACCCAGACGGCCGAGGGCACCTTGTTCATGTCGCGGATACCGCCGAGGGTGCGCTCCAGCTTGTCCTTCTCGCGCTTGAGGACCAGGAGTTCCTTCTTGGTGCGTCCCGAACCGGCGACGTCGTCGAAGTCGATCTCCTCGAGCTCCTTGAGGCGAGCAAGGCGCTTGTGCACGGTGTTGAAGTTGGTGAGCATTCCACCGAGCCAGCGGTAGTTCACGTACGGCATGCCGACGCGGGTCGCCTGCTCGGCGATCGACTCCTGCGCCTGCTTCTTGGTGCCGACGAACAGGATCGTGCCACCGTGGGCGACGGTCTGCTTGATGAACTCGAACGCGTCGTTCAGGTAGGTGAGCGACTGCTGCAGGTCGATGATGTAGATGCCATTGCGCTCGGTCATGATGAAGCGCTTCATCTTCGGGTTCCAGCGGCGGGTCTGGTGTCCGAAGTGGACGCCGCTCTCGAGGAGCTGGCGCATGGTGACGACGGCCATGCCGAAGTCCTTTCGTCGAGGTTTCCAGTTGTTCTTCACCACGGACGGGTGCCTGCGGTGAACCTGGTGCTCGGACGCCTCCCACCCGCCGCCGAAGCGACGGGACCGAACGGATGCGCCCGGCCGGAGCCGGATCGAGCACGCGAATTCGACCCGACAGTTCGGGCCGTACTTCCAGTGTAGGGGCACCGCCCACGAACCGCCGAATCGCGCGGCCCCCGTAAGGTGCCGAAGGTGAGCAACCCACTCGTGCACCGCATGCAGGACTTCGGCGAGACCATCTTCGCCGAGATGACCCAACGGGCCCTGGCGGCCGACGCCGTGAACCTCGGGCAGGGGTTTCCGGACGCCGACGGGCCGAGCGCCGTGCTCGAAGCCGCCGTCGACGCCATCCGTGCGGGCCACAATCAGTACCCACCCTCGATCGGATTTCCCGACCTGCGTGAGGCAGTCAGCGAACATCAACGGCGCTTCCGCGGGGTCGAGGTCGACCCGGCGACCCAGGTGATGGCGACGGCCGGCGCCACTGAGGCGATCGCGACCACCATCCTGGCCCTGTGCGAGCAGGGAGACGAGGTCGTCACCTTCGAGCCGTACTACGACTCCTACGCGGCGTCGATCGCACTCGCCGGGGCGGTTCGGCGCACCAGCGTCCTGCGGTTCCCCGACTTCACGGTCGACGAGGCCTCGCTGCGCGCCGCGTTCAGCGAACGCACCCGGCTGGTGCTGCTCAACACCCCGCACAATCCGACCGGCAAGGTGTTCAGCCGGACCGAGATGGACCTCATCGCCGAACTCGCCCGTGAACACGACGCAGTGGTCGTGACCGACGAGGTGTACGAGCACCTGGTCTACGACGCAGAGCACATCGCGATGGCGTCGCTACCGGGGATGGCCGACCGCACGCTGACGATTTCCTCGGCCGGCAAGACGTTCGCGACGACCGGGTGGAAGATCGGTTGGATCACCGGTCCTGCCGAACTGATCACGGCGGTGCGGACCGTCAAGCAATTCGTGACTTTCTCCGGCGGCGCACCATTCCAGCCCGCGATCGCCACCGGCCTGCGACTGTCCGACACCTTCTTCGCCGAGTTGCGCGATGTCATGCGCGCCCGACGCGATCTGCTGGTCGACGGGTTGCGCGAGATCGGCCTGCCCGTCGCTGTTCCGTCCGGCGGCTACTTCGTCGTGGCCGACTGCTCGGCATGGGGGCCGGACGGCCTGACTGTGTGCCGGGAACTCCCGGCCAAGGCCGGCGTCGCCGCTGTTCCGGTGTCCGCTTTCCACGATGATCCTGCGGCAGGCGCCACCTTGGTGCGGTTCGCGTTCTGCAAGCAGCCCGCCGTCATCACCGAGGGCATCGACCGACTGCGTCGTACGTTCTCCACAGCCTGACGGTTGCCCTCCCGTTCGTCCACACGCATTGTCGCAGCGGTTGACGACGACGTGGTGCGGGCCCGACGGTGCAGGGATGAAGACTCTCCTGGCGATGGTCTGGCTGACCTCGACGTTCGGACTGACCGCCCCCGCCTCGTCCCCGCAGGTCGTGGTTCCGGCGACGCCGGTCGGTGATTACCGATGGCCACTGTCCCCCGAACCGTCCGTGGTCCGCCGGTTCGAAGCGCCGCCGCAGCGTTGGGCAGCCGGACATCGCGGAGTCGACCTGCTCGCCGCCCCATCGGTCGGTGTGCTCGCCGCCGGAGACGGTTTGATCAGTCACTCCGCAGTGATCGCGGGCCGCGGAACGGTGAGCATCACCCACCCCGACGGACGGCGAACCACATACGAACCCCTGGAAGCCCGGATCGCTGCCGGGACGCGGGTTTCTGCGGGTGACCTGGTCGGAACACTGTCATCGGACGGGAGTCACTGCGCACCGCGCGCCTGCCTGCACTGGGGATTGCTCGTCGGCAAGCGCGAGTACCGCGATCCGCTGACGCTGTTGCGTCCGTCGCGCGTCAGGCTGCTGCCGGTGCCCTGACTACTTCGCGGCGGGTTTCTCGGGCCAGGCGTTCGGGGTGCATCCGCCGAGGCCGAGGGTCTGCTGGCTCATCAACGGTGCGGGCTTACCCTTGCCGCCGCAGGTGACGTGCAGGAAGCCGAGCAGGTGTCCGACCTCGTGGTTGATCAGGTACTGCCGGTACGCAGTCAGATTCGTCCCGAAGTATTCGACGCCGTTCACCCAGCGCCAGTAGTTGAGGATCGCGCGCGGACGGTTCGCACAGCTGGTCTTCCCGTTCGTCGGGAGGGGCGCGCAGAGTTTGTCGACGGTCTTCGGTGCGGCGAAGGTGACGACGACGTGCGGCTTCATGCCGGCCTTGATCTGCTGAGCAGTCAGGTGCACGAACCGCACCGAGTGCGCTCCTTGCCAGCCCTTGGGGTCTTGGAGCACCTGCTGTGCGGTCCGCGCGAGAGCCGCCCCGTCGGCGCCGAGGCCGTTCTCGACCTCGACCGTGTAGGTCATCGCCTTCGCGGCTCCCGTCGAGTCGGCACCGGGCACCGCGAACGCCGTGAACTTCCCGGTGCCCACCGGCACGGGAACCGACGGACGCGGCTTCGTGCCGGACGCAGTGCTCGTGGCGGGGCTCGTGGCGGGGCTCGGCGTCGGTGACGAACCCGGCGAACGGCTCTGACTCGCAATCGGATCGGTCGAGGTCTCGCGTTCGGCGACTGCGACGCTCGAGTCGCCGAAGAGACGGAGGATGCCGAGCGTGATGCTCACGACAAGGAGCGCGATGAGCGCTCCGGCGACGGTGCGCCGCAGCCGGAAAGTGCGCTGCCGTTGCTGCTCCGCAGCCCGCCGACGAGCGATCTGTTCCGGCGTCGGACGCGGTCGCGGGTCACGCGGACGGCTCGGGGGTGCGGGAGGATGGTCAGGCACGGGGGTGAGCCTGGGTGAAGGAGCGACGCAGCCGCTCGACCGAAACGTGGGTGTAGACCTGGGTGGTCGCGAGGCTGGAGTGCCCGAGCATCTCCTGCACCATGCGTAGATCCGCTCCCCCTTCGAGCATGTGGGTGGCGGCGCTGTGCCGAAGGCCGTGCGGACTCAGGTCGGGGGCGTCGGGGACGTGCCGCAGCGCCGCCTCCAACGAGCGCCGGATCGTGCGTGGGTCGATGCGGGAGCCCCGACGACCGAGGAAGAGCGCAGGGCCCGATCCGGGGACGGCCAACTTCGGCCGACCTTCACCCAGCCAGTGTTCGATCGCGATGCCGGCCGGGCGGCCGTACGGAACCGTCCGCTCCTTCTTCCCCTTGCCGAGGACCCGGACGACCTGGCGGTCACGATCCAGATCGTCGATGTCGAGCCCGACCAGCTCACCGATGCGCAGGCCACTGGAGTAGAGCAGTTCGAGGGCCGCGCGGTCGCGCAGGTGCACGGGGTCGGAGTCGTCGGCTGCCATCTCGGCGATCCGCATCAAGTCGCCCGCCTCCGACTGCCGCAGAACGCCCGGGAGAGTCTTCGACTTCTTCGGCGAGGCCAGCCGCAGCGCAGGATCCTGTTCCAACTCACCGCGCCGTACGGCCCAGCGGAAGAAAGCGCGGACGCTGGTCGCTCTGCGGGCGATCGTCGACTTCGCCGCGCCGTCCTGCGACATCTGCGCCAGCCAGGACCGCAGGTCCGCCAACCGCACATCGTCCCAACGCTGAATACCTCGCTCGCCGAAGAACTGTGCCAACGCACTCAGGTCCCCGGCATAGGCCCGGACGGTGTGCTCCGACCGATTGCGTTCGACTTCGAGATGCCGCAGGAAGTCTGCGACAAGGACGTCGTCGAGCGGGCAGGCCATGCGCAAACGCTAGTCGCCCGATCGTGCGCCGGCGCCCTGAAACGCCGAGTCCCGTCTACCCGCCTGGCTCACCTCGTACGAGTCGCCAACCTCCGTTCCGTTGTTCGGCCAGACCGAGTGCGTTCAGTTCACCCAGTCCGGCCAGCACCTCAGCCACCGCCAGACCTGCCCGCGCCACGAGTTGGTCGACATTCACCGTTCTGGTTGCCGGGAAAGCGTCCCTGGTACGAGCCGCCACTTCCGAGACGAGATCGAGCAGAGTGTCGGGTTCGCGCCGATCGGGTGCAGCGCAGGCCTCGAACGGACCGAGCAGTTCGATCACCTCGCTCGCATCACACACCAGGTGCGCTCCCTGGCGGATCAGTTCGTGGGAGCCGGCGCTGGTCGCGGAGGTCACCGGTCCGGGCATCGCACCCACCGGGCGCCCGAGATCATTCGCGTAGCTCGCGGTGTTGAGCGATCCGGACCGCAGACCCGCTTCGACCACCACCGTGCCGCCGGTGAGTGCCGCGATCAACCGGTTGCGAGCAAGAAACCGGTACTTCATCGGTGTCTGTCCCGGCGGATACTCCGATACGAGGACGCCGTCGTCCCGGATGCGGTCCAGTAGGTCGCGGTGCGCCGCTGGGTAAGCACGGTCAAGCCCACAGGCGAGCGCGGCGACTGTCGCCGATCCCGAGCCGAGTGCTCCCTCGTGCGCTGCGGCGTCGATCCCGAATGCCGCACCCGAGACCACTGTGACGCCGTTGCTGCTCAGTTCGGCGGCCAGGGTCCGCGCGAGCGTGCTTCCGTACGGCGTGGCCGCCCGGGACCCCACGATCGCGACCGAACGGGCGACCAACTGATCGAGCCGTCCGTGCCCGCGCGCCCACAGACACCAGGGAGGCACGGCCAGATCGTCCAGGCCGGTCGGCCATTCGTCGTCGCCGGGGAAGATCGGTCGCATTCGCAGGCACCTTGCGGCGTCCAACAACCGATCGAGTTCGAGTTGTTCGATGCGTGCACGGCACCGTTCGAACGGTCCGCCGAGACCGTTCTGCACCGTCGTCCACGCGTCCTGGGCAGACAGGCCCACCAGCTTCGGGGTGACGACGCGATCGAGCGGTTCGACGGCGATGTTGAGCCGCAGCCTTGCCTCGCGTTCGGCAGTCAGGTGCCGCATTTCGGCGTCGAGCGACTGCCGGTGACCGGACTCGGTACTCATGCCGCCTCCTGTGCCGACCGCAGACCCAATGCCTGCATGAGATGTGGCGCCTGCGGGCGATCAGCGCCGGCGAGGTCGGCGAGTGTCCAGGCCAGGCGCAGGCAGCGGTCGTAACCGCGCAGCGTGAGGATCCCGCGGTCGAGCTGATGGTCGAGCGGCCGCGTGACCTCCGCGGGCAGTCGCCAGCGCCCGGACCGCAGGACGGCCCCGCTGACCGAAGAGTTCGTCGTCTGACCTTCGCTCGCCCAGCGTTCGCGCTGTCGCCGTCGCGCGACCTCCACCCGTTCGGCGATCACCGCGGAGGGTTCCTGGGGCGGCGCGTTCTGCACCTTCGTCACTGCCTGGACCTGCAACTGCACGTCGACGCGATCCATCAACGGGCCGGACAGCTTGTTGCGGTAGGTACGAAGAATCGTTGCGGTGCAACGACATCCACGGGTGAGGCCAAGGCCGCACGGGCACGGATTGGAAGCGAGGATCAGTTGGAAGCGCGCCGGGTACTTGAAGTAGCCCGCCGAACGCGCCACCTCGACCATGCCCGACTCCAGCGGTTGGCGCAGCGCGTCGAGCACCTCCCTGGAGAACTCCGGGCACTCGTCCAGGAACAGCACTCCACCGTGCGCGCGACTGATCGCGCCGGGCCGCACTTTCTGCGTGCCTCCGCCGACCATCGCCGCCATGCTCGCGCCGTGGTGGGGCGCCACGAACGGGGCGCGGCGCACCAACTCGCCGTCCTTCAACGCGCCGAGCACCGAATGGATCGCCGTCACCTGCAGCGCGGTCTCCTCCGGCAGTGGCGGCAGGATGCCGACCAGCCGCTCGGCGAGCATCGTCTTGCCGGCTCCGGGAGGCCCGACCATCGCAAGGTTGTGTCCGCCGGCGGCGGCGACCTCGATCGCGAACCTGGCCTCTGGCTGACCGATGACGTCGGCCATGTCGTGCGCTACGCGATCACCCCGCTTACGAGGGGCCGGCACGTCCGGCAACGGCGGGAGCGGCCGCCTCTTGTACACACACTGGTAGCGCTCGACGATCTGGGCCAGGGATGACGCCGGTACGACCTGGATCCCGCTCACCAGACTGGCCTCGCGCGCATTGCCCACCGGCACCACCACGGTCGAGACGCCGTGATCACGTGCTGCGAGCACCGCCGGCAGCACGCCCGCGACCGGACGAAGCATCCCGTCGAGTCCGAGCTCACCGAGGTGCACAATGTCACGAATCACGCTGGGATCCAGTGCTTTTCGTGTCGCCAACACGGCCAACGCGATCGCGAGGTCGTAGCCGGATCCTTGTTTGGTCAGCGCCGCCGGCGAGAGATTCACGGTGATCTTGTCGCGCGGGAGCAGGAGCGTGCTGTTGGCCGCAGCAGCTTTGATCCGGTCGGGAGCCTGCCGGCATGCGCTGTCGGGCAGACCGATGATCCCGAACGCCGGCTGCCCGGGGCTGGTGAAGGCCTCGACCTCCACGACCGTGCCGTCGATACCGTTGACGGCAACACACAGCGTCCGTCCCAGAGTCATGCGATGTCCCGCAGGTGCTCGAGGTCGACGACGCTGCCGTCGACCAACACGATGCCGATCAGATCGACTCGCACCTGACGGGCGAACAGACCTTGCTGTGACAGGTACATCCGCACGAGGCGGTGCAGCCGATCGATCTTCGCCTGCTTGACGGCTTCGACGGGCCGTCCGAAGTAGGCGGTCGTCCGGGTCTTCACCTCGACGGCGACCATGCATGCCTCGGCCTGGTCGTACGCGATCAGATCGAGCTCACCGGCAGGGCACCGCCAATTGCGTTCGACCACGATCCAGTCGAGTGATCGCACGTAGTCGGCGGCGATCTCCTCGCCTTCTTCCCCCAGCGACCGACGGTGCCGGGTCATTTCTTCGCTCATCAGCTCACCTCCGACGGTGAGCCTGCGACGACGCCCGAGAACGGGCGACCGCTCAGTGGCGGGCTGTGGACAACCCGGTACTCAGATCGAGGCTGTGGATCACTCCGGCATCTGCAGGTCGCGCGGCGGGAGTTCCTCGACGTTGACGTCCTTGAACGTCAGCACCCGCACGTTCTTCACGAAACGCGCCTGTCGGTACACGTCCCACACCCACGCGTCGTTCATCCGGACGTCGAAGAAGACCTCGGCGCCTTCGCCGCGCACCAGCACGTCGACCTCGTTGCACAGGTAGAACCGACGCTCGGTCTCCACGACGTGCGTGAACAGACCGACGACGTCGCGGTACTCCCGATAGAGCTGGAGTTCCTGCTCGGTTTCGTACTTCTCAAGATCCTCAGCGCTCACGCGCCCTCCTTCACGCTGGTGCGCTCCACTGTAGGCGTGCTGTCGCTGCCGGCGTCGCATCCGTCGAGCACCTGATCGGCTTGAGTGAATCGGCGCCAGGAGCGGCGGTGCAACTCGCACGGCCCGTGCTCATCGAGTGCGGCCAGGTGGTCGGGCGCGGAGTAACCCTTGTTACCGGCCCAGTTGTAATGCGGGTGCTGGTCGTGCAGGGCGACGAGGATCGAGTCGCGTTCCACCTTGGCCAGCACGCTTGCAGCTGCAACGGACGAACACTTCATGTCGGCCTTGATCATCGTCCGTACCGGGGGCGCGGGCGGCTGATCACTGACCAGAGCCAGCAGTCCTTCCTGGCGTGGGTCGGTCAACCAGTCGTGGTTGCCGTCCAGAATCACCAGGTCGGGCACGATCGTCAGTTGCGCGAGCGCGCGGCGTCCGGCCAACCGTAGTCCGGCGATGATGCCGATCTGGTCGATCTCGGCCGCACTGGCGTGGCCAACGGCGTGTTCGAGTGCCCAACGCCGCACTCGCGGAACCATCGCCTCACGGGCGCGCGGGCTGAGCAGCTTGCTGTCCTTCACGCCGGCGGGTGCGGTGCGAGTGCGCTCGTCGATGACGACGACTCCCACCGACACCGGTCCGGCCAGCGCACCGCGTCCGACCTCGTCCATTCCGGCGAGCACCCGGTAGCCCTCGCGTTGCAGCGCCCGCTCCGCTCGCAGGCTCGGCTTGCGGCCGACCGTCACTTGTTCGGCACCTTCTCGAACGTCGCGGGGTGGGCATCGACACTCTGCATCCGCGTCAGCGGCCAGGCGACGGCCACGACCTGTCCGGTGATGTCGGACTCGGGCACCGACCCCTTGCTCCCGGTGCCGTCATCATGACCGCGGGAGTCGTAGGAGGAGTCCCGGTTGTCGCCCATGACCCAGATCCGGTCCTTCGGGACGGTGACCGAGAAGTCGGTCTGGCAGGGCTTGACTCCAGGCTTGAGATACGGCTCGTTCAGCGTGACGCCGTTGACCTTCATCTTCTGGCCGGAACACGCCACCTCGTCGCCGGGCAGGCCGATGAGCCGCTTGACGAGGTGCTGAGCGCCACCCGGAAGGATGCCGACGAAGGTCAGGCCGTCCTTGACGACCCGCTTCACGGCGTTGCTGCTCTCGGGCGGCGGGGGTCCCCAGGTGGCCGGCTGGGAGAACACGACGACGTCGCCGCGATGCAGGTCGGAGTGTTGCGGGGTGAACTTCGAGACCACGATGCGGTCACCGATGTCGAGGGTGTTCTCCATCGACTGCGACGGGATGTAGAACGGCTGCGCCACGAAAGTCTTCACCAGGAACGACAGAGTCAGCGCGATGACCGCGACCACAATCGCTTCCTTCAGGACGCTGGCCTTACCGCGCTTGTGCTGGGCATCCTGCTGTTCGGGAACTTCGCCGGGCGCGTAGGAATCATCGACCTTGGCGTCGTCCGGGGTGCTACGCGAGGTGTCGTACGGGTCGTTCGCCTTCGCGGAGTCCGCGGAGTCGTTCGTCATGAATTCGGCACCTTGTCGAAGGTCGAGGAGAAATTGCTGAGACCACCCATTCTGTCCAGTGGCCAGACGATTGCAACTGCCCGCCCCGTGATCGAGTCGATCGGGATCGAACCCTGCAGGCCGCCGGATTCCTCATCGTGCGCACGGCTGTCGCTGGAACCGCTGCGATGGTCGCCCATCACCCAGGCTCGACCCTGTGGGACGACGATGTCGAACGGCTCGTCGCAGGCTTCGTCTCCCGAGTAGAGATAGGGCTCGGAGACCGGCTGCCCGTTGATCTTCATGCGTTCACCCGGCACGCAACTCACCGAATCACCGGGAAGTCCGATCAGCCGCTTGATCAGGTGGTCGTCGCCCTCCGGGTAGAGCCCGACGAACTGCAGCGGCTTCACGATCGCGTTGGCGATGGCACTGCGCTCGACGTTCGGCGACTCGAGCCAGTTCTCGTCGTCGGAGAAGACAACGACGTCGCCGCGCTTGAGATCGAACGGTCCGGGGGTCAATTTGCTGACGACCACCCGATCGCCGCGGACAAGGGCGTTCTCCATCGAACCCGACGGGATCCAGAACGGCTGCACCAGCAAGGTTTTCACGAGCACCGACAGGACGAGGGCAATGGCGACGACGATGCCGAGTTCACGCAGGAGGGACCGTGGACGACTCGACTTCTTCTCGCGCCCGAAGCGGCTCTTGCGGGGTGCCGCGGGGCCCGGAAGCCGTCCGACCTGGTTCGGTTCACCTCGCTTGGTGAGCTCCGCCAGTTGTTCGCGGGAGATGGACTCGGTCGCCGATACGTCCCGGTCCTGGGGACGCGGGAGCCGCCCGACCTGCTCGCGTTGCCCGTGTCGGCGCAGTCCGTCGAGCTCGTCGGCCGAGATGGCATCGGTCTGTTGGACCGATGAGTCCTGGGTGTTCGCCTTGAGGCGCTTCAGGTCGGCACGAGAAAGAGCACCGGTGACGGCGTCGTTCGTCTCGGGTTTCGACTCCTTGCGCGGCAGGCGGAACTGACGGTCATTCATCGTCCACACTCCCCCATCCGCTCTTCGGCCAGTATCTCCACACGACCTCTCCGATGACGTCGGCGGCCCGCACGCTCCCTCCACCTGGGTCTCCCAGGTGATTACGCGAGTCGTCCGACGCCGGTCGATTGTCACCCATCACGAAGTACCGCCCCGGGGGGACCCGGATGCGCAAGGGTGTCGTGCTCGCCAGCACCCCGGGTGCGAGGTACGGCTCCTGGACAACGACGTCATCGATGCGAAGCGTTCCCGCCTCGTCGACGGTCAGTCGTTCACCCGGCAGACCGATGACCCTCTTCACGTACACGCGCTCGTTCGGCCGGATTCCGAGGAAGTCGCCGATCCGCTGCAGCGTTCCTCGATCGGGGTGCTGATCGTAGAAGGCCTCGTCGGCGACGAACACCACCAGATCGCCGCGCTCGAGTTCGCCGTTCTTGGTGACGACGATGCGGTCTCCGGGTGACAACGTGGGTGACATCGACCGCGACGGCACGGTGTACGTCTCGAACACCAACGGACGAAGCAACACCAACACCGCAAGTGCGGCCAACACTGCGATCCACGCTCGCCGACGCCCGGAACGCCGAGGGGAAGCAGAAGGCGGCGACGCGTCCGAAGACACATCGCCGCCCTCGAGGGTCACGACTGGACTCAGGCCTTGCTGGCCGGGGTCTCGCGACGCTCCTTGATCTTGGCTGCCTTGCCGCGCAGTTCGCGCAGGTAGTACAGCTTCGCGCGACGCACGTCACCGCGGGTCACGACCTCGATCTTGTCGATGACCGGGGTGTGCAGCGGGAAGGTGCGCTCGACGCCGACGCCGAAGCTCATCTTGCGGACGGTGAAGGTCTCGCCCACACCGGCGCCGTGGCGGCGGATGACGACACCCTGGAAGACCTGGACGCGGGAGCGGTTACCCTCGACGACCTTGACGTGCACCTTGACGGTGTCACCGGCGCGGAACGCGGGGATGTCGGACTTCAGGCTCTTGGCGTCGAGCTCGTCGAACTTCTGCATGACTGCTGCTTCCTTGTGGCGCCACAGGTCGCCACGATTTCGTGGTTCGGAACGTGTCCCTTTCGGCCTCATGACCACCGGAACCTGCCGATGGGCCACTCCCCCTGCGGCGGGGGCCAGGACACAAGGATCAAGTTTGCCAGAGACTCGGCCCACCGGTGAAATCGTGCCGCTCCTTGACATGCAGCTCACGTCTGGTGATCCAGGTTGCTTCTGGCACCGCCGGCGGCACCAGTTGCGATCCGGAAGTCCGGACGCGGGCCGGGTCGCCAGTTACGCGTCCGGGTGAGACAGCCGGTAGGCGGCGTACATGTCCGGGCGCCGAGCCGAGGTGCGCTCGAGTCGCTGCTGGTGGCGCCAAGCGGCGATCCGTCCGTGATCTCCCGACAGCAGGATCTCCGGGACAACCAGGCCGTTCCAGTCGGCCGGCTTGGTGTAGACGGGATACTCCAGCAGGCCGTCCTCGTGCGATTCCTCCACGAGCGACTCGGCATTGCCGATGACGCCGGGCAGCAGTCGCGCGATCGCCTCGACCATCGCGAGCACCGCCACTTCGCCGCCGTTCAGAACGTAGTCGCCGAGCGACAACACTCGGACGTCGTAGTCGCGAGCTGCGTACTCGTAGACGCGTTCGTCGATGCCCTCGTAGCGACCGCAGGCGAAGACCAGTCGCTCCTTGCCCGCCAACTCGCGGGCGATCTGCTGGGTGAAGCGTTCGCCGCCAGGACCGGGGACGATCAGCGTCGGACGCGAATCATCGTCTGCAGCAAGCGAATCGAGGGCCTCACTCCACGGCTGCGGCTTCATCACCATGCCGGCGCCGCCGCCGTAGGGAGTGTCATCGACAGTGCGGTGCCGATCGTGCGTCCACGTCCGCAGGTCGTGCACGCGCAGGTCGAGGAGACCGTCACGGCGAGCCTTGCCGATCAGCGACAGGTCGAGGGGCGACAGGTACTCGGGAAAGATGGAGATGACGTCGAGGCGCACGCTCACTCCCCCAGTTCGAGCAGACCGGGCGGCGGATCGGCGATGACCTTGCCGGCGTCGAGGTCGACCTCGGGCACGATCTGCTCGACGAACGGCAGATAGGCGGTGCGGCCGTCCGGCAGCTCGATCTCCAGCAGGTCCTGTACCGGACGCGGATGCAACGCAACGACCTTCCCGAGGGTCGTGCCGGCGGTGTCGACGACGTCGAGACCGACGAGGTCGTCCTCGTAGAACCCCTCGTCGTCCTCCTCGTCGGGAGCGGCGAACAGACGGGTGCCACGGAGCGCCTCGGCGGCACTGCGGTCGCTCGCCTCCTCGAAGGAGAGCAACTGGATGCCGTTGTGCACGCGCTCGGCGCGGATCGTCAGCAATCCGCGATCGGGCTCGGTCGAGAAGCTCGCCCCCTCGACAAAACGCTCCTGCGGGGAGTCCGTGTGTACCTGCACGGTCACTTCACCCTTCAGACCGTGGGGTTTGCCGATGCGAGCGACGAGAACCTCATCCATGGGCGTCATCCTTCCAAAGTCCTCGACCAAGTCCCCCGTGATTCCTCGGTGGGCATCACCAGCGACAGTGCCGACACCATCACGGCACCGGCGAGCGGTAGCAACATCGCGTGCTGAATGCCGAACTCGTGAACGAGCAGACCCATGATTCCCGGGCCGACGAGCGTCGTCGCGTACCCACACGTGACGACCCGCGACATCGCGCGTCCGCCACCGAGCATGCCGGCCAGCCCGTAGATCTGCGGCGCAACGAGTGCCATTCCCGCACCGACGAGTGCCCAACCGAGCAGGAGCACCGGCATCGTGTGGCCCAACATCGCGATGAGATACCCGGTTGCTGCGACACCGGCTCCGATGCGCACGACGAGTCGGCGGCCGAACGTGTGCACCAAGGAGTCGCCGGACATGCGAACCCCGACCATGCACACCGAGAACGCTGCCAGACCCCAGGCCGCGGTCGTCGAGGAGACCTCGGCGACGTCGCGCACGTGCACCGAGGACCAGTCGAAGGCAGTGCCCTCGGCCAGACCGAAACCGACGGCCATGGCGGCCAGGATCCAGGCGACGCGGGGGACCTTCGTCCGCCCTCCCGATTCATCGGTGTGATCCATCGGCGCGGTGTCGGCCGCGAACCGGTGCAGCACGGGCAGATCGGTGGCGATCAGCACCGCCGCGATCACGAACGCAGCCACCGAGATCATGACCGCCCCACTGAACAACGATCCACACACGAGCACGATCAGCGCCCCCAGCAATGATCCGATCGACCAGCAGGCGTGAAAACGGCTCATCAGCGGACGTGGTCGCGCCTGTTCGACCTGCACGGCCATGACGTTCATCGTCGTGTCCACCAGGCCGTTGCCGAAGCCGTACACCGCCGCCACTGCGACGGCCACGGCCAGGTTCGGGGAGGCCGCGATGAGGAGCATCCCGGCCGCCATCACCACGGTGCCGAGACGCAGCGGACGCAGCGCCCCACCGTGGTCGGCCATGCGTCCCCCGATGTTGATACCGGCGATCGCCGCCAGACCGAAAGCCATCAGCAGAACGCCGAGCCCACGGGCGTCGGTGTTCCAGCGGTCGGCCAGCGTCGGCATCAGAGCGCCGACGGTGCCGACTCCGACACCGTTGACCACGAAGGTCGCGACCGTGGCCACGACGGCGTCGCGGCTGCTCAGTGCAGAACGCACTTGGTGAATCCTCTTGTGGCAGTAGTGGATCGGAGAAACGCGAGACTCCCCGGAGGTTTCCCTCCAGGGAGTCTCGTGCAGGTGTCGGCGATCAGCGGCTGCGATCGGTGTCGACGATGTCGACCCTGATGTTGCGGCCGGATGCCAGAGCCTGGACGACCGTGCGCAGCGCCGAAGCGGTGCGACCGGATCGGCCGATCACGCGGCCGAGGTCGTCGGGGTGGACGCGCACCTCCAGGAGTTCGCCGCGGCGAATCTCCTTGTGGCGCACCACCACCTCGTCGTCGTGCTCGACGATGCCCTTGACCAGGTGTTCGAGCGCTTCCTCGAGCACCGGATCAGCTCTCGGTGGTCTCGGCCTCGGCCTCGGCCTTCGCCGAGTCCGGGGTCTCGTCGACGGTCACGGCCTCGTCGGCTTCGACCTGCTCGACCGTCTTGGCCTCGTCCTTCTTCGGGGACTCCGCCTTCTTCTTGGCGGTGGTCGCCGAGCCCTTGTCAGCCTTGTCGGCACCGTCCTGAGCGGCCTTGAGGGCCGCCTCGTACAGAGCCTTCTTCTCCGGCTTGGCTTCCTTGACCTTCAGGGTGCCTTCGGCGCCGGGCTCGCCCTTGAACTTCTGCCAGTCACCGGTGACCTTCAGCAGCGCCGCGACCTGCTCGGTCGGCTGCGCGCCGACGCCGAGCCAGTACTGCGCGCGCTCGGAGTCGATCTGGATCAGGCTCGGCTCTTCCTTGGGGTGGTAGAGGCCGATCTCCTCGATCGCGCGACCGTCACGCTTGGTGCGCGAGTCCATGACGACGACGCGGTACTGGGCGTTGCGGATGGCGCCGAGGCGCTTCAAACGAATCTTGACTGCCACAGTTGTGGTGTCTCCTGTTCATAGTTATGAGCGGCGGCAAGACCGGGTGAAGTCCACACCGGGGAGCCGTCGCTCGGGGCCGTAGTCCCTCGCCGCCGGGCGCGCGAACGAGCCGTGTGCGAGTGGGTACGCGATCCATCATGCCAGAGCAGCCCGTGACCCTCCCAATCCGAAGTCTCACTCCGCCGGGGCGTGCTTCTCCAGGAACGCGTAGATCTCGGTGTCGTCGACGCCGGGAAAGACTCCCGGCGGCATGGCCGCCAAGAGGTGCGAGTGCACCCGCGCGGATGGCCACGCACGTCCGTCCCAGCGTCCGGCGAGGTCGGTGGGCGGCTGCAGGCAGCACGAAGGATCGGGGCAGCGCGACTTCGACCGCTCCTGGGTGTCGCGGCCGCGCATCCACTTCACGTGCTGATACGGCACACCGACGTTGACCGAGAACGATCCGGCCGGCGTGCGGTCGACGACGGCGGTGCACCAGTACGTGCCCGAACGGGTGTCGGTGTACGCCTGGTAGGCCTTCGTGAGATCAGGCTGCTCGAAGACGCGGCGCGCGGTCCACTGGCGGCACACCCGCTGCCCCTCGATCGCACCCGTCGTGTCGGACGGGAAGACGATGCCATCGTTCTCGTACGCCTTGTAGATGACACCGTCCTGGGAGATACGCATGAAATGCACCGGAATGTCGAGGTGCTTGGTCGCCAGGTTGGTGAAGCGGTGAGCTGCGGTCTCGTACGACACCGCGAACGCGTCACGCAGGTCCTCGATCGCGATGTCCTTCGCGGTCTTGGCCGATCGCAGGAGGGAGACGGTGTCCTTCTGCGGCATGAGCAGCGCGGCGGCGAAGTAGTTGATCTCGACGCGTTGCGACAAGAACTCCGAGTAGTCGGCCGGGGGACGGTGCCCGAGGACGAGGTGGCCGACCGCTTGCATCGCCAGCGAGCGTGAATCGTGTTGCCCCGCTTCGGGTTGCGGCAGGTAGATGCGCTTGTTGCGCAGGTCGCTGACGGACCGGGTGGACGTCGGCAGGTCGGACGTGTGCACGAGTTTGTAGCCGAGGTGCCCCGCGATCCGGTCGATCGCGGCGCGACTGATCGGACCACCCGGGTGGTTGATCGACTTCAGCAACTGGGCGGCTTCGTTCTCGAGTTCACCGAAGTAGTTGTCGGCCGAGCGCATCCGCTCGCGCAGCTCACCGTTGGCCCGGCGTGCATGTTCGGGTGTGGCCGCCTGATCGGCCTGCGCCGATGCCATCGCCTCATGCATTCCGACGAGGGCTTCGAGCGCCTCCATCGGCAGCCGCGGACCGATCTTCACCTTCGGCAGACCGAGCGACTCGTAACTCTCGGCACGCTGCGCCTTCTCCAGCCGAATCTCCAGGGCCGCGCGCCGGCTCGGCGGAGTTGCTGTCAGGAAGTCCTGCACGGACGCGTCCAGCACCTTGGCCAGAGCCGCCAGGACCGACAACCGCGGCTCACGCTTGCCTGTCTCGATCAGCGACAACGCGGACGCCGAGATGCCGATCGCGTCGGCGACGTCACCGAGCGTGCGGCCCGCCTCCTGGCGCACGTGCCGCACCCGGCGTCCGATGGTCAGCGGGTCGGGGGCAGCGCTGTCGAGATCGACCTGTTCTCCCGGCGCCTCGGGCTCGGTGAGGCGGCCGATTGCGGCAACGGAGTTCATACGCCCCACCCTGGCGCGACCCTTGGAGGCGGTGCGACGTAGGTCACTCGAAACAGACGTCATGGCTGCATGCTACATAAAAATTCGTGGATATTTACATCGGCAACCCGGTTACTTTCGCGTCAGGCGGGTCAAGAATCGAGATGCAGCAAGTATTCCACCGAACGAATGAGGAGCCATGACCGACCACAAGCAACTGTCCGCCGAAGAGCTGGCCAAGGACTGGGAGACCAACGAGCGCTGGAAGGGCATCGACCGCGATTACACCGCGGAAGACGTCGTCAAGCTGCGTGGCTCCTTCCCCATCGAGTACACGCTCGCGCGGCGTGGCTCCGAGCAGCTCTGGGAGAAGCTGCACACCGAGGACTTCGTCAACGCCCTCGGCGCCCTGACCGGAAACCAGGCCGTCCAGCAGGTGAAGGCCGGCCTCAAGGCCATCTACCTGTCGGGTTGGCAGGTCGCCGGTGACGCCAACCTCTCCGGCCACACCTACCCCGACCAGTCGCTCTACCCGGCCAACTCGGTGCCGTCCGTCGTCCAGCGCATCAACAACGCGCTGCTGCGCGCCGACCAGATCGAGCACTCCGAGGGCATCAAGACCGTCGACGAGTGGGTCGTGCCGATCGTCGCCGACGCCGAGGCCGGCTTCGGTGGACCGCTGAACGCGTACGAGCTGATGAAGGCCATGATCGCCGCCGGCGCGTCCGGTGTGCACTGGGAGGACCAGCTGGCCTCCGAGAAGAAGTGCGGTCACCTCGGTGGCAAGGTGCTCATCCCGACCCAGCAGCACGTGCGCACCCTCAACGCCGCTCGCCTCGCCGCGGACGTCGCGGGCGTGCCGAGCGTGGTCATCGCCCGCACAGACGCCGAGGCCGCGACGCTCATCACGACCGACGTCGACGACCGTGACAAGGAATTCCTGACCGGCGAACGCACCGGAGAAGGCTTCTACAAGGTGCGCAACGGCATCGAGCCGTGCATCGCCCGCGCCAAGGCGTACGCGCCCTACTCCGACCTCATCTGGATGGAGACCGGCACGCCTGACCTGGAGCTTGCTCGCAAGTTCGCCGAAGCGGTCAAGGCCGACTTCCCCGACCAGATGCTGGCGTACAACTGCTCGCCGAGCTTCAACTGGAAGAAGCACCTGGACGACGCGACGATCGCGAAGTTCCAGCGTGAACTGGGTGCGATGGGCTTCAAGTTCCAGTTCATCACCCTGGCCGGCTTCCACGCGCTCAACTACTCGATGTTCGACCTGGCCCACGGCTACGCCCGCAACCAGATGTCGGCCTACGTCGAGCTGCAGGAGCGCGAGTTCGCATCGGAGGAGCGCGGCTACACCGCCACGCGTCACCAGCGCGAGGTCGGCACCGGCTACTTCGACATGATCTCCACCGCCTTGAACCCGGACAGCTCCACCACCGCGCTCAAGGACTCCACGGAGACCGCTCAGTTCCACAAGTGAGCACCACCTAGTACCACTCGGGCTCCTGCGGTCAACTGGCTCCGGTCGCAGGAGCCCGAGTTCTCAATCAGCACAACGCAACCCGCGAGTCAGAACCAGCCGGCACAGAGCCGGGGCCCCTGAAGGAGGCACGTCATGAATCGACCCAACGGCACCCCGACGGTGCGTGGAACCATGCACCCCCGCTTCGACGAGATCGTCACCCCCGAGGCCCTTGCGTTCGTAGCCAAGCTCGACGCCGAGTTCGCCGGCCGCCGGGCCGAGTTGCTCCAGGCACGTCGTCAGCACTCACGCCGGATCAGCCAGGGCGCAAACCTCGACTTCCTGCCCGAGACCGCGTCCATCCGCGAGGACACCTCGTGGCGGGTCGCCGATCCGGCACCGGGCCTGGAGGACCGCCGGTGCGAGTTGGTTTCCCCGGCCAACCGCAAGATGGCCGTCCACGCCCTCAACTCCGGCGCCGACATCTGGCTCGCCGACCTCGAGGATGCCACCGCGCCGTCCTGGAAGAACCTCGTCCAGGGTCAGCTCAACCTGTTCGACGCGGTGCGGGGCCAGCTGAGCTACGACGAGTCCAACGGCGAGCGCCTGTCCGTCGGTGAACACCGTCCGACCCTGATCATGCGTCCGCGTGGGTGGCACCTGTGCGAGAAGCACCTCGCCGTGGACTCGCGTCCGATGTCGGCTTCATTGGTCGACTTCGGTTTGTACTTCTTCCACAACGCCCAGAAGCTGATCGACCTCGGTGCCGGTCCGTACTTCTACCTGCCGAAGATCGAGAACCACCACGAGGCCCGCCTGTGGAACGACGTCTTCGTCTTCGCGCAGAACGAACTCGGCATCCCGCAGGGCACTATCCGCGCGACCGTGCTCATCGAGACGATCACCGCGGCGTTCGAGATGGAGGAGATCCTCTACGAACTGCGCGAGCACTGCTCGGGCCTCAATGCCGGACGCTGGGACTACATCTTCAGCTACGTGCGCACCTTCGCTCACCGCGGCGAGGAGTTCGTGCTCCCCGACCGCGACAAGATCACGATGACCACCCCGTTCATGCGGGCGTACACCTCGTTGCTGGTCTCGACCTGTCACAAGCGCGGCGCGCACGCCATCGGTGGCCCGGCCGCGGTCAATCCGACGCTGCAGGACGAGGAGCGCCGCCTGCGCGCGCTCAACGTCGTCCGGGCGGAGAAGGAGCGCGAGGCTGCTGAGGGCTTCGACGGTTCATGGGTCGCTCACCCGGCGCTGGTCGAGACCTGCCGGACCGCGTACGCGGCCGTCCTCGGCACCAAGCACGACCAGCGTGATGTCCAGCGCGACGTGCAGGTGACTGCGGACGATCTCATCTCGCTCGACGGCGTGCAGCAGACGATCAGCCTGCAGGGTGTGCGCACCAACGTCTCGGTCGCGCTTCGCTACCTCGCCTCGTGGATCGGTGGACGTGGCGCGGTCGCGATCGACACTCTGATGGAGGACGCGGCAACGGTCGAGATCAGCCGAGCCCAGTTGTGGCAGTGGCTGTTCCACGAGTCGCAGTTGGCCGAGGGTCCGTTCGTGACGCGTGACCTGCTCGACCGGGTGGTCGACGAGGAGATGACCAAACTGACCCGCGGCTTGGACGACCGACACACCGAGCGCTACCAGCAGGCCCGCGGTGTGCTGGAGGAGACCGCGTTCGGCGACTACCTGCCGGGCTTCTTCACCACCTACGCGTACGTGCGATACCTGATCGACCGTCCGCTGCGGATCAGCGGACCGATCGACAAGGAAGACATCCGCCAGTCGGAGATGGTCGACAGCTCGGCGAAGGCCGGTTCGGCCGCCTGACACACGACCGCGAAAGTCCGCGGATCTGCGAGGTCAACTCGCCGGATCCGCGGACTTTCGCGTTGTTCAACCGAGAGCGAGGGCGCGGGCCTCAAGCGCAATTCGTGCGATGGCGGCGGGACCGGTGGCGCCTGCATGGACGAACAACACTCGCTCGGACTGAACGTCTGCCCTTCGTAGGATTTCGTCGACGACGGCGGATCCCGTTGTGCCCGAGCCGATCTCAAGCACCGCTCCCCCAGCCGCGTCGGCCAGTACCGCCGCCGTCTGCTCCGGACTGAGCACTGCGTCGGACAGGACGGGGACGCCGAGTTCGCACGCCAGGTCCCGGGCCGTCGGAGACGGCCCACCTGCGGACTCCACGACCACGGTGACCCTTGGATGGTCGTTGGGCCGGTACGCGACGGGATGTTCCTCAGCGGTGATCGCGTACGAGTCGTGGTCGCGCCAACTCGCCGGTCTGCCCGCGCCCTCGAGCCAGAGCATCCGCTTCATGTGCCGTTCACGCCGAAAACCGATGGACCGCAACAGACCTGCCGACCGGACGTTGGCCGGTTGCACGTTCGCTTCGAGGCGATGCAGACCCATTCCGTAGGGCTCGGCGGTGAAGACAAGACCGAGCAGGACGCGCATACCCTCGGCGAACAGGCCCGTGCCGGCGTACGGGTCGTAGGAGTTGTAGCCCATCGTCGCCGATTGGAATCGTCCGCGAATTAGGTTGGAGACATTGACGATTCCGACGATCGCGTGATCGCCGACGGGTTTGCGGGCGTGGATGACGAATGTACGGTGAACCGAACTCTGGCGCTCGAGTTGCCCGGCGAGGTCGCCCGGGTCGACCGGGTTCCACTCACGGATTCGCTCGGCCGAGCGGGCAACGGCCCGCATGTACGGGACGACGTCAGCCTCGTGCACGGTCGCGACCCACACCCGCTCTCCGTCCGCTCGCAGAGGCGGCAAGGGACCAGACATGGGGAGTCAGACGACCTGACCGCGCAACACGACCTGCTGCGGGTCCTTGAGCACGCCGACGTCCTCGCGTGGGTCGGACGCGTAGACCACGAAGTCGGCGCTCTGGCCTTCCTCGATGCCCGGACGCTCCAGCCAGGCTCTCGCCCCCCAGGTCGCGGCGCTCAACGCTTCGAGGTTGGTCATGCCCGCCTTCACGAACTCGGCCACTTCGTCGCCGACGAGTCCGTGCGGCAATTGCCCGCCCGCGTCCGTGCCGACGTAGATCTTGACGCCGGCCTCGTGGGCGGCGGCGACCGTCTCGAACCGGCGGTCGTACAGGTCGCGCATGTGTGCGGCGTACTTGGGGAACTTAGCCTCACCGGCCTCGGCGAACTTCGGGAAGTTCTCGATGTTCACCAGCGTCGGGACGATCGAAATCCCTTGAGCCGCAAACTGATCGATGCTCTCGGTGGTGAGACCGGTGGCATGTTCGATGCAGTCGGTGCCGGCTGCGGCGAAGTCGAGCAGCGACTCCTCGCCGAAGCAGTGCGCGGTGACCCGTGCGCCTTCCTCGTGCGCTGCGTCGATCGCCGCCTTCAGCGCTTCACGTGGCCAGCACGGCGCGAGGTCACCGCGGTCGCGGTCGATCCAGTCACCGACGAGCTTGACCCACCCGTCGCCGCGCCGAGCTTCCTGGCGGACGTAGGCGACGAGGTCTTCGGGTTCGATCTCGTGCGCGAAGTTGCGGATGTAGCGCTTCGTGCGAGCGATGTGGCGGCCGGCCCGGATGATGCGCGGCAGGTCGTCGCGCTCGTCCATCCAGTGCGTGTCGACCGGTGAGCCGGCGTCCCGCAGCAGCAGAGCGCCCGCCGTCCGATCGGTGATCGCGTGTTCCTCGGCCCGCTCCTGCGTCACCCCACCGGTCGCCTCGAGACCGACGTGACAGTGCGCGTCGACCAGCCCCGGAAGGACATAGCCCGACACGGTGTCGACGTCGCCGGACAGCGGCCGGTTGAAGGTCACCCGTCCGTCGACCACCCAGAGTTCGTCACGAACCCCGGTCTCGGAGACCAGGATCTGGCCCTTCACGTGCAGGACGGCGCTCATGTCCTGACACTATCGGGCGGGGCAACCCCTCAGTCCAGCGAACGTTCGCGCTGTCTGCTTGGCGTCGGCGAAATCCCAAGTGCGGGAAAGGGATCGGCGATCGAGCACATTGTTCTCAGTCCCGGTCGGCTGCGAGGAAAGGGCGGATCGTGCTCAAGAAGACGTCCGGCTTCTGAGAGTGCGGCCAGTGGCCCACGTCCTTGATGGTCACCAACCGGACGCGTGGAAACAACGCCCTCATCGCGTCGGTGTTGCGCGGCTGCACGTAACCCGAGTCACTGCCTGCCACCCATAGGGTGGGCCCTTCGTACGGCTGGGCAGCGGACGCGACGTCCTGCGGCCATCCCCCCAGATCCGCCAGTGAGCGGGCGATCAGGTCGAGGTTCATCTGCCAGCGCCAACCGTCGTCCTCGCGGCGCAGGTTCTGCAGGAGAAAAGCGCGTACACCCGCATCGTCGACCCATTCCTGGGCAGTGCGGTCGGCGTCCGACCGGTTCTCGATGCGGCCGAGGTCCATCGCCTGCATGCCCTCGACGTAATCGTCGAAGGTGGTGAGCCCACCGTAGGAGACCGGCGAGATGTCGACGACGATCAGTCGCTTCACGAGTTCCGGGTGCTGCAACGCCAGCAGCATCGCGGTCTTTCCACCCATCGAGTGGCCGAGAACGATCCACTGCTCCCCCGGTGCCGATCGGTCGAGTTCCTCGGCAACGGCGTCGGCCATCGCTTGGTACGAGAAGTCCTGGGTCCAGGTCGACCGTCCATGGTTCGGCAGGTCGATCAAGGTCGACCGGTACTGGTCACCGAGAGCTTTGGCGATCTGGTTCCAGTTCTTGCCCTGACCGAACAGCCCGTGCAGGAAGGCGATTCGCGGACCCTGCGAGCCGACGGACGTGGTGTGCAGACGGGGCGACACGGTTCTCCTGATCGACGTGGTTCGAACGGCGACAGCCTAACGCTGCGTGTTTCGCCCGACCTCTGTCACTGAGCGGCACACCGGCGCATAATGACGCAATGACAGCGTCGTCGGACGGACGGCCCCGCACCACCCGCACCTTCGACGAGTTTGCTTCCGTAGTCGAGGCCGATCTGCTGCGAGCAGCGTGGCTCATCACCACCGATCGGCACCGAGCCACCGAGGTCACCGAAATCGCGCTGGCCCGCACGAGCAGACACTGGACGCGCGGCGGTGAGGAACAGCCGGTCCAGCATGTTTTCCACGAGCTCGTCCGCGCCATCAAGGAATCCGACACAGCCGCCGAGAGCAAGCCCGCTACGCAGGCGGCCGACGAGCCAGGCATGGACCGAATCCAGTTGCGGCGCAGGGAAGCCGAGGTCGCGTTCGAGAGCGTCCCCATGAAGGATCGGATCCGCCTCGTCCTGCACCGATATGCGAACCTCTCGACCTGGCAGGTCGCCGGCATCGTGGGCGGCACCCCCGACTCCGCCGAGCAGCACAGCGACAGAGGGCTGACCGCGTTGCGGAGCCGGACGACAGATCTCGCCGGTCTGCCGTTCGACGACGTTCCCTGTCCCGCACAAGCCGCTGATCACGAGCGGATTGCCGGGCTGGCAAACCGGGAGACCAGCACGAGCAGACGACGCGTGCTCATCTCACTGCTGGGTGCGAGCGCGGCAGTCGCCGTCGGAGTCGGTGCGTGGTGGATGGGCCGACCGTACGAGGGCCTTGCCCGCCTTGACGAGTCGGCCGTGCCGTTCAAGCCGCGCAGCAGTGGACTGCTTTTCGTCTGGCTTCGCACCATGAAGAACCCACCGGACGGCGTGGCGCCGTTTCTCGCGTCGGGCTGGATGCAGGGGACCAAGGACGTCGAGCTCCGGCTGGCGATGTCCGACGACCGACCTGTCGCGCAGTTGGACGGGCGTCGCGCGCCCTTCGTTCGCACCCCGTGGGGGTGCTACGCCTCAGCACTTCCGCCCTATCGGTTAGGCGACGACCAACCGACACAGCCTCAGACTCTCGTCGTCGGCAAGGTACCGGCAGACACCGACCTGGCCTGGGTCGTTGCGTCCGGAAGCGTCAGCGGCGAATCCGAAATGGTAGGGCTGGAACTTCGTGACCACGCGACCTTCGCTGCCGGGCGGCACCTCGGTCCGCTCGAAGGGGTGCAGGGCCTCATGTGGCGCACCGCCAGTCAAAGGATCACTCTGTCCGACGGAGAGAACGCGAGCTTCGTTGTCACGCAACAAAATCAAACGGTGTACGTGTTCACTCGCGCGGGAATGTGGGGATTCCTGGACGAGGACCACATGATGAGTATGTCGATCGTGGGTGGCGACCAACCCGAGACCATGGACGTCCAGTTCGGCCATCGCGGGTGGGGATTCATCGCGATGCTGCCACGCGGGGCGCACACGGTGAAAGCCGCCCCGACCCACCTGTTCCGCGATGCCGTGATCGAGATCAACGTGCTTCAGGAGAGCGGCTACACGGTGCTGACCGCGGACTCTGCCGTCGATCCGCTGGACTACTCCAAGGACGGCGCAGTGATCAGTGTGATCGAACGCATCGACTGGATCGGTTCGGACGGCAGATCACGCCGTTGGACCGTGCCGACCCACCCGCCGTTGCCGTCCGTCCCTGCGCTCGCGCCTTTGCCGCGCAACAGGCGCCGGGCCGGTGGCCCGACCTAGGACGCGCTCAGTCCTTGTCGGCACCCGGGCCGAGGAACTTTTCGAAGCCCTTGGGGAGCTTGAGGTTGCTCATGTCCGGTTCGTCCTGCTGCCCGAACGCGCCGCCGAAGGCCTTCTCGCGAGCCTCCGATTGCCGTTGCGCGAGTGCTGCTTCTTCCTGGGCACGCTTGGCCGGGTTGCCCGACTTACCCTTCTTCTTCGGTTGCTGCTTGGCCCGCTTGCCGCCACCACCGGCCATGCCGGGCATCCCTGGCATGCCCGGCATCCCTGGCATCCCACCGCCCTTGCGCATCTGGCGCATCATCTTCTGCGCCTGACCGAAGCGTTCCAGCAGCTGGTTGACCTCGGACACCGTGACGCCCGAACCCTTGGCGATACGCGCGCGCCGCGAACCGTTGATCTGCTTGGGGTGAGTGCGCTCGAAGGGGGTCATCGAGCGCACCATCGCCTCGACCCGGTCGAACTCACGCTCGTCGAGCGAGTTCAGTTGGTCGCGCATCTGCGCCATGCCCGGCATCATGCCCAGGATCGACTTGAGGTTGCCCATCTTCTTGACCGCCTGCATCTGCTGCAGGAAGTCGTCGAAGGTGAAGTCCTCCTCGTCCATGAACTTCTTGGCCATCGCCGCGGCCTGACCACGGTCGAACGCCCGCTCGGCCTGCTCGATGAGGGTGAGCACGTCCCCCATGTCGAGGATGCGCGAGGCCATGCGGTCGGGGTGGAAGACCTCAATGTCCTTCACACCCTCGCCGATGGAGGAGTACAGGATCGGCTTACCGGTGACGGTCGCGACCGACAGCGCCGCACCACCGCGGGCGTCACCGTCCAGCTTCGACAGCACGACACCGGTGAAGTCGACACCCTTGCTGAACGCGAGCGCCGTCTCGATCGCGGCCTGACCGATCATCGCGTCGATGACGAACAGCACCTCGTCCGGCTCGATCGCGTCACGGATGTCACGGGCCTGCTGCATCAGACTCTCGTCGACGGCAAGGCGTCCGGCGGTGTCGACGATCACGACGTCGTACTGGCGCACCTTCGCCTGGCCGATGCCGGCGCGTGCCACCCAGACCGGGTCGCCGAAGCTGCGCGTGCCTTCACCGGATTCGGTGGTCGCGTCGTGGCCGCCCTCGTTGCCGCGCTCGGGAGCGAAGCACGGCACTCCGGCGCGTTCGGCAACGACCTCGAGCTGACGGACGGCGTTCGGACGCTGCAGGTCGGCGGCGACCAGCAGCGGGAAGTGGCCCTTGTCGCGCAGGTGACGGGCGAGTTTGCCGGCGAAGGTCGTCTTACCCGAACCCTGCAGACCGGCCAGCATGATGACGGTCGGGCCGGTCTTGGCCATGTTGAGATTGCGGGTCTCGCCGCCGAGGATCGCGATGAGTTCCTCATTGACGATCTTCACGACCTGCTGACCCGGGTTCAGCGCCGCGCTGACCTCGGCTCCGAGCGCACGCTCGCGGACGCGTCCGGTGAACTCGCGCACCACGGCGGTCGCGACGTCGGCGTCGATCAACGCCATCCGGATGTCACGGATGGTGGCGTTGATGTCGGACTCGGTCAGTCGACCCTTGCCACGGATGTTCTTGAAGGTGGCTGTGAGGCGGTCACTCAGGCTGTTGAACACCGCACAAGGGTAATCGGTCGAGCGCCTTGGTCGAATCCGCGCATCACCGTCCGCATAGGTGGCTTCGGCGGCCGAGCCCTGGTCAGGCCTGCATCGCGTCGATGACGGATCCGATCAGTGCTGCCGCAGCTGGTGGTTCGAGCGGTCGTCCGTCGGCAGCCGTCACATAGAACGTGTCGAGGGTCTGGCCGGCGTAGGTCGCCACATGGGCCGAACGCACCGCCATTCCGGCCTTCGTGAAGGCCAGACCGATGTCGCGCAGCAGGCCTGGACGGTCGGGGCACCGGACCTCCACCACGGTCGCCGTGTCGGACGCGCCCGGAATGACCGTTGCGCGCGGCGGTGGCGAACCCAGCGGGAACGGCGCCCGCCGCCGTCGCTCGAGAGCCCGCAGCGGTGACGAGTCGCCGGATGCGAGCTGACTCAAACCACGGACCAGGTCATGTTCGGCCGGGAGATCACCGAAGGGGGACTCGATCTGCCAGGTGTTCACCGCCACGTCGTCGATCGTGCGGACGCGGGCAGCGCGCACCACAACCCCGGTCGCCGCCAGGAGGCCGGCCGAGTCCGCGAACAGGCCGAGCCGGTCGCGGTCGGCGATCAGGATCTGCGCACCGCCCGGCGTCGATTCGACACGGACATACGGCTCCCCCATCTGCAGCGACGGCATCGCATCGGTGACGATCTCGGTCGCCGGGTCCTCCTCCGGCTCCAGGGTCGGACGCGCGGTGAGGGCGCCACGCACCTGGTCGGACAGTTCGATCACCAGCCCCGAACGCCAACCCGTCCATGCCTTGGGTCCGGCCGCGAGGGCGTCCGCCTCGGTGAGCGCGCGCAGTTGCTCGAACAGATCGAGCCGGTCGTCCACCGCCTTCGTGAGAGCGGCGACGGTCGCGGGGTCACGCGGGTCACGGCGGGTGGCGAGATCGATGAGCGTGAGGTGCTCACGCACCAGCAGTTCGAGGTCGGCCACCTCACGATCTCCCAGACCGATGCGGCGGGCGATCGTCGCTGCGACCGGTGCACCTTCCGCAGCGTGGTCGAGCACTCCGGCGATCTTGCCGATGTCGTGCAGCAGAGCCGACAGCAGCAGGACATCTGGACGGGCGACATCGGCGCGACGTTCGTAGGCCTGCACGACCGTCTCGATGAGGTGCCGGTCGACGGTGAAGCGATGGACGGAGTTGCGCTGCGGTCTGCTGCGCACGGCTTTCCACTCGGGGATCCACTGGTCGATGATGCCGGCGAGGTCGAGCGTCTCCCACACCTGCACCAGACCGGGGCCCGTCGCGAGCAGGTCGAGGAAGGCGTCCCGGACCTCCGTCGGCCACGGAGTCGGCAAGGGCGCGAGGTCACGCGACAGGTTGTCGATCGTCGTGGGCGACAACGGGATTCGAGATCGTGCCGCTGCTCGTGCGGCGCGCATCAGCAGCAGGTGATCCGGTTGGGTCGAGCGGTGATTCGGGCCGAGCACGACCTCACCGTCGTGCTCGTAGAGTCCGTATCCGAGTGGGTTGAGGATCGGGCGCCGCGGGCCGACACGCAGCACGCGCGCCCGTTGGCTCTGACCGGCGCGGCGCAGCGTCTCCTCCAGTGAGTGGCTGATCCGGCGGCCGGAATCGGCGACGGTCACCAGGAGCGAGTCGCTGTCGGGGCGTCCGAGCAGGGCTGCGACGGCGTCCTGGTCCTCGAGGTGCAGCTTCTCGCGCCCGCGCCCGGTCGCGACATGCAACGCGTCCCGCACGTCGAGCAGTCGCGCGTACGCCTCGTCGACGTCGCCGTGGGGACGGTCGGCGAGCCAGGCTCCGGCGAGCGCACGGAGCACGGTCATGTCGCGTAGACCACCGCGACCTTCCTTGATGTCCGGCTCGAGCGAACTGGCGAGGTTGCCTTGACGGTCGTGTCGTGCACGCAGCGATTCGATGACCTCGGGCAGTCTGGTGCGGGCGTTGGAGCGCCAGTCGTGAGCGATGCCGTGCCGGACACCGGCCACCAGCACCGGGTCCCCTGCGATCCATTCGATGTCGAGCATGCCGATCGCAGCGCTGAGGTCACCGGAGGCGACCGTCCGGCACTCCCTCAAGGTCCGGACGCTGTGATCGAGACGGATCCCGTTGTCCCACAACGGATACCAGATGGATTCGGCGATCGCTGCCACGTCACCCGCGCCGACCGTCCGCCCGTCGTGGACCAGGATCAAGTCGTAGTCGCTCAGTGGTCCGGCGTCGCCGCGGCCGAGGCTGCCGACTGCGGCGAGCGCGATGCCGTCCGCGGTGCGGTTGCCGTAGGGCTGGGTGGCGGCGTCCCACAGGTCCGCGAGCACGGTCTGGGTGTAGGCGCCGAGCCGCTGCCTTCGGACCGGTCCGGAGCCGGCCTGATGGAACGACCGGGTGTCGGCCAGATCGAGGCGCTTGGCCGCGTGGTCGTTGCTCATGTGCCTTCCCTCCCTGAAGCAAGTGTTCACCGGGTGGCCCGCGCTGGGGGACGCGGGCCACCCGGAGGTCTCACAAGGCTGCTTCGCCGCGTTCGCCGGTGCGCACGCGGACGATGTCCTCGACCGGCATGATCCACACCTTGCCGTCACCGATCCGTCCGGTTTGGGCGGACTTCACGATCACCTCGACAACGCTGTGGGCATCCATGTCCTCCACGAGCACCTCGATGCGCAGCTTGGAGACGAAGTCGACGGTGTACTCCGCGCCACGGTAGACCTCACTGTGCCCGCGCTGGCGGCCGTAACCGCTGGACTCACTGATCGTCATCCCGGCGACGCCGTACGCCTCGAGGGCTTCCTTCACCTCATCGAGCTTGAAGGGTTTGATGATGGCGGTGACGAGCTTCATGCCTGCGCTCCTGCCTTCTGCGTTTCGTTGTGGTGGCGAGCGTCCTTGTCCGGACGGCTCTGCCCGATGCGGTTGCCGCTGCCGAATCCGACCAGATCGTAAGCAGATTCAGCGTGTTCGGCAGTGTCGATTCCGGCGATCTCGTCGTCCTCGTCGATCCTCCAACCCATCGTCTTCTTCAGTGCGAAGCCGATGACGAAGGTGATGACGGCGGTGTAGACGAGGGCGACCAGCGCGATGACGATCTGGACGACGAGCTGCTTCCACTCCCCGTAGGCAAGGCCAGTGCCGCGGGCGAAGATGCCCAGGGCGACCGTGCCCCACAGACCGGCGACCAGGTGGACGCCGACGACGTCGAGCGAGTCGTCGTACCCGAACTTGTACTTCAGGCCGACCGCGAGTGCCGCGAGTGCTCCGGCGATCAGGCCGATGCCGATGGCGCCGAGCGGGGTCACGTTGCCGCAGGCCGGGGTGATGGCGACCAGACCGGCCACGACACCGGACGCACCACCGACGGAGGTCATGTGGCCCTCACGGACCTTCTCGATCAGGAGCCAGCCGAGCACCGCAGCGCAGGTGGCGACGGTCGTGTTGATCCATGCGAGACCGGCGGACTCGTTCGCGCCGAGCGCGGAGCCTGCGTTGAAACCGAACCAGCCGAACCACAGGATTCCGGCACCGAGCATGACCAACGGAACGTTGTGCGGACGCATCGGCTGGCGTCCGAACCCGATGCGCTTGCCGACGAGTACGGCGAGCACCAGGCCGGCCATACCGGCGTTGATGTGGACGACGGTGCCGCCGGCGAAGTCGATCGGCACGACCGTGGCCGCACCGTCGGTGGTGCCGAACAGCTTGGCCGCAATGCCGCTCTCCGAACCAGACAGCAATCCCCCACCCCACACCATGTGGGCGAGCGGGAAGTAGGCAAGCGTGACCCAGAGGGCGCTGAACACCATCCAGGTGCTGAACTTCACGCGGTCGGCGATCGCACCACTGATCAGGGCGACGGTGATGGCGGCGAAGGTGAACTGGAAGCCGACGAAGACGAGGGCCGGGATGCCGGCGCTGGTGATCGTCTCGGCGCCCGGCTCACCGGGGATCAAGCCTTTGAGGCCGAAGAACTCGAAGGGCCCGGCGAACAGGCCGCCGATGTCCTTGGTGCCGAACGACATCGAGTAGCCGTACAGCACGTACAGGATGCCGATGAGCCCGAAGGAACCGAACGACATCATCATCATGTTGAGGACGCCCTTGGAACGGCCGAGACCGCCGTAGAAGAGCGCCAAGCCTGGGATGGTCATGAACAGGACGAGTGACGCCGCCATCAACATCCAGGCCGTGTTGCCCGTGTCGAGTGGTGTCGTCGCCGCGACCTGCGTCAGGGCGGTGTAGGTGTTCATGACGAACTACCTTGTGCGGCTGCGGTTTCGCCCGATGCGTCGTCATGTTTCGTCCATGTGACATGTTCCGCGGCCCCGTAAACACCTCGTTTCACGGCTCAGTACCGATACTGGGACCCATGGGTCCCCCGTGGCAGGCCGTCATCAGGGTGCACGACGAGGTGCGCCACAAGGCGGCACTCGACCTGCGCTCGCGTACCGGCGGCGCGGACGCGACCGCCCGGGCTCGCACGATCTGGGGAGCGCCTGGGCCGCGCTGGTTCACCCCGGACGACCCGATCTGGCAGGTTCATGCGAACGCTTCGATGTTCCTCGGCGGCCTGCGTGCCCTGCTGCTCCAGGCCCTGCACCCGGTCGCGATGGCGGGAGTCGCCCAGAACTCCACCTACCGCGAGGATCCATGGGGTCGGTTGCAGCAGATCAGCACCTTCATCTCGATGACCACCTACGGACCGGTGCCGGATGCCGAGCGGCTGATGGCACGGGTGACGAAGGTGCACTCGATGATCACCGGGGTCGCACCGAACGGTCGGCACTACACCGCGAGCGATCCCGATCTGCTGCTGTGGGTGCACTGCGCCGAGATCGACAGCTTCTTGGACGCCTACCGCCGCTTCGGCCACGCGGATCCGCTGGACGCCGACCGTTACGTCGCGCAGACCGCCCGCGCCGCCGAGGGCATCGGTGTGCCTGCTGCCCCGCGCTCGGAAGCCGAACTCACCGACGTCCTCGCCTCCTACCGTCCGCTGCTGGAGGCGGGCCCTGACGCTCTGGACGTACTGACCTACCTACGCCGACCCGCCGGCCTGGATCGCACCGGACTCCTCGGATATGCGGCGCTGTTCAACGGCGCACTCGCGTCGCTCCCGCCTTATGCCCGCGCCCTGTTCGGAATCGATTGGGGCTCAGCCAGATCAGCGACCGCGCTGCGTGTCGGAGACGCGGGTGTCACTGCCGTCCGCTGGATGTTGAACGATCCCCTCGTCGCAGACGACCGGCTGACGCACGAGCAACTTTCCCCAGCAGGCACGGCGCGATGATCGTCTGGATCAACGGTGCCTTCGGCGCCGGTAAGACCCACACCGCGCACGAGCTTCAGCGCCGGCTCCCCGGGTCGCACGTCGCCGACCCGGAGTTGCTGGGGTTCGCGCTGCGCAAGACACTGCCCGCCTCGGACGGCGACTTCCAGGACCTTCCTTTGTGGCGAATCATGGTGCGCGACAGCCTGATCGAGGGATCTCGTCGCACGGCCGGTCCGGTCTTCGTGCCGATGACGCTGGTACGAAACGACTACTTCGAGGAGATCGTCGACGGTCTTCGGTCGGCGGGAGTCGGCGTGCGGCACTATGCGCTGCTCACGTCACGAGCCGAACTGGAACGCCGATTGAAGCTGCGCTCCGGGTACGTGCTTGGACGAATCCTCGGCCGTGATGAGACCTGGGGACTGCAGCAGCTCGACCGCTGCCTGACCGCGCTGACTCGTGATGAGTTCGGTGTACATGTCGACAACACCTCGCGGTCGCTCGACGAGGTCGTCGAATGGATCGCCGCCGATCTCGGGGTGACCCTGCAACGGCCGCGGCTGAGTCCGCTTCGCCACCAGACACGACGAATCGCGGTGGCCGCCAGGCACATCAGGTTGTGACCACCAGCCGAGCGCCACGACAGAGCCGCACTCACCGCTGGTTGAGCCGAACGCCTGAGGAACGAAGGCGTGCGCGCCGAAACCACGGTAAGACGAGCTGGGGCACAACCACATTCACCGTGAGTGGGTCGACCACACGCGCGGTGTGGCCGCCCTCCCACATGGCGTGAACGAATACCGGCGTGATGTCCGTTCGCCCGACGAGAACGCCCCAACTTTCGAGCGGATCGGCGTCCCGGCCAGCACCCGACCCGATCTACAGGACGTGCGCTCTCCCACCGACCCGCGTAACGAACTGCTCAGCCTCCTGCCCGATCGCTTCAGGCATGGCCCGCACGCCGGCGGCGTACGCAGCGGCGTACGCGTCGGACGAGCCGATCGTGATCTTCCTTCCCTCGTCACGGGCGACGAACGGCCTTCAGCCGGTGCGCGAGTGAGACTGCTTCCACCGGGTACAGCGGCAACTGTTCAGCGGCTTCGTCGAACGACTGCCACACGATCGGGTACTCGACGCCGTTCGCCTCCTTCAGCGTCGCACCGTCCGATAACGGCTGCGGGTCGAGACGACCGGAATACACGAAGTCGATCTCGTGGCCGAGGTCGCCATCGATGTGGAAGATGCTCTCGACGCTGCCGAGCAGGACCAGGTCGCGCACCTCGGCACCGAGTTCCTCCCGCACCTCTCGGACCACTGCTTCGTGGTGGGTCTCGCCGAGCTCGATGCCGCCCCCGATCAGCCGGTGGTATCCGTTGGGGTTCTCCGTCGTGGGCGGCATCAGCGACACCGCATGTGCAGTGAAGTCGCCGTTGGGTGCAATGAGCATCGCCTTGACCCGGATGTGCGAGCGGTCAACCACGACCGAGCTCCGCCAGGGCTTCGGCCAGGGAGGCCGGTTCCTCGTCCAGGATCTGCGGGGCCACGGTCACCTCGGCGAAACACCAGCCGGGGACATTTGTGGCCTGCCAGCCGAACGCGAGCGCGAAGTGGTCCTCCTGCAACGCCCCGACAACCCGTTCACGCAGGTCGCCGGTGAACCTTCCAGAAAGACCCGGAACGCATTGGTGTGCGGCACCTCGGGACTGACGCGAACCCCCCCTGTCGCGCAGCGCTGATGCGACCGGTCAGGCACGCACGATTGAGGCGCGCCCGGCCCGCGCCGGTTCCCCGGACGACCTCTTCTTGGGTGGGCACAACAGACCGAAGAGCGCCCGACCGGGGAGGGTCGGGCACTCTCCGGTGGGATGCTCAGTAGACGTAAGAGCTGGGCGTGCGGTTCGTCATCCACCCGGCGTCGACCTTCTCGATGATGACCCACCTCGCCTCGGGGTAGGTGACCGCCTGGATCGTCGCCTTGAACTGCGCCTGCTCCGCGGTGACACCGGGCCGGGTCGTGGCGGAGAGGGTCCACTGGCGGCTGAAGCCCGGGCTCTTCCCCGCGAAGGGGAGGGTGATGGTCACGACGTTGCCGCTCCCCTCCGCTTTGCCCGTGCCGCTGTACGTGAACGCCCCCGTGTACACCGACGTGTCGAGGGTCACCGTGATGACGATGTCGTAGGGGGGGTAGGGCTTGTTCTTGGGGACGATGCAGTCTTGGTATCCCTCCGGCGAGTACCGAACCGAGCCGCTGATCTGGTCGAGGTTGTTGCTGATCGGCTGGCGGCCGTTGGACGACCACATGTCGAAGACGTAGCAGTCGGGTCGGGGGGATGCGGCGAGGCTGGGGGCAGTCGCTGCGATGGTCACAGCAGGGACGGTCCAAGCGACGCCGCGGGTGATTGTGCGCCGGGTGATGGTCGAAGGCGGGTTGCTCATTGGCAGTCTCTCTGTGGAGGTGTCACGGGCGGCATTGGTTCCCCACCTGATGTTACCGATGGGTCCTGCGCCGCGATCATAGCGCGGGTCGCCGCTGGCGAGCGACGAGGCCGATACCTCTGTCGCACAGACGACGTGGGCCGCACTTGGCATGGGTGTCCCGTCTCCCCGCACACGCCGTCGACGAACTCGCCGAGGTGCGGGCGTCCTACCGTCCGGTGCTCAAGGCTGGCCCGCACGCGCGGGACGTGTTCGCCTATCTGGCGCGTCCGACCGGCCTCGACCCGTCCGGGAGACTGGGCTACTGCGCGCCGTACCGCGGGGCGACGCTTCGCTGCCCGACTACGCCCGGGACCTTTTCGAGGTGCGGTGGGCTCCGGCGCGGCGCGTGGCGGCGTTGCAGTCGGGCTCCCTCGGGGTCCGCGCTGTGGAATGAATGCCGAGCGATCCGCTCGTCGCCGGTGACCGGCGCACCTTCGAGCAGTTGAGGCAGCCGGCGCCGTGATCGTCTGGATCGTCCGGTGCATTCAGCGCCTGGAAGACGCACACCGCGTACGAACTGCAGCGGCGCCTTCCGCGCCCGGACGCATCATCACGCCCTCCTGACTCCCGCGACGAGTTGGAACGACGACTGAACCTGCGGTCGGTCTACCTGCTCGACCGGCTTACCGGTCGCGACGAGACCGGGGTCTGCGGCAGACCCGCCCATCCTTACCCAGCGTGCGCCTGCTCAGTCGAGGACGGCGTCGACGAACGCCTTCGGGTCGAACGGGGCGAGATCGTCGGCACCTTCGCCCAGGCCGACGAGCTTGACGGGCACCCCGAGTTCGCGCTGTACGAGCACCACGATGCCGCCCTTCGCGGTGCCGTCGAGCTTGGTGAGCACGACGCCGGTGATGTTGACCGCCTGCGCGAACACCTGCGCCTGACGCATGCCGTTCTGACCCGTCGTCGCGTCGAGCACCAGCAGGCACTCATCGATCGGGCTCTGCTTCTCGATGACTCGCTTCACCTTCGACAGCTCGTCCATCAGGCCGACCTTGTTGTGCAGGCGACCGGCGGTGTCGATGATGACGACGTCGACCTCCTCGTCCTTACCTGCCTTGACCGCGTCGAAGGCGACTGCAGCCGGGTCGGCGCCCTCCTTCTCGGAGCGGACGGTGGCCACGCCCACGCGGGCACCCCAGGTCTCGAGCTGGTCGGCCGCTGCGGCGCGGAAGGTGTCGGCGGCGCCGAGCAGCACCTCCTTGTCCTCGGCAACCAGGACGCGCGCGAGCTTGCCGACCGTGGTGGTCTTGCCGGTGCCGTTGACGCCGACCACCATCACGACGGCGGGACGGTCACCGACCCGGCTGGCCGCGATGCGACGGTCCATCGTCGGGTCGACGAGCTTCAACAGTTCCTCGTGCAGCCACATCTCCAACTGCTCTGGGCTTGCGGACCCTTCGGTCTTGACCCGCTTCTTGAGGTTGTCGACGAGTTCGGTGGTGGCTTCGACTCCGAGGTCGGCGCCCAGCAGGATGTCCTCGACCTCTTCCCACACGCTCTCGTCGAGCTTGCCGCCGCCGGAGAAGGCGCCGAGCAGTCCCTTGCCCATGGCGCTGTTGGACGCGGCCATCCGGGAGCTCAACCGGGTCATGCGACCACGGGCGGATTCCGGCTCCTCGATCGACGGTTCGGTGGGAGGCGCAGGCGCGGGCTCGACCGGAGCGGGCGCTTCCTCGACGGCCGTGCCGCCGCGGTTGGCTACCTTCTCCTTCGGTTCGGCCGAGCGGACCGGCGCTTCGTCGCGCTCGTCGGTGTCCGCCGGCGGCGGCGCGGTGGCGGTCGACCCCTTGCTGGTGTCGATCTTGGCGGTGCTGCTCGGCGTGTAGGTGTTCGCTTTGCGTTGCGGAGCATCCTTCGCTGCGGGCGGCGGCTCCTGCGGCGGCAGTTCCTTGGTCTTGCCTCCCTTGCCGCGAAGGAAGGCGACGGCGAGACCGACGGCTCCGAGGAGGACGACGGTCAGAACGACAAGGATTTCCCAGAGCTGATCCACGCGCCCATCATGACAAACGGGGCCGACAGCGTGTCGCCCCCGGGTCATCGTGCGAGACGAACTCGCAAGATGTGCAGGTCAGGCTTGCGAGCGCTCCCGTTTGACGGTCTTGACGACGCCGTCGGTGGCTCCCTTGGCCTTGGTGCCGACCTTGTCAGTGGTCTGCGAGACGGTGGTCACCAGGTGTTCGCCACGCTGGGTCAGGACAGGCCGACCCTCACGACGGGCAGGCACGGCAACCATGCCGAGAACGGCGGAGGCGAGGGCTACGCAGACGACCAGCGCGAGGATCAACCAGAGCATGTCTCCATGGTGACCGAACGACCCGCACAAACCCGAATCCGAAACACCGTTTCTCGGCGAAATTCCGGTGAACGACGTGTTTTGTGCCGGATCTCACACCGCGGCGGCCTCGTCGGCCGGCCGCACGTCACTCATCCGCTGACTCACCACATTGGTCACACCGTCCCCACGCATGGACACGCCGTACAGCGCATCGGCCACTTCCATGGTGCGTTTCTGGTGGGTGATGACGATCAGCTGGCTGGAGTCACGCAGTTCCTCGAACAGCGTGATCAGGCGTCCGAGGTTGGCGTCGTCGAGGGCGGCCTCGACCTCGTCCATGATGTAGAACGGGCTGGGGCGCGCCTTGAAGATCGACACCAGCAGCGCGACGGCGACCAGCGACCGCTCGCCGCCCGACAGCAGTGACAACCGCTTGATCTTCTTGCCCGGCGGGCGCGCCTCCACCTCGAGTCCGGTGGTCAGCATGTTGTCCGGGTCGGTCAGGATGAGTCGGCCTTCGCCGCCGGGGAAGAGTCGGGAGAACACTCCCTCGAACTGCGCGGCGGTGTCGTGGAAGGCACTCGCGAACGCCTCCTCGACCCGGCGATCGACCTCGTCGACGATGTCGAGCAGGTCGCGCTTGGAGGTTCGCAGGTCCTCGAGTTGCTCGACCAGGAACTTGTGCCGCTCCTCCAGCGCCGCGAACTCCTCGAGCGCGAGCGGGTTCACCCGTCCGAGCTGTCCGAGTTTGCGTTCGGCGGAGCGCAGCCGCTTCTCCTGCGCCTCGCGGACGAAGGGCTTCGGTTCCGGCAGATCGTTCGGATCGTCGTCCGGACCGGGCACGTGCGGGATCAACTGGTGCGGCCCGAACTCCTCGACCAGCACCTCCGGATCGATCCCGTGTTCCTCCACGGCCTTGGTCTGCAGGGCTTCGATGCGCAGGCGCTGCTGCGCGCGAGCGACCTCGTCACGGTGGACCGTGTCGGTCAGTACGCGCAGTTCGTCGTTGATCGCGGTGACGTCCTTGCGCTGCGTGGCGAGCGCCTGGTCACGCTGAGTGCGGGCCCGGTCAGCCTCGGCGCGGCGTCCGGTGGCGATCGACAGAGCTGCGGCGACGTGCCCGGCCAGTTCGACGGCGGCAGTCTGCACGGTGCGTGCGGTCGCCGCCTCACGGGCACGGCGTTCGCGGCGAACGCGCGCCTTCTCGCGAGCTTCGAGCTCCGATCGCGCAGCGGCTTCCAGTCCGTCGGCACGACCGGAGACCGAGCGGGCCTGCTCCTCCTTGGTGCGCAGACCGAGCCGGACGTCGGTCTCGCGGCTGCGAGCAGCGGCGGCTTCTGCGGCGAGCCGATCGCGCTCGTCGGTGGTGGGTTCCTGCTCCTGCGGCGCTTCTTGCGCAGCGGTCAGCCGCTGCTGCAGTTCTTCGAGCTCGGTGCGGGCGGTGGCGAGGTTCTGTTCGACGCCGGCCCGCCCGTTCACCAGACGCTCCTGTTCCGAACGGGCGTTGCGCAGCGCCTGTCCCAGACGACTGAGTTGCTCGGCCACGGAGGACAGACGGGCATCGGACGCGTTCAACCGGTCGAGCGCGGCGTCCAGCTCAGCCTGGATCTCTTGCACGGCGGTGCGCGACTTCTCGACGGCGAACTGGGCCTGCTCACCGTTGCGCTTGGCGGTCTCGACCTTCTCGCGACTCTCGTCGACGGCGGCCTGGATCTCGAGCAGCGACGGTGCAGCAGTCGACCCGCCACGCACGTACCCGGCCGCAAAGACGTCGCCCTCCTGAGTCACCGCGATCAACGAAACATCCTGAGCCGCAAGTTTTTTGGCCGAGGAAGCGTCGGGGACGACGGCAACACCGGCGAGCAGATGGGCGACGGACGTACGCAGGCCGTCGTCCGCGGACACCACATCGATGGCCCACCGCGCGCCGTCCGACAACGAGATCGACTGCACGTCAACGGTTTTCGATCCGCACGCGAGCAACAGCGTTGCCCGGCCCGCGTCGTCCTGCCGCAGCCGATCGACGGCAGACGCCGCGGCTTCGAGGTCGTCGACGACGACCGCGTCCGCGGCCCACCCGAGCGCGGCGGCGATCGCCGCTTCGTAGCCGGACTCGACCTGCAGCAGTTCGGTCAGCGAACCGCGCACCACACCGTTCTCAATGAGATGTGCGGCGCCGTCCTTGCGGGTCAGGCTCATCTCGAGCGCATCGACACGGGCCTGGTAGGTGCTGCGTTCCTTCTCGGCATCGGCGAGCCGCTGCTTCGCGCCGGCGAGTTCCTCCTCGGCCGCAGCCAGACGCGTCTCGGCGTCCTCGTACGCGGCGTCGAGCCCTTCTTCGCCCTCTTCGTCCTGCGCGACCGTGGACTCGAGTTCGCGGTGATCGCGTTCGATACCGGCGATGCGATCCGCGATCTCCTGGGCACTGGAGGCCATTCGTCCGAGCTCGGCCTCCCCCGCCTCGATCCGGCTGCGACGGGCCGACACCTGGCCCTCCAGCTTGGCCAACCCCTCGCGGCGGTCGGCGGCTGCGCGGGCAAGCTTGGTCAGCCGCTGCTGCTCCGCGGTGTGGGCATTCTCCAGATCGCCACGCCGGTGCACGGCCTCGTCCAGCGCTCGACGGCCCTGCTCGATCTGATCGTTGAGCCGCGCGAGTTCCTCGCGGGCGGCCGCGGCCTGAGCCTTCAGCTTCTCCGGGTCCCGACCCGAGCCCTGCTGCTGTTCATGAGCATCGTCGTCGGCGAGCAGTCGCACTCGTTCGGCGGCGAGGCTCGCGGTGGCGTCGACCCGCTCCTTCAGCGAGGACAGCGCGAACCACTGGTCCTGGATCTTCGACTGCAAAGGGGCAGCGGCTTCGGCCTCGGCCTCCAACTCGCCGAGCATCCGCTGAGCGGCAGCGAGACGTTCTTGGACTCGCTTCTGCTGCTCCAGCAGCGCGGTCTCGTCGGCGACCTCCTGCTCCAGGGTCGTCGTCAGCTGGACGAGGTCGTCCGCGAGCAGACGCAGCCGGGAGTCACGCACATCGGCCTGGATCATCGCCGCCTTGCGCGCCGTCTCCGCCTGACGACCGAGCGGTCCGAGTTGCCTGCGGATCTCGGTCGTGAGGTCACTGACGCGGGTGAGGTTGCCCTCCATCTGCTCCAGCTTGCGCAGCGCCTTCTCCTTGCGCTTGCGGTGCTTCAGGACGCCGGCGGCCTCCTCGATGAACCCACGGCGCTCCTCGGGGGTCGCACGAAGGACGGTGTCGAGCTGGCCCTGTCCGACGATCACGTGCATCTCGCGGCCGATACCGCTGTCGGACAACAGTTCCTGAATGTCGAGCAGTCTGCAGCTCGTGCCATTGATCGAGTAGTCGGAGCCGCCGCCCTTGAACATCGTCCGGGTGATCGTCACCTCGGTGTAGTCGATCGGCAGCGCACCGTCGGAGTTGTCGATGGTCAGCGACACCTCTGCCCGACCGAGCGCCGGCCGGTTGGGGGTGCCGGCGAAGATGACGTCTTCCATCTTGCCGCCGCGAAGGCTCTTGGCGCCCTGCTCGCCCATCACCCACGCGAGTGCGTCGACGACATTGGACTTGCCGGACCCGTTGGGGCCGACGATGCAGGTGATGCCCGGTTCGAGCTTCATCGTGGTGGCCGAGGCGAAGGACTTGAAGCCCTTCAGGGTCAGGCTCTTGACGTACACGAGTTAAGGATCCTCCGGCCGGGCTACGGGTTCGGTCAGCCTACCGGCACGAGGGTTCGTCACCGCGGCGATCAGCGGCGATGCCGCGGACAGGAACGATCGCGACATGATCTTCCCCGAGGCCATCGGCTTCGGACAGACTCCTCTGATGACTCCGATTCGCGTCAGGTACGACGCCGACGCCGACGCTGCCTACTTCTGTTTCGCCGACGTGATCAATCCTGGAGAGGCCGTCCTGACGGTGCCCGTCGGTGGCGTCAGCATCGACGGAATCGTCAATCTGGACGTTGACGCTCAGGGACGCCTCCTGGGCCTTGAGGTACTCAACGCACGGCGTCTGTTGCGACCGGAGATCCTGCCGTCCGAGTAGGTGTGTCGAGACACAAATCAAACCTGCACGACCATGCCGTCGGCTCACCGACGGAGGTTGTCGGTGGTCCCGCCTAGAGTTTCTTCATGGCCATCAGCTACGAGTTCTACGAACCGGTCTCACCGGTGGAATTCGTTCTGCTGCAATCGCTTTCAGACCAGAAACAGCGCTTGTTGAACCAGCTTCTGAACGCTTTGGGGTCACCTGCGGAGATGCTGACGTTCGCAAACCGGATCTCCCGGGAAGCGTTTCACCGGCTCGAATCAGACGCCGTGCGCAACACCGGGTCCATCGCCACCGCTCGGCCTGTCGATGTCGATGACATGCGGCTGTTGGAGGAAGCCATCAAAGGCTCCACCCAGTTGGCATCCACCTCGCAAGCCGTGCAGGCCATGGCTATGGCTCGGTACGCCGCGATCGACGAGGAGTTGGTCGATTCCGACGCCGGGGTCACGGCGAAGGTCGAGCACGCGCTGGGTCATCAGGCGTCGTTTGCCGACACCGACGTGGCGGTTGCGTGTCAGATGGCTCCCCGCACTGCGTCGAGCAAGATGAGCAACTCCATCGATGCATGCACCAAAACTCCCGGGTTGCTCGCCGCTGCGGTGGAAGGGGAGATCCCGTTCTGGAAGGTGTCCCTCGTTGCGTCGGAACTGGTGAGCGCCTCACCCGAAACCTCTCACCGGGTCGAGCAGCACCTGCTCGGCACAAAAGGTTTCGACAGCTGGGGTTACCTGAAGGTGAAGACCGCCGCGCGCGCTTTGGTGACGCAGTGGGAAGAAGAAGCCGCGAAGAAGACCCGCCAGAAGGAAGCCAAGGACGCGACCGGTGTCTGGGTACGCCCCTCCGACATTGCCGGGATGGCCGAGCTGTGTGCCGTCGGGCCGGCCGACCAGATCGCCCGCATCTACGGAGCCGTGGACCAACTCGCTGACCAACGCGCCAAGAACCCGACCGCAAGTGAGGGCGGCGAGACCGGTGAGTCGAAGCCGACGCTCGGACAACTCCGCCTCGGCGCGTTGCACGACCTCGTCACCCAAGGCGCCGACGTCAGCTACCAGGTCGTCATCCAGGTCCCTGTCGTTCGCGAGGAACGCGAGGAACAGGCTGCGACCGCGGCCAAGCGCGCCACCGACGACGCGGAACACGAGCCCGACGCGTCCCCGGACGACGGGTCACCACCACCCGGACAATCCACCTCATCCCCGCGAGGTCCTGACCATTCCGGAGCGCCCGCCGATACTGATGGCACCGAATCCGGCTCAACGACAACCGAATCGGACCACTGCTACACAACGGGGTGGGCACGGATCGCAGGGATCGGGTTCATCCGGCCCGAAGTCCTCGACGCGTTGATCGACCAGTTCGGTTGCCGCCTGACCCGAGCACTGGTCGACGCCGACACCGGAGTCACGTGTGAAACCTCGACAACCGCCTATGAACCTACGCCGCGGATCAGGGAGTTCGTCCAGCAACGCGACCACACCTGCCGGTTCCCCATGTGCACCCGCGCCGCCATCAGGTGCGACATCGATCATGTCGTCGAATGGCCGCAGGGACCGACTGCCGTGCACAACCTCGCCGCGCTCTGTCGTCACCATCATGACGCGAAGACGAAGAAGCACTGGGGCTACGACATGAGCGACGACGGAGTCTGCACCTGGACCTCCCGCACCGGACGCACCTACGTCACCTACCCCGACTCCGTGCACGACACTTCATGAACTCAGCCCGTGCGGTCAGGAATCCGATCATGGTCACCGGGTTTCGGCGCATGCGCCCTCCTTCGTCGGGCGCATGGCTCAACCAGCGGTGAAGCGACAGCCCAGCACAAGCCATCGTCGGACACCCAGCTCAACCAGCCGTGAAGCGACACCTCAGTACAAGCCTTCGTCGGACACCTGGCTCAACCAGCGGTGAAACGACAGCTCAGCACAAGCCTTCGTCGGACACCTGGCTCAACCAGCGGTTCAAGGACGGTTCGGTACGAGCGTTCATCGTCCATGGGATTCGATCACCGGGCGCGGTGACCATGCGGTCACCAGGCGTCCACCCCTCGAACATCGGTTCGGTGACTGGTCCGTACGGGTGGGGCGCCGGGTACTGTGCGCTCGTGCACCAAGAACGAATCGCCGACTCGACCGACGCCCACCTGGACGTCTGGTCCGCCATGTTCAGCGACGACGACGGGCGTGATCGAGAGACGGAAGGGGTCCTCAACCGAGTCGTGCGCCTGAAGAACGAGTCGGATCGCCGGTTGCGCGAGGTGCTCCAGAACGACCCGCTCTCACTGGATGAGTACATGACGCTGCACGTCCTGGTCGGCGGCCAGACCAAGGGGCGTCCGCGCTCCACCCCAGCCCAACTGGCCGACCTGGCCGGCGTGAGCCGCGCGGGCATGACCGGGCGTCTGGACAAGCTGGAGCGTTCCGGTCTGGTCACCCGCACCCCCGACACCGATGATCGCCGCAGTGTCATCGTCGAGATCACCGCCAAGGGTCGCGAGGCCTGGGAGCGCATCGCCAACCGCTGGTCCGGTGAAGATGTCCGGATGCTCGACGGCCTGTCGGTCGAGGAACTGCGGGAACTGAACGCACTGCTGCGCAAGGCGTTCAACACCATCGAGAGCCGGCGCGACAGCTGACGTCCGCAGTCCGGTGCGGGTACTCAGCCCCGGGCGGTCAGCACCAGTGGGCCGTCCTGCGTGACCGCAACGGTGTGCTCGCTGTGCGCGCCCCGCGAACCATCGGCACTGCGCAACGTCCAGCCGTCCTCATCGGTATAGATCTCGTCGGTCGACTCCATCAGCCATGGTTCGATCGCGATCACCAGCCCCGGCTGCAGCTTGAGCCCGCGACCGGGCCGACCGTCGTTGGGCACGTGCGGTTCGCCGTGCATCGTGCGGCCGACACCGTGTCCACCGAACTGAGTGTTCACCCGGTAGCCGGCTGCCTTGCAGACCTCCGCGATGGACGCAGAGATGTCGCCGAGCTTGTTACCCACAGTCGCCGCTGCAATGCCGGCTTCGAGCGCCTTCTCGGTGGTCTCGATCAGACGAAGGTCCTGTGCTCGGGGCGTGCCGACGACCAGCGACAGCGCCGAGTCCGACACCCACCCGTCGACCGACACCGCGAAGTCGACGCTGAGCAGGTCACCGTCGGCCAGGACGTAGTCGTGCGGCAGACCGTGCAGCACCGCGTCGTTGACGCTGGTGCACAGCACCTTGCCGAACGGGCTCGCCCCGAAGCTCGGGTGGTAGTCGATATAGCACGACTCTCCCCCGGCGTCCCGAATCATCTTGTGCGCCAACGCATCCAGTTCAAGCAGGTTGACGCCGACGTCCGCCTTCTCCCGCAGCGCGGTGAGCACCTCAGCGACGAGCCGACCGGCCGGACGCATCTGTTCGAGCTCCTTGGCGGAGCGGAGTTCTATCACTTTTCGAGCCAGTCGGCGTAGGCGTCGAAGGTGTAGTCGCGTCCGAGGAAGTCGCGCACCAGTTCAGCAGCGTCCTTGCGTCCGCCCATGCCGAGCACCGTCTCCCGGTAGCGGGTCGCGACGTCCTGGTCGAACAGGTCGCCGGCATCGAAGGCGCTGAACATGTCCTTGGCGATGACCAGCGACCACATGTAGGTGTAGTAACCCGAGCCATATCCGTCGAGGTGGCCGAACGAGCAGTGGAAGTGGTTGTCCGGCAACGGCGGGAAGACGGAGTACTTGCGCTGCGTCTGCTGCAGATAGGACGTCATGTCCTCGGGCCGGTCGACGTGCAGCCCAAGGGACACCGCCGCGTAGAACATCTGCGTCCGCGCCATGAAGCCCTTGCCGAACTCGTCGGCTTCCTTCATGCGTGCGACCAGGTCGGCCGGGATCGGCTCGCCCTCGTCGTTGGTGGCGAACGTCGCGAGAACGCTTGCGTCCCAAGCCCATTCCTCGAGCATCTGGCTCGGTGCTTCGACGAAGTCCCACTCGGTGGCGACGCCGGAGAAGCGGTTCCACTGCTGCGCCTGACCGCCCAACACATGGTGAACGAGGTGACCGAACTCGTGGAAGAGCGTGACGACCTCGTCGTGCTCCATGAGCCCGCGGCTGAAGTTGCAGACCAGCACTCCCTCGGGCAGTTGCACACCGTCGACACCACTCACCAGCGTGAACTGTGCAGCGTGCTTGAACTTGCCCTCGCGCGGGTGCAGGTCGAGGTAGATGCGGCCGATGCGTTCGCCGTCCTTGAGGACGTCGTAGCCGGTGACGTCCGCGTGCCACACGGTGGCCTCCGGGACGGCTTTCCATTCCAGACCGAACAACCGACCGGTCACGTCGAGCAGACCCTGCCGGACGCGATCGAACCGGAAGTAGGTGCGGGTCAGCTGCGCGTCGACGTCGTGCTGCTCCTTGCGCACCATTTCCGAGTAGTACGCCGTGTCGACGGCAGTGACGTCCTCGACGTCCGGGTGGTCCTGGTGCAGTCGATCGAGCAGGGTCTGCTTGTCGGCGAGCGCTCGGTCGTTCGCGGCGTCGGTGATCTTGTCGATGAAGGTACGGATCTCCTTGCCCTCACCGATCATCTTCACCTCGGCATCGAAGTCGGCCCAGTTGGCGTACCCGAGAAGTTCGGCGTGCTCCTGGCGAAGGGCGAAAAGCCGTTGCAGCACAGCGTCATTGGCCGGCCACGCGATGTTGCTGCGCTCGTGCGTCATTGCCTGACGAACGGTGCGGTCGGCGCAGAAGGTCATCAGCGGGACGGAGTCGGGGTAGTCGGTGGTGACCGTGACCGTGCCGTCCGGACCTGCCGGGTGGGCATCGAGCCAGTCCTGCGGCATACCGGCGAGCTGCTCCGGTGCGACGGTGATGGAGCGGACGCCGTCGCGGATGTTCTTGCCGAACTCCTGCCCGGCCTTCAGTTCCTCCTGCGCAAGCTGACGCAGGCGCTCACGGTCGGCCTCGGACTTGTCGACGCCTGCGCGGCGGAAGTCGCGCCGGGTGAGTTCGAGCAGGCGCTGGGCGTCGGGGTCGCCGCCCGGATCAGCCGCGTCGAGCACCGCGAACAGTTCGCTGTCGAGACCGAGCTCCGTGGAGTATGCGTCGACGCGTTGCATCGCCTCGTCGGCGGCGTCACGTACGCCCGCATCCGGGTGCACCTCGGAGAACAAGGACGATGCGGCCGCAGCGTTACCGAGCTCGATCTGCACCGCGTTCCAGGTCGCGAGCACGTCCTTGACCGAGCCGTCCTTCAGTCGCTCGACGAGGGTCTTGGCGTCATCCAGAGCACCGTCGCAGCGGTCGGTCAGCCAGTCGAGAGCGTCGTCGGTGGGCAGGGCAAGCGGAGTCGAAGTCACGTCCGCCAGCCTAACCGCGCCGGCGCGGTGGCAAGCGACTGCCGGACCTCAGGGCGCGGAGTGAGGGTCGAGATCATCTTCATGACCTCGGCATCGCCAGGCACCTGCTTGCCGCCTTGGTCCCGCACCAACATCCATACGGTCGATTTGGTCCCGACCGGCACCGCAACGGCGAACACATCCGAGCGCACCGCGTTGCAGTTCTTGCCACCAGGGGCGCCGTTCATAGCCGTCGTTCGAGCAAGAGTCGCCATGAAGCGGTTCACCCGCACCGACGTCACCTTCGGCGCGGCCGGCACCGGTCCCGCTGAGCCGTCGGCCTTCGTCCCGATCGTCTTGGCCATGCGCCCTCCTGAAGCTCGCCGACGAATCCTGAAGCCATGGACGGCAGATCAGGTCGGCACAGATCAGCGTGACCGCCGCGGTCTCGGCTGGCAGACAGGGCAGGAGAACGACCCGCGGTTCATGAACTGCTCGCGCACCATGAGCGCACCGCAGCGGCGGCACTCCTTGCCCGCGCGGCCGTAGGCGTTGAGAGAACGGTCGAAGTAGCCGCTGGCGCCGTTCACGTTCACGTAGAGCGCGTCGAAACTGGTGCCGCCCTGGCCGAGCGCTTCGGACATCACGGTCGCCGCGTGCGCGAGCACCTCGCCGGCCGCCTTCGCACTCACCTTGTCGGTCAGCCGCTCACCGTGCAGCCTCGCGCGCCACAGCGCCTCATCGGCGTAGATGTTGCCGATGCCGGACACCAGAGTCTGATCGAGCAGGGCTCGTTTGATCTGGGTGTGCTTGCGCCGCATCCGAGTGACGGTCTGCCGTAGGTCGAACGCGGACTCCAGTGGGTCGGGCGCGATATGCCGAATGACGCTGGGGATCAACGCATTCGAGTGATCGTCCGGCAGCATCTCGACGAGTTGGAGCCCACCGAAGGTGCGCTGGTCGACGAACCGTAACTGCTTGCCGTCGTCGAGTCCGAAGAGCGCGTGACAGTGCTTCTCCCGCGGCGCATCGGGATCCTCTACGAGCAACTGGCCGCTCATGCCGAGGTGGACGACGAGCGCCTGCCCGTCGTCCAGATCCATCCACAGGTACTTGCCGCGTCGGCGGGCGGAGCCCACCCGCACGCCGGTGAGCGCAGCAGCGAGCGCAGCCGGTCCGGCCTCGTGGCGGCGCGCCACCCGCGAGCCGAGCACCTCGGCCGTTTCGATGCGTCGCCCGACCACGTGATCGGCGACCCCGCGGCGGACGACCTCCACCTCAGGCAGTTCAGGCAAGCTCGACGCCCCGCTCGAGCTCGGTGGCGGGTTTCGTGGAGGTGCGGGCCTTGAGCGTCTTCCACGCTGCCTCGGCAGCGACCTGCTCCGCGGACTTCTTGTTGCGACCCACTCCGGTGCCGAGCACCTCACCGGCCACCAGGACGGATGCGGTGAACACCTTGTCGTGGTCGGGGCCCTGATCGGTGACCTGGTAGGACGGAGAGCCCAGTTCGTGGCCGGCGGCGAGTTCCTGCAGGGAGGTCTTCCAGTCCAGACCGGCGCCGAGATCCGCAGCCTGCTCGATCAGGTCGTCGACCATGTGGTGCACCAGGCGGTGTGCCGGCTCGATGCCTCCGCACAGGTAGACAGCACCGATGACTGCCTCGACGGTGTCGGCCAGGATCGAGTCCTTGTCGCGTCCGCCGCTGGTGTCCTCGCCGCGTCCGAGCAGGATGTACTCGCCCAACTCCAGAGCGCGGCCGACGCCGGCGAGCGCACGCGCGTTGACGACCGAGGCGCGGAACTTCGCCAGTTGCCCCTCGGGCAAGTCAGGGTGGGTCACATACAGCGCTTCGGTGACCACCAACCCCAGCACGGCGTCGCCGAGGAACTCCTGGCGCTCGTTGTGCGGCAAGTTCCCGTTCTCGTACGCGTACGACCGATGCGTCAGGGCACGCAGAAGCAGCGGCTCGTCGATGTCCGTTCCGCTGATCTGCGCGAGCAGGGCGGAGAGGTCACCGACGGGCCGCTGCGAAGCCTTCGCAGAGGCAGCCCGTTTCGACGAAGCCACGTCGACCGGGTGTCTCAGGCCTGGTGAGCGGTCTGCTCCGCGGCGCTGTAGTGACGACCCTTGTAGGTGCCGCACGCCGGGCAAGCCATGTGCGGCTGGGCCAGGGCGCTGCAGTTCGGGCACGTCGTGGTCACGACCGGCGTCGTCTTCCAGTTCGCACGGCGCGAACGGGTGTTGGAGCGCGACATCTTCCGCTTCGGGACAGCCACGTCAGTTCCTCTTCTCGTCGTTCTCGGCGTCGGCCATAGCGGCCAGCGCCGACCATCGGGGATCGATCACTTCATGATGATGGTCCGGGTCGTCCGCCAGGCGCGCTCCGCACTCGGAGCACAGACCCGGACAGTCTTCCTGGCACACCGGCTGGAAGGGCAGCAAAGGCACCACCACATCCCGCAACATCGGCTCCAGATCGGCGAGATCGCCGTCCAGAACGTGCATGTCCTCGTCGTCGCCGGCCACCTCGTTGTGGTGGGCCGCGCGGTCGGCGTAAGCGAACAGCTCCTGGAATTCGACATCCACAGGTTCGTGGACCGGTTCCAAGCACCGCACGCAAGCACCGGTCGCCGTGGCACGGGCCGAACCGGAGATCAGCACCCCTTCCATCACCGACTCAATGCGCAGGTCGAGCTCGATCGGCTCGCCCTGCGCGATCTCGATCACCTCGTTGCCGAAGAGATCGGGCGCCGGCACATCACGTTCGATCTGAGCCATGTGCCCCGGACGCCGCCCCAGTTCCTTGGTGTCAAGGACGAGCGGGTTACGCGGGTCGAGGTGCATGTCGGCTCGGCGATCTTCGTGGTGAGTCATGGGTGGTGGTACTGCTCGGTTCGGACCACGTCAAGGACGACGCAGACCGACACACAAGGTTACCGGTGCGATCACCGATTCCCCAAACTCGCGGTCGGCACTCAGCCACCGGCGCGCTCAGTCACCGCGCAATCGCTGCATGAGTGGCACGAGTACCGGGGGCGGCACCATCGCCGACACGTCCGCGCCGTGCTGCGCACACACCCGCACCAGCGAGGAGGAGTAGTGCGAGACGCTCGGATCAGCCGCGACGAACAGCGTCTCGACGCCGGTCATCTCGGTGTTCATCTGAGCCATCGGCATCTCGTACGCGAAGTCGGTGCCGTTGCGCAGGCCCTTGATCATCACGCCCGCGTCGAGTTCGCGGCACACATCGACGACCAACCGGTTGCCGAACGCCTGCGCGCGCACGTTGGGCAGGTGTGCGACGGACTCCTCGATCAGCCGGACGCGTTCCTCGGGCGTGAAGGTGCCGTTCTTGTCGGGGTTGTAGACGACCGCGACGACGACCTCGTCGAACAGCTCGGCGGCGCGGATGATCACGTCGAGGTGGCCGACGGTGATCGGGTCGAACGAACCGGGGCTCACAGCCCGACGCACGTCGGCGCTCACATCATTCACGCGGCATCTCCTTCAGGCACGAACTCAGCGAACCACACGGTCGTCTCGCCGTAACGGCGCGGCCCGATCAACTCCACATCGGCCGGCCACACCGGCTCGGGTGAGCGCGACGAGCGCTCCACCACCAGCACCGCGTCCTGATTGAGCCAACCCGTTGCCAGACGCTGCAGGACGGTGGCGAGATTGGCGTCGTCGATGTCGTACGGGGGGTCGATGAGGACCAGATCGAAGGGCTCCCCCGTCGCGCCGGCCACCACCTTCTCCACCGACTCGGTACGCACCTGCACGTCCGGTAGCCCGAGTTCACGCACATTGCGCTGCACCACCGCCGCCGCGCGGCGGTCCTTCTCGACCAGCACCACCGCGCAGGCGCCCCGACTGGCGGCTTCGAGGCCGAGCGCTCCGGATCCTGCGTAGAGGTCGAGCACACGTGCGTCCTGCAACGCATCAAGGTGTTCGAGTCGGGCGAACAACGCCTCCCGGACCCGCTCACTGGTCGGACGCGTGGAGTCACCGGGGGGCGTTGCCAAACGGCGTCCGCCCGCGACACCGGCGATGATGCGGGTCATGTCAGCCCCTCTCCAGGAAGGCGACCTGCTCGGCGTCCAGGCGTTCCCACAGGAGTTCGGCCAGGCCCGGGTGGTCGGCGAGCGTCGGGTCGTCGGCGATGAGCTGCGTTGCGTCGGCACGGGCGAGTTCGATGAGTTCGACGTCCTTGGGGTGGGTGATCCGTAGGTGCTTCAGGCCGCTCTTGCCACCGGACTGCCGCCCGCCGAGGACGTCGCCCTCACGCCGCAGGCTCAGGTCGAGGTCTGCGAGCTCGAATCCGTTGTTGGTCGCAGCGACGGCCTCGAGCCGCTCGAGTGTCACCGGGTTCTCCGAGCCGGTGACCAACAGGCACAGCCCACCGGCACTGCCTCGACCGACGCGTCCGCGCAACTGGTGCAACTGACTGATGCCGAAGCGTTCGGCGTCCATGATCACCATCATCGTGGAGTTGGGCACGTCGACGCCGACCTCGATGACGGTGGTCGACACCAACACGTGGATGCGGCCCGCCGAGAACTCTCTCATCGCGAGCTCCTTCTCCTGCGCGCTCATCCGGCCGTGCAGCAACTCGATCCGTAGGCCCGCCAAGGCAGGTTCGGCCCGCAGCGTGTCGAGGGTCTCCAGCACTGATGCAGTCTGTTGTTTCGTCGGGTCAGGCAGGTCGGACTCATCGGCCCAGGGGTTCGCGATGCCGTAGTCGTCCAGGAACGCGTCCGGGTCCTCCGCGCCGATCCGCGGGCACACGACGTACGCCTGGTGGCCGCGCCCGACCTCCTCGGCCACGCGCTGCCAACTGCGCTGGAGCCAACCGGGTCTGGCGGCCGGGACGACGTGGGACACGATCGGCGCGCGCCCGGACGGGAGTTGGCGCAACTCGGACGTCTCCATGTCGCCGAACACCGTGATCGCGACCGTCCGCGGGATGGGGGTGGCGGTCATCACCAGGACGTGCGGTGGACGAGCTGCCTTGCCGCGCAGGGTATCTCGTTGCTCCACCCCGAATCTGTGCTGCTCGTCGACGACCACCAGCCCCAGATCGAAGAAGTTGACGTTGTCCTGGATCAGCGCGTGCGTGCCGATCACGATGCCGACCTCGCCGGAGACGATGTCGAGCAGAACACGCTCCCTGGCCGACTTGCTCATCGAGCCGGTGAGCAGCGCCACCCGGGTACCGCCGTCGGCGCCGCCGAGCATGCCCCCCTCGGCGAGGTCGCCGAGCATCTTGCGGACGGAACGTTCGTGTTGTTGCGCGAGTACCTCGGTGGGAGCGAGCAACGCGGCCTGCGCGCCGGCGTCGACGATGGCCAACATCGCTCGGAGCGCGACGATCGTCTTGCCGGAGCCGACCTCGCCCTGGAGCAGACGGTGCATCGGCCGCTCGGCCGCGAGATCGGCGGCGATCTGAGCACCCACTTCCTGCTGTCCGGCGGTGAGTTCGAACGGCAGTCGCTCGTCGAAACGGGCAAGGAGGCCGTCCGCCTGGGGCACGCGCGGTGTCGCGGTCTGGGCGTCGTACTGCGCCCGCCGTGCGGCCAGCGCCGTCTGCACGACCAATGCCTCGTCGTAACGCAGCCTGCGGCGGCCACGGCCGACGTCGGCCTGCGAGGTGGGCAGGTGCAGCAACCGATATGCCTCGTGCATCGACGGAAGTCGATGTCTGGCAAGGAGATCGGCAGGCAGCGGGTCCTCACCCTCCCAGGAGCCCAGCACCTGCTGCATCGCAATCGTGAGCGACAGATCGGTCGTCTTGGGCACTGCGAGATAGGTGGGGACGATGCCCGAGGCGTACACGCTCGCTGAGTCGTCGGTGGTGAAGGTGTACTCCGGATGGGACAACTGGAACGACCCGCGGTACGCCTCCAGCTTGCCGCGGAACAAGGCGGTGGCCCCCGGAACGAGCTTCTGTTCGTGGCCGTAGGCACGGAAGAAGACAAGCCGCGCCGTCGTGCCGTCGGCGTCCTCGATGACCGCCTCCAGCATCCGGCCCTTGCGGTTACGCATCGAGCGGGCGTTCGCGCTGACCACGGTCGCGACGAGCACCGCCATCTCGCCGACCTGGAACTCCGCCAGGCGTCCGGCTGTGTTCGCATCGATATATCGACGCGGCAGGAAATCGAGGAAGTCCCCCACGGTGTGGACGTCGCGCGCCTCGGCCAGACGCCCGGCGACACGTTTGTCGATCACCTTCGCCAGGTCGGTACCCCGTGTGACCTGCACGCTCACTCCACCCCGACGGCCAGAACATACGGGCCGCCGCCCTGCACGATCGTCACCTCGATGTGCGGGTGGGTGCGGCGCAGGCCGGCGCGCAGCGTGTCGGCAAGCGCGTCCGGCACCTTCTCCCCCACCACCAGCGTGACGATCTCGCAGTCGTGTTCGGTGACCAACGTCTGCACCACGCTCGCCGCCACGGGCAGAGCCTCGTGGCCGTACTCGATCACCTCGCCGTCGATGCGTCCCACGACCGCGCCCTTCGGGCAGGTGCCGGACGGGGTCTCGAACTCCTCCGACGCGATCGTCAGGATGCCGGTCGACAGGCTCACGAGCGCATCGTCGACTGCTGCGATCACCTCCGCACCAGCCTGCTCGGGATGTGCGACGGTGAGGGTCGCCAGAAACTCGGTCGGTCCGGTCGAGCCGGGACGCATGACGCGGATGTCCTTGTCGCGCAGCGCTTTTTCGAGAGCGTCGGCGGTGCGACCGCTACGTCGTCCGTCAGCCACGAGCAACACCTCGGACAGTCCGGTCTCGCGGACAGCTCGGACGGCGGAAGCCCGGGCGATGCGCCCGGCGTCACCGGTTACGACCATGCGCTCGTCCTGGCGGGCCAATTCGGCCAGACCGGGTGAATCCGCGACGGCGACGACGAGCGTCTTCGTCTCGGTGGAAACAGGTACCGGGTGTCGCGCAGTGATCTCGTCCTGGAAGCGGGTCACCTCGAACCGGTGCGGACGCCCGGCGTCAGCACCCGCGTTGAGGGCTGCAGCGACATCGTCGACATGCACGTGGACCGACCACACGTCGGGTCCCCCCGCCACGACGAGGGAGTCGCCGAGCCGGTCGAGGACACCTCGCAAGCGCGAAACGCGGGACTCGTCGGTCTCGGCGAGCATGAACATCACTTCGTAGCCGGGCCCCTCGATGCTCTCGCAATCGGAGTCGCGAATCGCCCCTTCGCCGGCGAGCCAGGACGGCGGTTCGCCGAGGCCCTTGATCGGACCTGCGTCGGCCTCGACGACCCGACGCAACGAGTCGAGGAGTACGACGAATCCTGCGCCCCCGGCATCGACGACGCCGGCCTCCTTGAGCGTGGGGAGTTCGTGCGTGGTGTTGACCAGCGCGATCTCCGCGGCGCGAACAGCGCCGGTCACGACGTCCTCGAGCGAGCCGGAGGCCTGCATCGCGGCACCGTCGGCGGCGGCGCTCGCCACCGTGAGGATCGTCCCCTCGACCGGGATGCTGACGCTGCGCCAGGCGTAGTCCGCTGCCCGTCGCAGCGCATCGGCGAGTTGCCTTCCGGTCACGCGCTGGTCAGGAGATTCGGTCAGCACCTCGGCCACACCGCGAGCGACCTGACTGATGATCACGCCGGAATTGCCGCGTGCGGCCATCAAGGTGGCCTGCGCGAGATCGCGCGCCGCCTGCACCAGGTCAGCAGGCTGGGTGAAGGCGAGCGACCCCATCGCACCGTCGACTGTCATCAGCAGGTTGGTGCCGGTGTCGCCGTCGGGTACCGGGAAGACGTTGAGCCGGTTGATCCGCTCGGCGTAGGTGGCGAGATCGGCGCGCGCGGTGACGACCCAGCGACGCAGTGCGTCGAGGTCGAGCGTTTCCAGCGCCATCTGTCTGTCATCCTTCGTGCGTCGGCCGACCGAGCGTGCAACGCAAGGAAGGTTATCCGTCGCCGGCGACAGCACGTGACGCAAGCCACCCGACTCGCCCGAATCCGCCCCGGCCGACGGCCGGTTTGGTCATGTCCGGTCGCGCCGCTATCCTTGTGAAGTTCCCACGCGAGTTCCGGTCATTGCCGTGCGCCCGCATCCCGGGAACAAGAAGATTCTTATCGACCAACTTCAGGAGATCACCGTGGCTGCCACTTGCGACGTCTGCGGCAAGGGACCCGGCTTCGGTCACAACGTCTCGCACTCGCAGCGCAAGACCAAGCGCCGCTGGAACCCGAACATCCAGCGCGTTCGCGCGCTCGTGGGCGACGCCGGCGTGACCCCGAAGCGTCTCAATGTCTGCACTTCCTGCCTGAAGGCCGGCAAGGTCACCCGCTGACCTCCGCCTTCTCGCACTGAATCAGCCGACCCCTCGGGGTCGGCTTTTTCGTGCCCGGCAACTCAACCACGTGTCGTGACGGCTAACCGGCGAAGTGGTCCCAACCGCCGCCCTGCTGGGCGCGCCCGTCGAGCGTGACGTCGCCACCTTCGACCACCTCGCCGATCGGGTACCAGTCGTCCGGCACCTTTCCCCGCGGGAAGGTCGCCAGGAGGGTGTGCTCCTCTCCCCCGGTCAGCACGCACGACAACGCGTCCTCGCCGAGCGCGATCAGGTGATTGACCAACGGACGCAGCAGTGCGCTGTCGAGATCGAGCCGGACGCCGGACGCCGTGGCGATTCGTCGGCCGTCACGGACCAAGCCGTCGCTGACATCCATCATCGAGGTCGCCCCGGCTCGCGCAGCCTGGGGACCTGCGGCCAGGCGAGCGACCGGGCGACGGTGGAAGTCGACGAGTTCGGGGGCATGGTCCACATCGCCACGCTGCAACAGTCGCAGTCCGGCGTCGGACCGGCCGAGCAAGTCGCTCACCGCGACCACATCACCCACCCGTGCCCCGTCGCGGCGGACAGCCGGCACGTCCCGCAACTCCCCCAGCGCCGTGATGCTGACCATGCGGACACCGTCGGGAGCCGAGCTCAGATCGCCGCCCAGAACAGCGACATTCTCGGCGCGGCAGGCGTCCGCGATTCCTTCGTTGAGCGCGCGGCACCACTCGATCGTCGTGTCACGTCCCGCGATGAGGGAGACCACGACACCAGTGGAGGTACCGCCCATCGCGGCGATGTCGGCGAGATTCTGGACGACGACCTTGTGACCCACCTCGTGCCCGCTGCTCCAGGCGTCCAGCCAGTCACGTCCGAGCACCATGGAATCGGTGGTGACGAGTACCGACCCGGTCGGTACCCGAAGCAACGCTGCGTCATCCCCGACGCCGATCATCACCTCGTCCCGGGTGGGCAGGGTCGCAAAGATGGTGGCGAGCAGTTCCTCCTCATTCGTCTCAGCGAGCGTGCGTCCACCTGCCGGGATCATTTCGGCCCTCTCCGTCGTCGGCTCAGGTCGCACGGTAGCGTCATGGCGACAGACCCAGGCTGCCCGGCAGGGCATCGATCGAGCGGGAGAACCATGGTCCAGGCGTACATCTTGATCCAGTGCGAGGTCGGCAAGGCGCACGCGGTCGCCACCGCGGTCGCGCAGATCAATGGCGTCACGATGGCCGAGGACGTCACCGGTCCCTATGACGTCATCGCCCGGCTCGAGGCCGAGAACGTCGACGAACTCGGCAAGCTCGTCATCGCCCGCATCCAGGAAGTAGCCGGCATCACCCGCACCCTCACGTGCACCGTCGTCAAGGTCTGAGGCTCCTCGCCGCGTCGAGCGCGGCGACGTTCCTGCTCACCGCCTGCGGTTCGTCCGAAGTGTCGGTCACCAAAGCCGAGAAGGCTGCGAATCCGTTGTGCGCCAAGGTGGCCCAGCACTGGCCCCAGAAGGTGGCCGGTCAGGAACAACGCGACGTCTCGACCTCCGGCGGTACCGAGGCCGCTTGGGGTGACCCCGCGATCATCGCCCGCTGTGGCGTCACCTCGCCGGGGGCCGACGAGCACTGTGTCGACGCGAACGGCGTCGACTGGGTGTACAGCGAACTGTCGGACGGTGCGGGCTTCGTCACGTTCGGACGTGAACCGGCGATCCAGGTGCTGGTGCCGTCCGACTACGCCGGGGACGCGATCGGCGCCTTCGCTGCGGCGGCGAAGCAGATCCCGCAGGGCAACAGGAAGTGCAGCTGACCGCTCAGCCGGCCAGTTGCCGGTAACGCAGCATCCACGCTCGAGCGACATCGGCCGCATCGGGAAGTTCAGCCGCTCTACGAATTCCACTGGCGCGCAGCGAATCTGCGAGAGCATCATCGGCGAGCACCCGCTCGAGAGCCTCCGCGAGCGCAGCCGCGTCACCCACAGGCACCAGGACGCCGGCGGAACCGACCAGGTCGGGAAGGCCACCGGTGTCGGTCACGACGCACGGCAACCCGCCGGCAAGTGCCTCCTGGACGACCAGCGAGCGAGCCTCCCACCGGCTCGGCAACGCGAGCACCGACGAGGCGGCGATGAAGCGCGGCACCTCGCGGCTTGCGCCGATGAGGTGTACCGGCAGACGCTCCGCCGAAATCCGTTGCGAGAGATACTCGGTCAGCTGCGTGTCACCATCACCGACGATGACGAACGAGACGTTGTCATCCTTCATCCGGGCGGCGGCGTCGAGCAGTACCGGCAGGTCCTTCTGCGGTGCGATACGGCTGACGGTGAGCACCCACGCCCGATCGTCCGGAAGGCCGTACATCTGCGCGAGGTCCGCCTTGACCATCGCCGGGTCGCCCTGCCACGGGGTCAGATCCGGCGCCGCGACCTCGCTGAGCCGAGCGTCTGCACCGAGTGAGCGCGCACGCTCCACCAGGTCACTGCTCGCCCCGGTGACCAACTGCGCACCGGCGATCTGTAGACGCTCGACCGCGGCACCGACCGTGGCCCGAGGACCGGACCCGAGGAGTGCGTTGTGCCAGGTGATCACCAACGGTGGCCGACGTCGAAGCCCCTGCAGGGCCAATGCGGCCTGCAGTCCGGCCTGGTGACCGTGGGCGTGCACGATGTCGGTGCCCGCACACAACCGACGCAGAGCAGGCAACCCGGCCGGCAGTGAACGTCCGCTCCGCAGGACCGGCCGCAGGACAACGGAATCCGGCAACGAACCGTCGAGCCTGCCGGCACTGCCAAAAGTGGTCGCGATCGTCACCGGCGAACCCGCGGCGGAGAGTTCGCAAGCGAGGCTCGCCACGTGGCCGGCGATGCCGCCGCTCGCCTCCGCCATCACCAGCAGGACGCGCGGACCGGTCATCGGCGGATCAGCGCAGTCCGACGCGACGGTGCAGCGCGAGTTCGATCAGCTCGGTGATCAGGCTCTGGTAGTCGACACCCTCGGCGTCCCACACCCGCGGGTACATCGACGACGGCGTGAAGCCGGGCATCGTGTTGATCTCGTTGAGGGTCAACGTGCCGTCGGGCGAGTAGAACCAGTCGACGCGGGCGAGCCCCTCGCAACCGGCGGCGTCGAAGGCGCGGATCGACTGCTCGCGGATTTCCTGCGCGACGGCGTCAGGCAGGTCTGCCGGGCAGGTGAGACGAGCGGAGTCGTCGAGGTACTTGGACTCGAAGTCGTAGAAAGCGTGCGTGCCCTCCGTCACGGTGATCTCGCCGATCCGTGAGGCACGGGGCAGGTCGCTTCCGCGACCTTCGAGGATGCCGCACTCGACCTCGCGGCCGTCGATCGCGGCCTCGACGAGCACCTTCGGGTCGAACCGGCGGGCCTCCTCGATGGCGGCTTCGAGCTGTTCCTGGGAGTCGACGCGGCTGACGCCGACACTGCTACCCGCGCGGGCCGGCTTGACGAACACCGGCCGGCCGAGCGCAGCGACCGGCTCCATGCACGCCGCCTTGTCGCGTTGCCACTCCTTGTCGGTGATCAGCACGTACGGGCCGACCGGCAGCCCGGCGGCACGGAAGACGACCTTCATCAGGTGCTTGTCCATCATCACTGCGGACGCCGACACCCCTGATCCGACATAACGCATGTCGGACAGTTCCATGAGGCCCTGGATGGTTCCGTCCTCACCGAACGGGCCGTGCAGCAGCGGGAAGACGACGTCGACGTCCCCCAGTTCGCGCGGCACGTCACCGGGTTCGCGCACAGTCAGCCCGCGACTCGCCGGATCGGTGCTGATCAACACCTCACTCGTGCCTTGCACGGACGGCGTGTGAGTTGCGGTGAGCTGCAACGGTTCAGGGTCGTCCGCCATCAGCACCCAACGGCCTTCGGCGGTGATGCCGATGGGCAGCACGTCGAACTTTGCGCGGTCGATGGACCGCAGCACGCTGGCAGCTGTCGCGCACGACACGACGTGCTCGGCGGAACGGCCACCGAACACGAGGGCGACGACCGGCTTGCGATCGGTGGGCGCGTCGGTCGGCTGGGCTTCGGGCGCAGGCTGGGTACTCATCGCGCAGCAGCCTAGCCCGCGGACCGCCGCTCGCACGGAAGGCGCCGTCTGGGACGCTTTCGCCCATGAGCCAGCCGCACTCCCCCGCCACTCTGGTCGTCGGTCTCGGTCGCCCCGAGCGCACGCCGGGCGCTTCGGTCGGTCCGCCCGTCGAGTTCACCTCCACCTTCGTGCGGGGAGGCGACAACGCGTACGCCCGGTTCGGCAACCCGACGTGGAGCGCCTTCGAGGAGGCCATCGGCACACTCGAGGGTGGTTCGGCCCTCGCGTTCGCCAGTGGGATGGCGGCCGTGCGTGCCGCCGTCGATCTGGTTGCTCAGGGTGGAAGCGTCCTGGTGCCGCAACACTGCTACAACGGCACGACCTCGCTGCTCCAGCAGCTGGAGGACGCCGGACGGCTCAGCGTGCGACGAGCCGACATCGCCGACACCTCGGCATACATCGACGCGATGGACCACGTCTCGATGGTGTGGTTGGAGTCGCCGACCAACCCGATGCTGGAGGTTGCCGATCTGCCCACCTTGATCAAGGCAGCCCGCGAGTCGGGTGTGATCACGGTGTGCGACAACACGTTCGCCACCCCCCTGCTGCAGAAGCCGCTCGAGCTGGGCGCGGACCTCGTCGTCCACTCCGCCACGAAGTATCTGTCCGGCCACTCCGATCTGCTGCTCGGCGTGACGGTCACCACGAATCCCGAACTGCAGCAACGACTCCTGACTTCCCGGACGCTCGGGGGCGCCATCGCCGGCCCGATGGAGGCCTGGCTCGCGTTACGCGGCTTGCGCACCCTGCACGTGCGCTTCGAGCGCGCGTGCGACAACGCGGCGCGACTCGCGACCCGCCTCGCCGAGCACCCCGTCGTCGAACGGGTTCGCTACCCCGGCTTCGGGGCGATGATCGCCATCGAGGTACGCGGTGGTGCGGCGGCAGCGGAGAAGGTCGAGCAACAGGTCGAGGTCTGGCTGCCGGCGACCAGCCTCGGCGGCGTCGAGTCGATGGTCGAACGGCGCCGCCGGCACGCGTCCGAGCCGATCACTGTCCCTCCGCAGTTGCTCCGCCTTTCGGTCGGCATCGAGGACGTCGAGGACCTCTGGGAGGACCTGGATCAGGCACTCAGCTCGTCTCGAGCTTCCTAGCGCGCGACATCAGCGCCGCCACGACCTCGCGGGTGCTGCGTCCCTCGTAGACGACGGCTTCGACGTTCTCCACGATCGGCACCTCGACGTCGAGCGATCGGGCGAGGTCGAGGATCGACTTACACGACTTCACGCCCTCCGCGACCTGTTTGGTGGCGGCGATCGTCTCCTGCAGCGTCTTGCCCTGCCCGAGTGCGTAACCGAAGGTTCGGTTGCGGGACAACGGCGAGGCACAGGTCGCCATCAGGTCACCCACTCCGGCGAGACCCAGGAAGGTCTGGGGATCGGCGCCCAACGCCGTGCCCAGACGGGCCGTCTCGGCGAGACCGCGCGTGATGAGGCTGGCAAGAGTGTTGTCCCCCATGCCCATTCCGGACGCCATGCCGCACGCCAACGCGATGACGTTCTTCGTCGCTCCGGCGATCTCGGTGCCGATCACGTCGCCGCCGAGGTAGGGCCGGAAGTACGGCGTGGCGCAGGCTTCGGCGACGCGAGCACGCATCCGCGGACTGGTGGACGCGACCACGGACGCTGCGGGCTGCCGCTGCGCGACCTCCTTGGCGAGGTTGGGCCCGGACACGACGACGACGCGTGCCGGGTCGATGCCGGCCGCGTCGGTGATCACCTCACTCATCCGCTTGCCGGTGTCGAGCTCGATGCCCTTCATCAAGGACACGACGGCCGCGTCCTCACCGATGTGGTCGCCCCACCGGCCGAGGTTCTCGCGCAGACTTTGTGACGGCACCGCGAGCACGACGATTTGCGCACCGTCCGTCGCCTCGGCGACATCGCTGGTAGCCCGGATGTTCTGGGGCAGAACGAGATCCGGCAGGTAGTCGACGTTCATGCGGTCGGCGTTGATGGCCTCGGCGAGCTCGGGTCGACGAGCCCACAGCATCACGTCCTGCCCGGCTTCCGCCATCACGAGAGAGAAAGCGGTCCCCCAGCTTCCACTGCCCAGAACTGCGACGCGGGTCATGAGTGTTCTCCGTTCATGTCGTTCGACCGATCAGGTGCAACCTCACCACGTGCACGCTCGAGTTGCACGGTGATCGCGTCCATCAGGCGGGCAGTCGCTTCGCGAAGCACCCCGCCGGTCATCGGAACGCCGCGCAGATCGTCGAGGTCGACGGCCGCCCCTGCATAGACCTTGATCGTCTTGCGAGGCAGCAGTTTCGGCGTGACGCCGCGGTAGGGGAACAGGACGTCCTGGGTGCCCCACATCCCGATCGGGATCAGCGGGCAGCCGGTTGACAAGGCGATTCGCGCCGCCCCGGTCTTACCGGGCATCGGCCACAGATCCTTGTGCCGGGTCAGGGTGCCCTCCGGCATTACGCAGATGCAGTCGCCGCGCTCGATCGCGTCCAGTGCCGCCTCGTAGGCGTGCACCGCCTGCGCGGACCCGCGCACGACCGGAATCTGTCCGGTGCCCGTCATCACCCGCTTGACCCCGGGCATACCGAACAGCGCCGACTTCGCGAGGTAACGGGGCGCCCGACCCTGGCTGATCAGGAACTGCGCCAGGGTGAAGCCGTCCAGGTAGGAGATGTGGTTCGCAGCGGCGACGAAACCACCGCTCTTCGGAATGTGCTCGCCGCCCTGCCAGTCGTGACGCCAGGTGCGCAGGAGCACCGGCCATAGCCCCTTGACGATGTTCTCGTACATCGGCGGGATGTCCTCACTGATCGTGGGATGCGCCACCGGACCTCCTCGTCTGCGTGCCTGCTTGCGTGTGCGACCACATCTTCGTGCGCGTGGACGTCGATGTCGACCGGTTGGGGGCATGCATCAGGGGTCGACGTAACCAACGGCACCATCTGGGACGATGGGAGGCGTGAGCCCCACTTTGACATCCACCTGGTTTCTGGTCCTGCCGGTGAAGAACACCGAACGGGGCAAGAGTCGGCTCACCCCGCCGGGCGGCGTGGCCCGCCGCGACCTCGCACTGGCGATGGCACTGGACACCATCGACGTGGTGCTGCAGGTCGTTCCGGCCGCTCAGATCGTGCTGGTGACCGACGACCCGATCGTGCGCACAAACGCCGAATCGATGGCGATCAACGTCGTCGACGACCCGGGACGAGGACTCAACCCGGCCATCGAACTCGGCCTCGCCAAGGTGGGCGAGATGGCCCCGGGTGCACCGGGAGCAGTCCTGCTCGCCGACCTTCCCGCGCTGACCCCAGACGCGCTCTACGAAGCGCTACGTGCCTGTGCCGCAACAGAATCCAGCATCGTCCCCGACGAATCCGGCGACGGGACAGTGCTGCTCACGCACCACGACGCCTCACGTCTCGTCCCCCGCTTCGGCACCGGTTCGGCAGCCCGGCACAGCCGCACCGCCAGCGTCCTGCGTCCCGACCTACCGCAGCTACGCACCGACGTCGACGACACCGAGGCACTCGGACGCGCCCGTCGTCTCGGCCTGGGGCCGCGGACCCGGGGGTTGCTCGACACCGCCCCCGAGGCAGGCTGAGGAGAACCATGCAGGCCACCGTGCACCGCTTCGACCCCGACACCGCTTCGGGCAGCGTTCTGACCGACAACGGTCGCGAGATCGACTTCGGCGCAGCCGCATTCGCCAACACCGCACTGTTGCATCTGCGTCCGGGGCAACGGGTCAACATCGAGGTCGGCGCCTCCGGTATCAGCAGGATGTGGATCGAGGGCATCGGACCCGGTCAACGCATCCGCTGATCGACCGCAGACGACGGACCGGCCCCGCTCGCTTCGAGCGGGGCCGGTCTGTCGTTCGATGCGACTACTTCTTGGCGGTCTTGCGCGTGGTCGCCTTGGTCGCGGTCCTCTTCGCCGGAGCCTTCTTGGCGGCAGCCTTGGTCGCCGTGGTCTTCGCGGCGGTCGTCTTATTGGCGGCGACCTTCGTGGTGGTCTTCTTCGCCGGAGCCTTCTTGGCCGCCGCCTTGGTGGTGGCCGTGGTGCCGGCGGTGCCTGCCGACGCGCGGCCGGCCGCGTTACCGGTCTTCGGCAGCGAGCTCGGCTTGGCGACGACGGCCTTGAAGCCGGTGCCCGGCTTGAACTTCGGGACGGCGGTCTTCTTGATCGGCACGGTGTCGCCGGTGCGCGGGTTACGGCCGGTGCGCGCTGCCCGGGTGACCTTCTCGAAGGTGCCGAAGCCGGTGATCGTGACCTTGTTGCCACGTGCCACCTCACGGATGATCGCGTCGAGGACGGCGTCGACAGCGTCGGTGGCCGCCTTCTTTCCGCCGAGTCGGGTCTCGATGGCGGTGATGAGATCTGCCTTGTTCACTACTGACACCCCTTCGGGTTTCGGGCGCTCCGGCGAACCGGTGGGCGTTCCTGTCCGATGCGCCGTCCGTTCTCGCACGGCTCACTACAGACGTTAGGACCCGCGAGACTCGCAGGCAACCATTCGGAGCACGCAATACGTTGCGCCACAAGGACATTCGGACGTCGACCCCGCTGCACGAGCAGCACGGTCCGAATACCTGGACGATCCCGCGAACTGGCGAATTCTTCTGCACGACAACGAAACACGCCCCGATCCAGACGGATCGAGGCGTGAATCGTCGTTGCTGTCAGGGCACTTCGACAGTGGGCTTCCAACCCGGACGGGATGATTCGAATTCCTCGATGACGTGCGCGTGTCGCAGCGTGAGGCTGATGTCGTCGAGTCCCTCGAGCAAACGCCAACGGGTGTAGTCGTCCACCTCGAACGCGAACGTGTACTCGCCGGCGGTCACTGTGCGCTCGACGAGATCCACCGTGACCTGCGTGCCCGGCTCGTTCTCCAGCAGCTTCCACAGCAGTTCGATGTCGTCCTGCGTCAGCTGTGCGGTGAGCAGTCCGGCCTTGCCGGAGTTGCCGCGGAAGATGTCGGCGAACCGTGAGCTGAGCACGACCTTGAAGCCGTAGTCCATCAACGCCCAGACCGCATGTTCACGCGACGATCCGGTGCCGAAGTCGGATCCGGCCACCAGCACCGATCCTTGCGCGAAGGACGGATTGTTCAGCACGAAGCTCTCATCGTTCCGCCACGCGGCGAACAAGCCGTCCTCGAAACCAGTACGCGTCACGCGCTTGAGGTAGACAGCCGGAATGATCTGGTCGGTGTCGACATTGCTGCGGCGCAACGGAACTCCGACCCCGGTGTGAGTCGTGAACTTCTCCATCGTCACTCCTTCAGTTCAGGTCGGCCGGGCTCGACAGGGTGCCGCGGACAGCGGTCGCGGCGGCGACCAACGGACTCACCAGGTGCGTCCGACCGCCCTTGCCCTGGCGCCCTTCGAAGTTGCGGTTCGAGGTGGAAGCGCTGCGCTCCCCAGGGCTGAGCTGGTCGGGGTTCATGCCCAGACACATCGAGCAACCCGCGAGGCGCCACTCGGCACCGGCGTCCTGGAAGACCGCGTCCAGTCCCTCGGACTCTGCCTGCAGGCGGACCCTGGCCGAGCCGGGCACCACGAGCATCCGGACACCGTCGGCGACCTTGCGACCCTTGATGACGTCGGCGGCCGCACGCAGATCCTCGATGCGCCCGTTCGTGCAGGAACCGAGGAATACCGTGTCCACCGCGATCTGCTTCAATGGCATGCCCGGGGTCAGCCCCATGTACTCGATCGCCTTCTCCGCCGCGAAGCGCTGGTTGTCGTCGCCGATGCGATCCGGTTCCGGAACGCTCGCCGACAACGGCAACCCCTGACCCGGGTTCGTGCCCCAGGTGACGAACGGGGCCAGGTCGGCGGCGTCCAGATCCACGACCGCGTCGAACTCGGCGTCGTCGTCGGTGCGCAGTTCACGCCAGGCCTCGACCGCGGCGTCCCAGTCGTCACCCGACGGTGCCTTGTCCCGACCCTTGAGGTAGTCGAACGTGATCTCGTCCGGCGCGATCATGCCGGCGCGTGCACCGGCCTCGATCGACATGTTGCACATGGTCATTCGCGCTTCCATCGACAACGAGCGGATTGCCGAGCCGCGGTACTCCAGCACATATCCCTGCCCGCCGCCGGTGCCGATCTTTGCGATGACGGCGAGGATGACGTCCTTGGCGGTGACGCCTTCGGCGAGTTCACCCTCGACGTTGATGGCCATCGTCTTGAACGGTTTCAGCGGGAGGGTCTGCGTGGCCAGCACGTGCTCGACCTCACTGGTGCCGATGCCGAACGCGAGAGCGCCGAACGCGCCGTGTGTCGAGGTGTGGCTGTCACCGCAGACGATCGTCATACCCGGCTGAGTCAGGCCCAGTTGCGGGCCGATGATGTGGACGATGCCCTGCTCGGCCGAACCCATCGGGTAGAGCTTGACGCCGAACTCCTCGCAGTTCGTGCGCAGGGTCTCGACCTGGGTGCGGCTGACGAGGTCGGTGATCGGGCCGGGGGTCGTCGGGACGTTGTGGTCCTCGGTCGCCAGCGAGAGGTCAGGCCGGCGCACCGGACGGCCGGCGAGGCGAAGTCCGTCGAAGGCCTGCGGGCTGGTGACCTCGTGCAGGAGGTGCAGGTCGATGAAGAGCAGATCCGGCTCTCCTTCCGCACGTCGTACGACGTGCTGCTCCCACACCTTCTCAGCGAGTGTGCGCCCCATGACCCACCCTTCCTACCGACTTCGCGTCAGACTCGTACCAGTTGTGATCAGCAGAATCGCCGACCGATTTTGCAAATGGACTTGCGTCTCGCTCAATGAGACGGCAATATCATTACATGGACAACTCTAGCGGTGTCGGTGTCCTTGACAAGGCCGCCGTCGTTCTTGCGGCTCTCGAGGCAGGCCCCTCGACCCTCGCGCAACTTGTTGCGCACACCGGACTCGCCCGCCCGACGGCGCATCGACTCGCCGTCGCGCTCGAGCATCACCGTCTCGTCGCCCGCGACCTGCAGGGACGCTTCATCCTCGGACCGCGCCTGGGTGAACTTGCCTCTGCCGCAGGTGAGGACCGCCTGCTCGCCGCAGCCGGACCCGTGCTCGGCGCCCTGCGCGACCACACCCACGAGAGCGCGCAGCTGTTTCGCCGCCAGGGCGACCAGCGCATCTGCGTCGCGGCCGCCGACCGCCCGATGGGTCTGCGCGACTCGATCCCGGTCGGAGCCACCTTGTCGATGTCCGCCGGATCGGCCGCCCAGGTACTGCTCGCCTGGGAGGAGCCGGACAGGTTGCACCGAGGCCTGCAGGGCGCGAAGTTCTCGGCGACGATGCTCTCCGGGGTCCGCCGGCGCGGCTGGGCCCAGAGCGTCGGCGAACGCGAGCCGGGGGTCGCGTCCGTGTCGGCCCCGGTGCGCAGCCCGTCCGGACGCGTCATCGCGGCCGTGTCCATCTCGGGCCCGATCGAGCGCGTGTCCCGCCAGCCAGGACGCCTGCACGCGGCGACCGTCGTGGCCGGCGCGAACAAGCTGACCGAGATCCTCGCCCGGGCACACGCCGCACAGCAGCGTCCGCGTCCGTCGTCCGACGTGGGCTGATTCGCATCGCCCGGCGATCAGTCCTCGCCGGGTGCGCGCTGCGGGTTCTTCGGCGCAAGACACGCCAGGTACGCAGCGATCGCAGCGTCGTCCAGGTGATGCGTCTCGCGCAGACCACGGGCGATGGTGTCGAGGTAACCCTGGCTCGGCGGGTTCAGCGGCGGCCGGTGGTCGACCGGGCAGGTGAAGGTGACGACCGGGAGATCGTCGAGTTCGTCGACGACCAGGAGCCGCTCGTAGCGATCCATACCGAGTTCGTGCACCCGGTGCTGCCACAGCGGTTCGAGATCGAGATCGTCGCCGACGGTCCGGTGCATCTCCTGTGCCACGAGGTCGGAGAACTGGGCGTGCGTGATCAGATAGGCGGTGGCCAGAGCACGTCCGACGACCTCCGGGTCGTAGAACGCCACTCCCCCGCCCCAGGTCGGCGACTCCCAGGCGAAGAACACCGATCCCGGTAGCTCGATCGGACGGACATCGTGCGGCGGCGCGGAATCGCGGGAGCCTTCGTGTACGCGCTGCGCACCACGTGGCCGCCCGCCTTCGAGATAGTGCGAGAAACGCTCGGCGGACAGGTTGGAACCGTACGCCGCGTACCAGACGAGTTCATCGTTCACGACCGACGAGGTTACCGAGACATGTCCGCTGAAATGGCGAAACCCCCTGCGATGCAGGGGGTTTCGGCTACTTGTAGCCCCGACGGGATTCGAACCCGCGCTACCGCCTTGAGAGGGCGGCGTGCTAGGCCGCTACACAACGGGGCCGCACTTCGCGCCACTTGGCACGTGGAGGAACTGTACCGGAACGGCGCCGTTTCTCCGAATCGAGAACTGCTTCTCGAAAGCTGGGGTACCAGGACTCGAACCTAGACTAACTGAACCAGAATCAGTCGTGCTGCCAATTACACCATACCCCAAGGGGGTATCGACCTACTCGCGCGTCCGGGTATTCAGCACGAACCTTCGAGTGGGGCGAACCGAGGAGCAACAGTACCGGAGCAGCGCGCCTTGCCCAAATCCGGGACGTCCCGCGTGCCTTCGGATCGCCACACCACTTCCCGCCGGCCGCACCGCGACCATCAGCTCGTGCGAAGCGCGCCCGACGGTGTCGCACGACCACATAACCACCGGCTGTTCGTAGCAATCTGCACAGGGCTCGCCGACACCGCCATTCCTGGCGTTTGAGCATGGAAACCGACGTGTCCTCGCGCCCCCCGGCCGGCAAGGTGGCCCTGGTGACCGGTGCGGCGTCCGGGGTAGGGACGTGGCACCACACTGAGCGACCGCCGTCGTCACCCCCACACATTCGCTCGGACGTGGGACTGGGCAGGGTGTCCACTCCAACGCACGCAGGGAAAGTGACTCAGAGCTCGTCGCGCAGCAGCTTCAACCGGTTCATCGTCGAGGCCTTGCCGAGGATCTCCATCGACTCGAACAGCGGCGGCGAGATCTTCTGGCCCGAGACAGCGGTACGCAGCGGCCCGAAGGCCAGGCGCGGCTTCACGCCGAGCCCCTCGACGATTGCCTCACGCAGTTCCTTCTCGATGCGCTCAGCGGTCCACTCGACGCCGTCGCCGAGCGCGTCGCCGAGCGAACCACTGATCGGCTCCAGTGCATCGATCGCGGCGGACAGCACCTCCTTGGCGTTGTCCTTGAGTTCCTTGCGCGCGTCCTCGGAGATCTCAAGGTCGTCGTCCGGCACGTAGAACGGCTTCACCAGAGGCGTCGCCTCCGAGAGCAGGACGATGCGGGTCTGGACGAGTTCGGCGACCCGCTGCAGGCGTCCGAGTTCGGGCAGCGACGGGTGCGCGTCGAGCACCCCGTCGGCGTGCAGGAACGGCAGCAGACGCGACGCGAAGTCGCCCACCTCGAGTTCGCGGATGTAGTGACCGTTCAACCAGTTCAACTTCTCCAGGTTGAAGATCGCGCCGGCCGGGTTGATCTTGCTCCAGTCGAAGCGCTCGACGAATTCCTCGAAGGTGAAGATCTCGCGCTCCGTGCCGTCTGCCTCGATGACCGGCGGGTGACCCTGCAACGCAAGGAAATTGACGAGCGCGTCGGGCAGGTAACCCTGCTCCTTGAACCAGGTGAGGCGAGCCCACGGGTTCTTCCGCTTGGAGATCTTGGCCTTCTTCTCGTCCCGCAGCAGCGGCATGTGCGCAAACTTCGGTGCCTCCCATCCCAGCCACTTGAACAGCAGCAGGTGCTTGGGGGTGCTGGAGATCCATTCCTGGCCGCGCACCACGTGCGTGATCTTCATCAGGTGGTCGTCGACGACGACGGCCAAGTGGTACGTGGGGAATCCGTCGGCCTTGAGGATCACCTGGTCGTCGGGCTTGGGCGCACTGGTGCGGCCCAGGATGAGGTCATCGAAGGTGAGCTCGACATCATCGGGCACGAACATCCGGACGACCGGCGTCGAGTTGAAGCCCGGCAGTTCGGCGCGCTCTTCCTCGGTCTTGCCGTAGCAGAGGCGGTCGTAGCCGGTGGGCTGCTTCAGCTTCTGCTGACGCTCGCGCATCTCGGCGAGCCGCTCGGAGGAGCACCAGCAGTAGTACGCCTTGCCGTCGTCGAGCAGCTGCTCGACGTACGGCTTGTAGGTATCCAGGCGCTCGGACTGGCGGTAGGGGCCGTAGGGGCCGCCCTTGTCGGGGCCTTCGTCCCAGGCGAGGTCGAGCCAGTGCAGCGTGTCGTACAACTGCTGCTCGCTGTCCTCACGGAAGCGGGCGCGGTCGGTGTCCTCGATCCGCAGGATGAACTGGCCACCCTGCTGGCGCGCGAACGCGAGGTCGAACATCGCCATGTAGGCGGTGCCGACGTGCGGGTCACCTGTGGGCGACGGGGCCACACGCAGGCGGACAGGACCGGTTTCGGAATGCTTCGTCATGGTGAGCGCCATTCTAGGCGGCTACCCGCCCCTTCGACCTCAGCCGCCGGTGCGCGCTGCTTCGAACATCGAGTCGGGCGCGAGCACGGCGATGACGGTGCCGGTCGTGCACATTGCGCCGTCCGCGGCGAGGGTGATGTCGACGACCACCTTGCGCTCCTTCACCTGCGTCGGAGTGCCACGCAGTTCGAGCTCGACCCCCATCGGTGTCGGTCCGCTCGGACATGGTGCTCCTTGGGTCAGTCGACGAGCGCGAGCGAGATGGTCTCCTGCAACCAGGTGAGGAACTCGTAGTAGTACATAAGGGTCAGCCTCGGTTCTTCCAACGCCTGCTCGGAATTGAGGTCGGCGTGCAGTTTGAGGCTGTCCTCGTCGGTGCGCAGACCGAGCCGCTCCCCCAGCGCAAGGCGGACGTCCGCGAGCGCCATCATCAACGTGACCGCGTCGCCCTCGGTGAGTTCGATGCGTGACTCGCGCTCGCAGACACCGGAGAGCAGGTCGATGGCGGCGGTCAGCTTTCGGGTCTTCTGCTCGCGCAGGTTGCGTTCGGTCGCGGCACGGAACTCGGCGCTGGCCTCGGGGTCGTCCCGGTGCCCGTCGGGCAGGATGCGGCGGACGACGGGGTCCCGTCCGGCCACCTCTCGAGGGTCGTACTCGTCACCGAGACCGGCCACCAGGTCGGTGAACGGGTCGCCCGTCTTCTCTGTCTCCTCGGGGGCGACCAGTTCGCGGGTCTGGTCGAGCAGGTCGATGACGACGCTGCGCTCGATGCGGTCCAGGACGCCGACGAACTTCTTCCCCTTGCGGACGAACGCCTGTGCCATCACTCGTCCTTCTGGAAGGTCGCCCACAGCGAATACCCGTGCATCGCAGCGGTATCGGTCTCCATCCGCTCACGCGTGCCGTGCGAGACGACGGCGCGGCCCTCGTGGTGCACGGCCATCATCAGTTGCTCGGACTTCTCCTTGGAGTAGCCGAAGTAGGTCTGGAACACCCAGGTCACGTAGGACATCAGGTTGACCGGGTCGTTCCAGACGATGGTCACCCAGGGTTTGTCGATTTCTGTGCCGAAGTCGATCTCGACGACCTCTTCGACCTCGGGAGGAGCCACGGACACGCCTCCCACCATAGGGTGAACCGCGTGACCACGGAAAAGGATGTCGCCGCTGCTGCGAGCACGGCCCTGCTGACCGACCACTACGAGCTCACGATGCTTCAGGCCACCCTGAAGAGCGGTGCCGCACACCGTCGGAGCATCTTCGAGGTGTTCGCCCGACGCCTGCCGGACGGTCGCCGTTACGGCGTCGTCGGCGGCACCGGTCGCGTCCTGGACGTCATCGAGCAGTTCCGGTTCGGGGATGCCGAACTCGAGCACCTGCGCCGCACGAAGGTCGTCGACGAGCCGACGTTGGAGTGGTTGGCGAACTACCAGTTCAAGGGCAACATCTGGGGGTATGCCGAGGGCGAGACCTTCTTCCCCGGCTCTCCTGTCTTCGTCGTGGAATCGACCTTCGCCGAGGGCGTCATCCTCGAGACACTCGTGTTGTCGATCATGAATCACGACAGTGCAATTGCCGCTGCAGCCTCCCGCATGACCGCTGCGGCCGACGGACGCCCTTGCATCGAGATGGGCTCTCGCCGCACCCACGAATGGTCTGCCGTCGCTGCTGCCCGCGCGGCGTACATCGCAGGGTTCGGCACCACCTCCAACCTCGAGGCCGGACGCAGTTACGGCGTTCCCACCAAGGGCACCGCCGCACACGCGTTCACCCTCGTACACGACAACGAACGTGAGGCCTTCCAGGCGCAGGTCGACTCCCTCGGCAAGGACACCACGCTATTGGTCGACACCTACGACGTCACCAACGCGGTGAACATCGCCGTGCAGGTGGCCGGCACCGAGCTCGGCGGTGTCCGTCTCGACTCCGGCGACCTGCTCGTGCAGGCCCGCGAGGTACGCAAGCAGCTCGACGACCTCGGCGCGACCGACACCAAGATCGTGGTCACCTCCGACCTGGACGAGTACGCGATCTCCGCGTTGCAGGCGGGGCCCGTGGACGCGTACGGCGTCGGCACCTCGCTGGTCACCGGATCGGGCGCACCGACGGCGAGCATGGTCTACAAGTTGGTGCAGCGTGAGGACGACAACGGCCAGATGGTCGGCGTCGCCAAGGCCAGCAAGGACAAGAAGTCGGTCGCGGGTCGCAAGTACGCGATGCGCCGGCTGAACACGTCCGGGATCGCGGAGGCCGAGATCATCGGCATCGGTGAGATCCCCGACGGCGACTCCAACGACCGGCACCTGATGGTGGAGTTGTTCAAGGACGGTAGGCGCGTCGACCACTCCGGGATCGAGGAGGCTCGCAAGCGGCACGAGCAGTCACGGGCCGAGCTGCCCGCCAAAGCGCTGCAGATGTCGCGCGGCGAGGCCGTCATCCCGACGATCTATCAGGACGAGTCCGCACGCTCCTGAGATCGGCCGCACCGACGTCAGATGCGTTCGGCAGCAGAGGCGAATCCCAGTCAGGAGTGCCGGTTGTTCGCCCAGCACCAACCGAGCTTCGGTGCGCCGCGGCGCTCGCGTCCGCCGAGGTGTTCCCGCGCACGCGGCGATGACGCAATACCCTCGTTGTCATGACTCGCGCGCTGATCATCGTCGACGTCCAGAACGACTTCTGTGAGGGTGGTTCGCTCGCCGTGGCGGGCGGCACCCAGGTCGCGTCCGAGATCGCCGAGTACGTCAGAGCGCAGGGCGACGACTACACGACGATCGTGGCGACGGCCGACTGGCACATCGACCCTGGCACCCACTGGTCCGACTCCCCCGACTTCGTCGACAGTTGGCCGGTGCACTGCGAGGTGGGCACGGCAGGAGCCGACTTCAGGCCGGAGGTGCTGCCCGCGATCGAGCGCACCGACCGCACGTTCCGCAAGGGCGAGTACGAAGCGGCCTACAGCGGGTTCGAGGGCAAGAGCGAGGACGACGGGGCACTTGTCGACTGGCTGCGTTCGCGCGAGGTCTCATCCGTGGACGTATGCGGCATTGCCACCGACTTCTGCGTCAAGGCAACCGCACTGGATGCCAAGGCCGCCGGCTTCGACACCACCGTGCTGCTCGACCTCACCGCCGGCGTTTCATCCAGCACTACTGCGGACGCCTTGAGAGCGTTGCGCGACAACGAAGTCGGCCTGACCGGTACCCCCGTCGTCCGAAGCTGAACCCGCCCCGGCCGCTGGTTCGGACAACCCGACACCACGTGATCCCGTCCTCGTGTTCGTCACCGTGGTTTCGGCGCGGGCAACCTCGTCCCTCGGTTGTCCGGCTCAACCAGCGCGCGTTCGAACGAGAACACAACCGAGGACTAGCGCCCGATGGGTCCCCGTCGGCTCACCGAGAATCGCTGCTGTTCGGTGACGGTGATCGCAGTCGAGCCCGAGACCAGGCGCCAGTCGTCCGAGGCGAACAGCGCCGGGTCGATGACCTTGTTCGCGGTGACCCAGTCGATGAGCAACTGTCGGATCTCGACCTGCTGGTTGTAGATCACCGGCGCCGTGGTGACTCCCGGGAAGCTGCCGCCGCCGGAGGCGCGGTAGTTGTTGATCGCGATGACGAAGGTCGCTTCGTCGACCAACGGTTCTGCGCCGTACTCGAGGTTGCGGATGCGGTTGCCGGGAGCGGACGCGATGTCGATGTCGTAGGTGAGGCGCTCGTCCAGGCCGGCCATGATGTCGTAGTTGTAGTCGGGCGTGCCGCTCGGAGCCTGCGGCGTGGACGCGTTCGTGACCTGGTCGGCGGTGAACGGACCGGTGCCCGAGACCTGCTTGAAGTACTGAGCCGACGTCTCGAGGTAGGCCCGAATCTGCCTGCCGGTCAACGTGATCGCCATCACGGTGTTGTCGAAGATGTACAGGCCCGCGACGTCGCGGACGGTGACCTCACCGGCCGGAATGGCCGCAGCCTTGTTGAACGGGGCGGCGATCGACAGCACCGGCAGGTTCATGTACGGCGTACCGACGAGCGCGTCCTGCACCGCCTTCGCCTGCACGTAGTTGATGAAGTCGATCGCCGGTGTGTCCTCGTAGCGCGAGGTTGCCGCGGACATCGCGACCTTGCTGGTGCCGATCACACCGTTGACGTAGGCGAGCACCTTCTGGTGGGCCGGGTGGACAAGGGCAGCGACCTTTGGGTCTTCGGGAACAGTGTCGGCATTCAACAGAGTTGCCGACGACGACTGCACCTGCCACTGGCCGCGCACCTTCACCAGGTCAAGGTCCATGACCGTCACCCGCATGCCCCAGTACAGCGGCTCGGAGAGCAGGACCTGCTTGCCGGTCGCCTTGTTGGTGACGTAACGCTGCGGGATCTCCTTGTGTGCGTGCCCGACGAGGATCGCGTCGATGTCCGGCACTTCCTCGGCCAGCACCGAGGACGCGTTCTCCAGGTACGGCAACGCGTCACCCCAGGAGGACGAGGTGTCGGCACCGGAGTGGGCCGACACGATGACGACATCCGCACCCGCCCGCTTCACCTGCGGAATGACGACTTCGGCCTGCTCGACGATCCCGTTGAACCGCAGTTTGCCGTCGACGATCGCCTTGTCCCAGATAGACACACCGGGCGTCACCAGACCGACGATGCCGACACGAATCGGCTTGTGCCCCTTCAGCTTCACCGTCTTGATGACGTAACTCGGGTACACCGGACGACGGGTGTTCCAGTCGAGGGCGTTCGCGCAGAGCATCGGGAAGTTTACCTGGCGACGGAACTCGTCCAACGTGTCGAGTCCGTAGTTGAACTCGTGGTTACCCATCGCCGCGGCGTCGTACCCGATCTCGTTCATCGCCAACGCCATCGGGTGGGTCGACCCCTTGGTGATCGGGTCGATCTTCGCGTAGTAATACGCGAGCGGCGTTCCCTGGATCGTGTCACCCGCGTCGAGCGTGATGCAGGAGTCGGCGCCCCGCTCCTGCCGCATCGCCTTGATCAACGTCGAGCACTTGGCGGCGCCGATGTCGTTGTGGGTGCGGTCGTCGTACTCGGCGTTCTTGAAGTAGTCCCAGTTGAAGATGTTGCCGTGCAGGTCGGTGGTGCCGAGCACGGTGAGGCGGGCGCCGTTCGGCTTGGCCTGAGCGGACGGCGCGGACGCGGCGAACAAGCCGGCACCGCCGACCACCGCCATTCCGAGCATCTGACGACGGGTGGTCTGCAACTTGTCGGACATGGTGCTCCAAGCTGTGCGGGCAGGGGTACCCATCGACGCTAGCCGCGCCTCACCGCCGGGAGAAGACCGGTCGGCAAAGCATGACGAACTGTTTACCTGCCGTTCGGACAAGAGTTGACCGGTCGGCCGTCGCACCTCACGGGGTCTCGATCACGGGGTCTCGATCACGGCACGCGCCCCAGGGGGCTCGCACCTACTCGACCGGCGTATTGATCCGTCCGCCGATCCAACTCCAGGCATATTTGCCGTCGTCGACCGCCTGGCCGGCTTCTCCGAGTTCGAGCGGACGGAACGTGTCGACCATGACAGCGAGTTCGTCGAACGCCTCGACCCCGATCGACTTCTCGGTCGCACCCGGCTGCGGGCCGTGCGCGTGACCGCCCGGGTGCAGCGAGATCGAACCCCTGCCGATCCCCGATCCCTTGCGCGCTTCGTAGTCGCCGTCGACGTAGAACATGACCTCGTCGCTGTCGACGTTCGAGTGGTAGTACGGCACCGGGATCGCCAAAGGGTGGTAGTCGACCTTGCGCGGCAAGAAGTTGCAGATGACGAAGTTGTAGCCCTCGAACACCTGGTGGACGGGCGGCGGCTGGTGGACGCGTCCGGTGATCGGTTCGAAGTCGTCGACATTGAACGCGTACGGGTAGAGGCAGCCGTCCCAGCCGACGACGTCGAGCGGGTGGAAGGGATAGGTGTAGACGGTGCCGACGATGCCGGTCGAGCCGCGGTGCTTGATGTAGACCTCGGTGGACTCGGACGGTTCGGCGCCGATGTCCTCGGCGAGCAGCGGCCCCTGCGGCCCACGCAGGTCCCGCTCACAGAACGGCGCGTGCTCCAGCAGCTGACCGAACTTGGACAGGTAGCGCTTGGGCGGCGCGATGTGGGAGTTGGCTTCGATCGGGTAGGCGCGCAGCGGTTCGACGAAACCTTCGTCGCCCTCGGCCAGCGGGATCCAGCGGTGTGTGGTCGCCCGCGGGATCAGCATGTAGTCGCCCTGGCCGACCGTGAAAGCACCGAACACGGTCTCGACGCGGGCGCCACCGCGCTCGATGTACACGCATTCGTCACCGATGCCGTTGCGGTACCAGGGGCTCGGTGCATCGGCGACGACGTAGGAGATGCGCACGTCGGCGTTGCCGAGCACGAGCCGGCGACCGGTGACGACGTCGACGCCCTCCTGGTCGGGACCGAACAGGTCGTGCAGCTTGAGATGCCTCGGCAACAGCGGATGGTTCGGTGTGGTGCGCAGCGCGTCGGTCAGTGGCCAGTCGCGGGCATCGCTGATCGCCGACGGGATGTAGCGGTGATACAGCAACGAGGAATCGGAGGAGAACCCCTCCTCACCCATCAACTCCTCGTAGTAGAGGTCGCCGTCGGCGTTGCGGTGCTGGGTGTGCCGCTTCGGGGGCACCGAGCCCTGGGACCGGTAGAAAGCCACGTTGCTTCTCCCCTTCACTTCTCGCGAGCCCACAACACCGGAGCGAGGCCCGACCGTACGACCGATAATCGGACGCAACTGTTCCACTTTTCGTTACGAGCATTCAGTACGGTGTGACTCATGTCAACGCCGTCCCGCCGGTCGCAGTCTGCGTCGCCCCTCGCGTTGTTCGCCGGCCTCTTCGACGACGCCGCCGTCTTCCCGCCCGGTAGCTACCCCGTCGACGTCGCTCTGCAGCGCCGGTTCGAGCGCGCCGCGACGGTCGACGCGCGATACGTCGGCTCGTTGCTTGCACCACCGGCGCTGATCGACCGCATCCTGCAGGAGGTGCACCCGGTCACCGTCGTGGTCATCGGACGTCCGGGCGCCGACCTCGATGAGGTCCTTGGGTCGGCGGACGCCGTCGCGGAGGACTCGACGCACGCCCTCGCCGGCGTGCAGCTGGCCCGACAGGGCGGCTGGGAGAAGATCATCGGACTGGGCGTCCCGGTCGCCGTCGAACTACCCGCCGGCGACTATGAGCGCGGCCTGGATTCGCTTGTGCCGCACCGCTTTCAAGTACTGGCCAAACTGCGCACCGGCGCGACGCCGAACAACGACGTCCCCTCCTCCGCCCAACTGGCGGCGTTCATCGTCGCCTGCCATGCGCGGGAGGTCTCGTTCAAGCTGACTGGCGGGCTGCATCACGCGATCAGCCACGGCGCCGGCGACGAACGCGAGTTCGGTTTCCTCAACGTGCTCGCCGCCGTGAACGCCGTGCTCGACGGCGTCACCGCCGTCGACCTCGAAGCGATCCTCGACGAACGCGAGGCCGCCCGCGTGCTCGAACACGTTGGCCGGATCGACGATGGCCGCGCCCATGACGTCCGCAACCTGTTCCAGTCGTACGGCTGCTGCGACGTCGACGACCCCATCCGTGACCTGCGCACGCTCGGACTCATCGAGGAGAACCTGTGACCGACCTGCCCACCACCGAACTCTTCGGCCTGGACAACCTCCCCTACGGTGTCGCCACCAAGGCGGGCCACGCACCCCACGTGGTCGCCCGGCTGGGAGATCACGCCGTCGACCTGGCAGGCCTTGCGGCCGACGCCGATGGAGCCGCCTGGATAGATGCGTGGTCGCAGCCGAACCTCAATGCCTATGTTGCACAAGGACCTTCCTCCTGGGCGGCGGCACGAACCTGGTTGCAGGAAACGTTGCGTGACCAGAGCCGGCGTGATGCCGCGCTGGCTCGGCTCCACCCCCTCGACGACCTGACCATGCAGTTGCCGATCGCGGTCGCCGACTACGTCGACTTCTACGCCAGCGAGAACCACGCCACGAATGTCGGACGCATCTTCCGACCCGACGGTGACGCATTGACGCCCAACTGGAAGCACCTGCCGATCGGATATCACGGCCGCTCCGGAACCGTCGTGGTCAGCGGCACCGACATCGTCCGGCCGTGCGGTCAGCTCAAAGCCCCCACCGACACCGAGCCGACGTTCGGCCCGAGCATCAGGCTCGACATCGAAGCCGAGCTCGGGTTCGTCGTCGGCGGCGACACCGCGGTCGGCAGCCCGGTGTCCATCGACGAAGCGAGCGACCACCTGTTCGGAGTCGGCTTGTTCAACGACTGGTCGGCACGCGACATCCAGGCCTGGGAGTACGTGCCGCTCGGCCCGTTTCTCGGCAAGTCGTTCGCGTCCTCGCTCGCTGCGTGGATCACCCCGATGGCGGCGCTCAGGGCGGCGAAAACGGCTCTGCCGAAACAGGATCCGCAACCGCTGCCGTACCTGCGGGGCGACGACCTCTTCGGACTCGACATCGCGATCGAGGTCGAGGTCAACGGTCAGGTCGTGAGCCGTCCTCCGTACTCCACGATGTACTGGTCACCGACCCAGATGCTCGCGCACATGACGGTCAACGGCGCCGGCCTGCGCACCGGCGACTTGTTCGCCTCGGGCACGGTGTCGGGCGGTGAGAAGGACGAGCGCGGCAGCTTCCTCGAACTTTCCTGGAGCGGCAAGGAGCCGTTCGCGCTCGCCGACGGATCGACCCGATCATTCCTCGAGGACGGCGACATCGTCACTTTGCGCGCGACCGCCCCGGGCACCGACGGCGCACGTATCGGCCTGGGCGAGGTCACCGGCAGGATCCTCCCGGCGCGCACCTGACCTCCCGACCGGCGGGCGTCGTGCCCGCGAGCCGAGAGCCGAGATCATGTGTCCGACAAACCGGTAACCCTGCATGACGGTCGCGCGGGCGGGGGCGGCATCGGGATCCCCGGACTCTACGTGACCGGCGACCCCGGTGCTGTCGACGACAATGCCAAGGAAGGCACGCTCGGCGTCCGGCTCGACCTGGGTTGGGCGAAGTCGCACTCCTTCTACACCGGCCAGTGCCCGGTGCGAAGTACAACCGCGGTCTGATGAAGATGATCCTCGCGGGCAAGGCCGATGTCGCGAAGGCCGTCAACGCGACGGTCATCTCCCTGGACGACGCCCCGCAGGGCTACTCCGATTTCGACCAACGAGCCGCGAAGAAGTACGTCATCGACCCGCACGGTATGACGAAGTCCGCCTGATCGGCGGCAGGAACAGAGTCGGCGCACCCGGAGTGGGTGCGCCGATTCTGTTGCTGTTCAGTGATTTTCAGTACATGCGGTCGCCGGGTGGTGTCTGCTCCTTACTCGCACCACCGCGCTGCTTGCGCACCACATAGGTGCCGGGCCACGAGTCGTGGAAGGCCTGGTTCATGCGGTCGCTCAGCGGGCGCAGGTAGTCGACGATCTGGAAGATCGTCACCAGGAAGCTCAGCAACGGAACAGGGCCGACGATCGAGGTGAGTTGCTTGACCGCGAACCGGTAGACGGCGGCACCGAAGGTGGGCGGTTTGTCGTTCTCCTCCCGGCGCACCTTGACGCCCAGCAGCATCTTGCCGACGGTCTGCCCACGCCATACTGTCAGGGCCACCTCGTACACGAAGTAGACCGCGACGGCGACGAGTCCGACCTGCCAGGGGAAGTTGTAGAGCGCGTCCGGGGCGTCGGGTGTACCCCGGCCTTCGCGGGCAGCGTCCAGACTCTCGTTGAAGTAGGTGCGGACCACGTGCACCCAGTCCGACAACCAGGGCCAAGCCAGCGGCGCGGCGATCGCGGAGGTCAGGATGTTGTCGACAATGAATGCCAGTGCTCGACGCCAGAACGGTGCGAGTTCGGCGCCGTCCGGTGTGCGTGCCGTGGCGGACGCCGGCTGGAACTGACCACGATACGGACCGTTCGGACTGCTCTGCTGCTGACCGGGCCGGTGCTGGCCCGGATGCGGGAGGTGCGGGTGCTGGTGGTGCTGGGGCACCTGCGGCGCCGCGCTGATGTGGGACTTCTCCAGGCCCGGCTTGACGCGGGGCATCGTCCGGTCGGTCCACAGGATTCCGTCCCAGTAGCGCAGGGTGTCCGGGTCGTTCGGATCCGGATACCAGCCGGACGCACGTTCGCTCATGTCCGCATTGTGTCAACCGCCTCGGGCGGCGGCGACCACCGACCGCGTACCTCCCCCTGGGAAGCGGCGAACAGCCGTGCTCAGTTGTCCTGCTGACGCGCTACGGTCAGGGCGATCTCGTCGTGGGTACGCAGCAGTTCCAGCGCGCTTCCCCAACGTTGCATCAGTTGGCGCGACTGCTCGCGAGTGGTGTCGTGCGGCGATTCGAACGCCATCACCCAGTGACGGCCGTGTTCGCGCAGGTGGTCGCCGACGTGTGCCCGCAGCGTCCGGCTGGTCAGCCCCGGAAAGCGGGCGGGGTCGGCCACGAGCGCCGCCGGGAGTGCGGGATTCACCGACGCGGGAGTGATGACATGTCGTTCGGTCGCCCAGCGGTACCCGATCATCGCGAACTGGACGCCCGTGTCGGCCACTCGCTGCCCGACCGCTAACAGACCGTTCGCGTCCATCGGCTCCGTCAGCGTTCCGGGCGTGACCCGGTCATAGGGGTGCAGCACCTCGGCGTCGAGCGAGAACATCCAGGCGCAGTCGCGTGGTTCATGCCACCCGGACGGCTTCTCCTCCTGCGTCTGGCGAACAGAGTGGACGGTTGGTCACACTTCAACCGAGGGCCTGATCAACCTTGGATGGGATACCAGGAGCAGATCATCGGCGCGCAGCGAACCGCCAACGGGGATCTGTCAGAGTACGCGCGCCATGACCCGACCTCGGGCCGGCCGGTTGCCTTCGACGGACGGACGTTCCGCGGGGACCCACCTGTCGAAACCTTCCTCGATGCAAAGCACGGCTACGCCCAGCTCGCTCACCAGCCTCAAAGCGACTGGTCGACCGGCACCAGTGATCGACTGGTCAGCGAGGCAGAACGTCAGGTGCGTGCGTTGCCGGACGGCGCGCGTCTGGAGTGGCACGCGTCCGACCCTGCCGGTGCTGCCGCCATCAAGGATCTGCTGGATTCCCGAGGTATCTTCGAGATCGACGTCATTCATACACCGAAGGTCTGAACAGATGAACACGACCACCACCGCGCCGGTTGGAGAGGTCAGCGCCCGCGTTGTATGGGCGCGGCCGCAGGAAACCCCCGAGGAGATCGCGCACCAGGTCGATCTGTTCATGCACGGAATGCGAGAACGTACCGGTATCTCGGTGTGGACCCTGGGCACCGAACGCACGCCGTGGCCCAAGGACCAGGCAGAACAAGCGGAACTGGTCTCGCAGATGAAGTCGACCGAAGGGCTGGCGCGGCAGGGCGATTGGGACGGTTACGCGTTCTGGGTGCGAGGCTTCACCAGTGAGGCGATGGCAGTCGCACATGTCAGCGCGGGTCAGGATCACACGGGGGGACGCATCCCGGCTCAACGCGCTGACATCGAGGTCACCGCGGTCGACGGTGAACATATCCCGCGGGCCTTCACCGATGCTGTCGTCAGTTCAGCGGTCGAGGGGTGGGATCCCCTGATGGTTCGGCTCGGAACGATCGAGATGCAGCGTCTGGCGCGCCGCGGAAACTGGAAGATCACTCCCGGGTATCGGCTCTGGCTCGCTGACGCCGTCGGCAGAATCGATCACGTCGCCGACGGGGTTCAGGCAGAGCGAGTAGAGACCGGCACTCTGCTGACCCTGCCCGACGACTGGTCCGCCCAACAGGTTGTCGATGCCACTCAGAAAACGCTCGAGCTGAACGGGCTCGACGAGCTACCATTAACGGTGCGGTCCATCTGGAAGTCGATTCCGGTCGATGAAGCACTCGACATGCTGCAGTTCTGGGTGGACGCGAACTGGCCGATGACCGAGCGGGAGGCCGCGGAGTTGTCCAGCGATATCGGCTGGACCCAGGACGAGGACGGATGGGTTTCCAACGACCGCTTCGGACTGAGCTTTCCCGACGTCGAGGGCATCGGACCGGCAGATGACCCCGTGAAGAGGATCATGCTGACCCTCACCGATCACGAGAAGAACATCACCGACGACTTTGCTCGATTCATCGCCGACCGCTTCGCCGATTACGTCGCCGGTGCCGAAAAGCGTTGGGGTAAAGGCGCATTGCGTCGCGGCGAGGTCGATCGCGCCTACTTCGATCTGGAACCACGGGGCGGTGTCATGATCGTCCGCTCGAAAGTTGTGGAAGCGCTGTACCTCACTCAACCCGAGGTCGACCTGCGGAAGGCGAACAAGGAGTGGCCCGCGTGAGCGTGCAGCAGGCGGGACTGGGCTGGGAGGAGTTCACGACACAACTGGCGCGTGCCATTCGTGAACTTCCGGATCGAGGATTCCTCGTCGTCCAGGACGGAGCGACTCACGCCTATGTGCAGTTCGCCGCCGACCACGACGCAGTCGCAGCGGAGTGCACCAGTAACAGCAATCAACAACTCACTGACCCTGCCGACGACAACGGTGAGCAGCTGCTCGCAGAATCAGGTTGGACGCTGTACTCCGATGCCCAGCCGAACTGGACGTTTCGCCTCGACCTTCCGGCGATCACAGCACGGTTCGACCAGCTCGCGCACAGCTGTGTCGTCGCGTTGCGCGATGTGTACGGAACCTCGACCCCCGAGCAACTCAGCTACACCGCATGGCGTGAGCCGGAAGTCATGCACTCAGGCCGGACCTACACCGACGAGGAGATCTCTTCCCTCGATGCGGGGCAGAACCCCCTGCCGGTCGAGAGCCTCACCATCCCGATGACGCGTAGGTGACGAAGTCGTCCCGAAGTCGGTGTCGTTCAACACTGAAGGTCTGAGCAGATGAACACGACCACCACCGCGCCGGTCGCAGAGGTCAGCGTCCGCGTCGTCTGGGCGCGGCCGCAGGAAACTCCCGAGGAGATCGCGCACCAGGTCGACCTGTTCGTGCACGGAATGCGAGAACGTACCGGTATCTCGGTGTGGACCCTGGGGACCGAATGCACGCCGTGGCCGAAGGACCAGGCCGAACAAGCGGAACTGGTCTCGCAGATGAGGTCGACCGAAGGGCTGGCGCGGCAGGGCGATTGGGACGGTTACGCGTTCTGGGTGCGAGGCTTCACCAGTGAGGCGATGGCAGTCGCACATGTCAGCGCGGGTCAGGATCACACGGGGGCTCAACGCGCTGATATCAGGGTCACCGCGGTCGACGGTGGGGACCGCGTAGTCAGCGAGCGAATCCGTGGTCGTCGAGAGCTTCGTCAGCAGCGTCCCGAAAACCCGCCGCGCCGCCTGTCCGGCGGGCGATCAACACGTTGAGGTTCACCTCGGACGCCATCGCGATGTACGGAACCAGAGCGTGCAGCGGTGATCCTCCTCCGGTAGTGAGGATCTCGTAGTCGTCCGCGATGACGACGATCCGCGGTTCGGGCAGTTTCCCGCCGGTCGAATCGATGTCTCCTGCACTCTCCGCTCGCTTCGCCAGCTCCGGCAGGACGGCGCCGACGAGGCGCTGCGCCAGGCCCACCGAACCGGCGTACGCGCCGAGGTACTCCTCGGGCACCTCGTCCTTCAAGGTGCGGTGCGGATCCATCACCGCGAAGACGATCTGCTCCGGCGTGTACTGGTCGACCAGCGAGTGAATCACCTGACGCAGCAACGAAGTTCGTCCGGTCTGTGACTCACCGATCGCAACCACGTGTCGGTCCGCCCCGTTCAGATCGAGCATCTCGGTCGCCAACGTCATCTCGTTCAGGCCGAGCGGAACCAGCCCCGGTGCCGGTGATCCCGCCAACTGATCGTGCGGCACCACAGGCGGCAACACTCGGATGCGCGGAGCCGTGTCGACCGCGCTCGAGCGCACCCGAGCGACGAGATCGGCGAGCCCCTCCGCAGCGGTCAGTCGGTCGGCTTCACCGTCGACGCGCGGCAATGCGCGGCAATGCGATCTGCGCGAAAAAACCCGTCGACAACAGCGCACGTCCCGGCGGTACGTCCTTCAACGTGGGCGATGTCGTCTGCGAACCGGTGGGCGCCTGGTTACGTTTGAGGGCCGGGTCGTTGGCCAACAGATTGCTGACGAAACTCACCGCGATACACACCGCGCAGACCAGGACGGCGGTGAACGCAGAGGCCAGGTGGGTGCCGATCCGGTTGGTCCATCGACGCAACAAACGGTCGGGGCCATACATCAACGCTTGCGCGAGTCGCTGCCGGCGAGCGCCCATCGCCTCGATGAGTTGCTCGTCGTAGTCGTACGCCATCGCTCCTCCTCCCCCGGGGTTCCCCTGGTTTTGTGCCCACAGCACCGTACGCGAAGCGGGCCGTCGCCTGGGACGCCGGAACCCGCGTCCAGGTTTCCGCGACCTGTGGATCCATTGTGTTGTGCGGCTGAGACACCCCGCATCGTCGGCGCCTGGTGCCACACTGAGCCGGTGAACGCGCTCGGGCTACAGGCCCTCTCCGATCGCTGGCCCGCCGCGCGGATCGGCCCGATTCATTGCGAGTCGAACGAACTCGAACTCGGCATGCACTCCCTGGCGCTCGCCGCACAACACGTCCTGTGCGCTGCGCCGTTCCTCGTTGCGATGTCTGCGATCACGCGCACCCTGCACATGGGCGACGTGGCGTTGCTGTTGTCCGACACGATGGGACTGCGGGGCGACGCACAACACGAGATCATGCAGTTGTTCCGGGTTCGTACGCACGACGGCGCCGGAGCCTTCATCACCGGTTTCCTGATCTCGTTCGTGTTCGCGACCGGAGTCTCGTTGACGATGCAGCGCACCTTCGAACGCATCTGGCGTCTGCCGCACGCCGACCTGCTCAGTGCCTGGCGGCATCTGGTGTGGGCTCTGATGACCTCCGTGCTGTTCGCCTCGGCGCTGTGGGTCAACACCGCAACCCGCAACTGGAACGTCTCGGCCACTGTCGAGGGCTGGGTCGAAGCACTCACCACGGGTTTCGCGGCGTTCGGCTACTACTGGTGGACGCAACGAATCCTGTTGCGCGGTAAGGCACGTTGGGGGCAACTGTTGCCGGGTGCGGTCCTGATCGGTCTCGGCACGACCGTTCTGATCCTCGCCGTGCAGTTGCTCGCGCCGAACGAGATCACCGAACAGGTCGCCGACTACGGACTGGTGGGGGCCGCATTCATCCTGGCGCTGGTACTCGTGGCGTTCAGCACCATCCTGTTGTGGGGCGTCTTCCTCGGCCGCGACCTCAGCAGGTGGCTGGTGGCCCGCCGGTTCGACGCCGCGCACTCGAGTGACAACCCGGACGCCACCAGCGACACCGATATCGACACCGACACTGCCATCGACACCGGTGCAGCGCCGGCTGTCCTCGAAGGTCCGGTGAGGCAGCCGACCGCTGCGCTCTGATCGAGCCGAGTCAACTCCCCGAGCCCTGCGTGCGGGGTCCACGTAATGCGAGGATCACCGCAGCGAGCAGTGCCGTGGCGCCACAGATCGCCCACACCGTCAGGTAACCGCCCAGCGAGGCGTGGTTCGCCGCGGCGTCAGCGTCGATGCTGCCGGTGGTCGCCAGCGCGATCGCGAACACACTGCTGGCGACCGCGCCGCCGATGGTCTTGGTCATGTTGGTCATCCCGGTCACGAAGCCGGTATGGGTGTCCGGTGCCTCCGCGGCCGCAGCCGCCGGGAGCGCCGCCACCAGCAGTCCGGAACCGAGGCCGGCCACAGCCATGTTGATCATCAACTGCGCCAGCCCGTCATGGAGCGGCAGGAACATCAGATACCCGACCCCGACCAGCGTCGCTCCCAGGACGAGCGCGCCGTTCGGTGTCAGCAGCCGCGCCAGCCAAGGCAGAGCCAGGGCGCCGATCGCAAGCGTGATCACGTAGAGCCCGATGATCGTCGAGACGCTCGCCGCGGTCGCCCCCAGTCCGTAGCCGGTCACGTCCGGGTCGGTGCGCGCGAAGGTCGACAGCGGGATCTGGGCGCCGAGCACGGAGACTCCCAACAGGAACGCGGTCAGCTGGATCGGCCACTGCCGGCCGGCACCGAGTACGCGCAGATCGACCAGGGGTTCGTGGTGGCCCAACTCGTACCGCCCGAACACGACGAACGCCGCGACCGCGGCGACGAGCAGGATCAACGGCCAGACGCTGAGCGGGCCGCGCAGACGTACCAGGATCAGACCGCCCATCATCAGCGACAACGCGATGGTGATCAGCGCGAACCCGCCGAGGTCGAGCGACGCTCTGCGCAGCACCGGCACTTCCGGAACCCCGAACCAGATCGCCGGGATCGCGAGGGTGACCACGACGGCGGGGATCGACAACAACGCGGTCATCGACCAGGTTTGTGCGAACGCCCCGGCGAACACCGCAGCCGCGATGACCGATACCTCGAGTCCGAAGACCAGCAGTGCGGCCGCAAGGCGGGTGCGTTTCGGGTCGCCCTCCGTGCGGCGGTGGATGATCGCCACCTCCAACGGCAGCCACACCACGTAGAAACCGGCGAACGCCCAGGCGATGAGGAAGGTCCAGAAGGTCGGCGCGAACGCAACCGCCCACGTCGCGACCGCGGTGACGACCGTCGACAGCAGCAGCACCTTGCGATGCCCGATCACGTCTCCCAGTCGAGCGAGAATGGGTACGACCAGCGCAGAGACCGTCAACTGTGCCGCCTCGAACCAGTTGACGTCGGCGTCCCGGATGCGCAGTTCACGAGCGATGTCGGTGAACAACGGCGTGTAGAAACCCTGCAGGAAACCGCTGGCGATCTCGACGCAGACCAGGAACCCGACGACAGCGCCGATGCCCTTGAGCCCGGTCTTGCTCAGATCTGCGTCAGAAGTGTTGTGTACCAACGGATTCCCTCCTCGAAGGACGACACTTCCAGGCGCTCGTCGACGTTGTGCAGGCTCTCGCGCTGGCTCGCGGTCATCCGGAAAGGATTGAACCGGTAGCAGTCGGGCCACTCCCGCTGGAAGTGGCGAGCATCGGTGGCTGCCATCACCACGTACGGCGTCGGGACGACGTCCGGCATGACCTGTTCGGTGACCGATGCGATGAGTTCGTACGCGTCACCCGTCGCTGCGACCGGGCTCGGGTCGTACGAGGTCAGCACGGCCACCTCGATGTCGTCACCCAGGATGCGTCGGATCCGGGCAACAGCCTCTTCGGCGCTCTCGTCGACCGACACCCGGACGTTGACCGTGGCGGACGCGTCCGTCGCCAGGACGTTCTGCGCCGGGGACCCTTCCAGCTGGGTGACCGCGTAGGTGGTCCGCACCATGGCCGCGGTCGCCGGTCCCGTGCGAGCGAGCAGTTGGGTCAGCGGTTTCCGCATCGAACCCGCGCGGGACAGCAGCTGACGGACCGGCGTTTTCGCATGAGGCGCGATGGTCTCCAGCATGCGCAGACTCGGCTCGGTCAGGTTCGACGGTGCGGGGTGTTTCTCCAACGACAGGATCGCCTTCGCGAGGATCGCCGGCGCACTCCTGCGAGGCGGCATCGAGGCATGCCCGCCTTCCGCGCGCGCAGTCAGACGGGCGACGACCAGCCCCTTCTCGGCGAGACCGATCACGGCGAGCGGAGCATCGACGCCCGGGAAGACGCCCGTGACCGCCATGCCGCCCTCGTCCAGCACGAACCACGGGTCGACCCCGCGCTGCTTCAACCTTGTGACGGCCGCGGGCGCGGTGTGCCCGGCGATCTCCTCGTCCGACGAGAAGGACAACCAGACGTCCCGGCTGGGAGTGACCCCCTCGACGATGAGCTGTTCGACCGCGGCGCAGATTGCGATCAACGACCCCTTGCAATCGAGGGTGCCTCTCCCCCAGAGGAATTCGTCGGCGACCACTGCCTCGTACGCCGGGTGCGTCCAGTCGTCGCGGCTGTTGACAGGCACGACGTCCTGGTGGGCCATGAGAACCACCGGTCGTTCATCACCGGATCCGCGCCAGCGCAGCAGCAGTGCATGGTCGGGAAGTTCGACGCTTTCGCACGCCTCGAACAGCCGCGGGAAGTGTGCCCGAAGGTCGCTGTGCAACCCCTTAAACTGAGCTGGGTCCTTGTCCGACCCGGCGACCGTGCGCCGCCGGACAGCGGCCTGCAGTGCGGCGAGCGCGGGAGAGATCTGCGACATGTCGGCGAGCCTAACCAGCGAACGCCCGACCCATACCCAGGTTTCGAGGAACCAGGTTTCGAAGAACGAAGAGCCCCGACGACGGGCCGTCGTCGGGGCTCTTGGAGTGCCGGAGGTTTCGGCACTCAGCGGCGTCAGAGGTTGCCGCGGCGGTCCTGCTCGCGCTCGATCGCCTTGAACAGGGCCTTGAAGTTGCCCTTGCCGAACCCGAGCGAGCCGTGCCGCTCGATCAGTTCGAAGAACACCGTCGGGCGGTCACCCAGCGGCTTGGTGAAGATCTGCAGCAGGTAGCCGTCTTCGTCGCGGTCGACCAGAATGCCGCGCTTCTGCAGTTCTTCGACCGGCACGCGAACGTTGCCGATGCGGGCCCGCAGCTCCGGGTCCTCGTAGTAGGAGTCAGGGGTGTCGAGGAACTCGACTCCGTTGGCGCGCAACACATCCACCGAGTTGAGGATGTCGTTGGTGGCCACGGCGAGGTGCTGTGCGCCGGGGCCGCAGTAGAACTCGAGGTACTCATCGATCTGCGACTTCTTCTTGGCGACGGCCGGCTCGTTGAGCGGGAACTTCACCCGGTGGTTGCCGTTCGCGACAACCTTGCTCATCAGCGCGGAGTAGTCGGTGGCGATGTCGTCACCGATGAACTCGGCCATGTTCACAAAGCCCATGACCTTGTTGTAGAAGGTGACCCAATCGTCCATCTTGCCGAGCTCGACGTTGCCCACGATGTGGTCCAGGGCCTGGAACAGACGCTTGGGCTGACCCTCGCGCTTGACAAACGTCGAGGACGCCTCGGAGTAGCCGGGCAGGTACGGACCCTCGTACTTGGAGCGGTCGACCAGCGTGTGGACGGTGTCGCCGTACGTGGCGATCGCGGCGATGCGGACGGTGCCGTGCTCGTCGGTGATGTCCTCCGGCTCACGCACGATCTTCGCGCCGACCGAGCGGGCCCGATCGATGCACTTGTCGACGTCAGGCACCTCGAGCGCGATGTCGACGACGCCGTCGCCGTGCTTGCGGTGGTGCTCGACCAGTTCGCTGTTGGGGTCGACCGCGCCCTTGATGACGAATTTGATGGAGCCGGACTTCAGCACGAACGACTTGTGGTCGCGGTTGCCGTTTTCCGGGCCGCAGTATGCAAGGAGGTCCATGCCCCAGACGCTCTGGTAGTACTGCGCCGACTGGGTGGCGTTGCCGGACACGAAGACGATGGCGTCCCAACCGGTGACAGGGAAGGGGTCGTTCTTCGCGTCGTACTCGACGAGGCCGACCAACTGCTTCAACTGGTCGAAGTCGAGGTTGGCTTCGCGCTCCTGCGCAGTGAGGTCAAGGGTGTCAGTCATGGACACACTGTGACCCAAGCCACAGTCACTGTTCAACCGGGCCTTGCAAGCTTGATCATCATGTACAAACTGACACCTGCGGGCGCGTTAACTCTGTACAGTTCGACCATGTTGGACCATCTCGACCGCCGCCTGCTGCACCTCCTGGACGCTCAGCCGCAGATCGGAGTGCTCGGCGCCGCCCGTGAACTCGGCGTCGCCCGCGGCACGGTGCAAGCCCGCCTGGACAAACTGCGCTCGCGCGGCGTGATCGCCTCGGAGAGCCCTTCCCTCTCCCCTGCCGCCATGGGCTTCCCGGTCACCGCGTTCTGCACCCTGTCGATCGCCCAGCGGCACGGACACGACCCGGCCATCGCACATTTGGCCGGTGTCCCGGAGGTGTTGGAGGTACACACGATCACCGGTGACGGCGACCTGTGGATCCGGATCGTCGGTCGGGACAACGGCGATCTACAACGCGTGATCGACGAGGTGCTCGCGACGGACGTGGTCGTGCGCAGTTCGACGGTGATCGCGCTCGCCGAGCTCGTCCCCTATCGCACTCAGCCGCTGGTGGAGGTCAGTGGTTGAGCGCGATGGCGAGATCGGATGCCGCTGATTGGACCGCGGCACCGACGCGGTCGCCGTCGAACGGCGCCATCGCGACCAGGCCGATGGAGGCGTCCAGCCCGTGCGCGCCCATGACCGGGGCGGCCAATCCGTGTGCACCCGGCTGGAGTTCGCCGTCGCTGGTCACCCACGAGTCGTTCCCGTCGCGCCCGCCGAGGATCGCCCGGCCGGCGGCGCCCACCTCCAGCGGGTGGCGAGTGCCCTCGCGGTAGGAGACGTGCAGACCCGTCCAGCGCGGCTCGACGACAGCGATCGCGAGCGCCTCGGAGCGGTCGGCCACGGTGAGGTGCGCGGTGAGTCCGGTGTGCTCAGCGAGCTCCCGCAGGATCGGTGAAGCGACATCGCGCAGGCCCGGCCAAACCGCGTTGGCGAGGTGAATGAGCCCCACTCCCAACGAGATTCGTCCGTCGATGCGGCGAATCACAATGTCGCGACGTGCCAATGAGGCGACCAGACGGTAGATCACCGGACGCCCGACACTCAGCTTCTGGGCCATCTCGGTGACCGTGAGCCCACCTGCGTGCGCCGGGTCGGCGAGCAAGGCGATGACCGCGAGGCCACGATCCATCGTCTGCGAGGTCTCACCGCCCAGGTCGTTCTCATTCACCATGCGATGCACCGTACCTGCCGGCACGCGGAGGATAGGGTCATTCGGCCATGACCGATCGACTCGCAGTCCGCACCGATACCGGCAGCATCAAGGATGTGCCGGGGGTCCGCGTCGGGCACCGCACGATCGTGCGCGACGACGTCCGCACCGGCGTGACCGCCATCGTCCCCACGCCTGTGCCGACACCGGAACGACCGCTGCCATGCGGGTTGTTCGTCGGCAACGGACACGGCAAGCTCATCGGTTCGACCCAGGTGGCCGAGATGGGCACGTTGGAGACCCCGATCGTTCTCACCAACACCCTCAGCGCTTTCGGTGCTGCGGACGCGCTCGTCGGATGGATGCTCGACCGTCCCGACTGTGCCGACGTGGTCACTCTCAACCCGCTGGTCGCAGAGTGCAACGACTCGTGGCTGTCCGACATCCGGCAACGGGCGGTCACCGCTGCGGACGTCCGCGCAGCCCTGGACGACGCGAGCGACGATTTCGCGCTCGGTGCCGTCGGAGCGGGCACCGGAATGCGCGCCCTTGGGTTCAAGGGCGGCATCGGCACCGCGTCCCGTGCGGTCGGAGACCAGCGACTCGGCGTGCTGGCTCTGACCAATTTCACGGGCCACCTCCGACTCGACGGACGGCCCGTCGAACCGGCCAACACGGCTGATCCGGAAGGAAATTCGTGCGTGATTGTCGTCGCGACCGATGCCCCGCTCGATGCACGCCAGCTCGGCCGCATCGCCCGTCGCGCGGTGTACGCGATGGGCACGGTCGGTGCCGCGTACAGCCACGGGTCGGGTGACTACGCAATCGCGTTCAGCACACGCGGCGTGGACGACGTCCGCTCGGGCTGCGTTCGCGAGAAGGATCTCGATCCGTTCTTCAGCGCGACGCTCGAGGCGTCTGCGGAGGCGATCGTCTCCTCGCTCTGGCACGCCGAGACCACACAGGGTCGTGCGGGCCATGTGGCGTACGGGCTACGCGAGACCCTGCGCGAGCGCGGCCTGCTCGACCGTTGAGTTCAGCGCTTGCCGACGAACCAGCGTCGGATGAGATCGATCCGAGCGCCGACCTCGTCGTTGGAGGCGCGGTCCAGTGTCGGTCCGCCGCACTGCCCACGCAGATCGTTGTGGATGACCGCGTGCGGCTGCCCCGTCTTCTTGGCGTAGGCGGCGACGAGTGAGTTGAGTTCCTTGCGCCGGGCCGCGAGCGCCCGGTGAGCGGCGAGCGGGGCGTCCTGTTCCTGCTTCTTCTTGCTGCTCTTGCTCTGCTGCTTGGCTTGCCGTTCACGCAGCAGATGAGTCATCTGGTCGGGTTCGAGCAGACCGGGTAGTCCGAGGTACTCCTGCTCGTCCTCACCACCGGTCTCGCTGCCCAGACCCCACTGCTGCTTGTCGAACAGCACATGGTCGAACTCCGCCTCGGACTCCAGCGCCTCGAACGACATCTGCTCGTCGGCCAGCGCTTTCTCCTGCTGGTTCGCCTCCTGGAGCAAGCCGTCCTCCTCGGCCCACAGCGGCTCCTCCCCCTCGGGCTTGGGACGGTCGAGCGCATGGTCGCGCTGCTCCTCCAGCCGGGCGGCGTGTTCGAGGATCAGCGGGACGGTGGGCAGGAACACCGACGCCGTCTCACCGCGTCGCCGGGCACGGACGAAGCGCCCGACCGCCTGGGCGAAGAACAGTGGCGTCGAGGTGGAGGTGGCGTAGACGCCGACGCACAGACGCGGGACGTCGACGCCCTCGGACACCATGCGCACCGCGACCATCCACCGGTCGTCGGACTCGGCGAACTGCTCGATGCGGGCCGAGGCCCCGGCGTCGTCGGACAGCACGACGGTCGGCTTGACACCGGTCAACTCCTCCAGCGTGCGCGCATACGACCGCGCGGCCGTCTGGTTGGAGGCGATGACCAGGCCTGCGGCGTCCGGGACGTGCCGACGCACCTCGGACAGTCGCTTGTCGGCGGCGCGTAGCACGGCAGGGATCCACTCGCCCTTGGGGTCGAGTGCGGTGCGCCAGGCGGCAGCCGTGACGTCCTTGGTCATGGGTTCGCCGAGGCGGGCCGCGATCTCGTCGCCCACCCGGGTACGCCACCGCATCGCCCCGCCGTACGCCATGAACAGCACCGGCCGGACGACGCCGTCGCGCAACGCCTCGGAGTACCCGTAGCTGTAGTCGCTGGCCGAACGACGGATGCCGTCGGCGCCCTCCTCGTACCGCACGAACGGGATCGGGCTGGTGTCGGAACGGAAAGGCGTACCGGTCAGCGCCAGCCGGCGGGTCGCGGGCTCGAAGGCCTCGCGGATCGCGTCACCCCACGACTTGTTGTCGCCGCCGTGGTGGATCTCGTCGAGGATCACCAGCGTGCGGCGGGCGAGGGTGCGAGCGCGGTGCAGTGCCGGACGGCTGGCGACGCCCGCGTAGGTCACCGCGACGCCGTCGTAGTCGGCGGCGTGCTCCTCCTGGGCGTTGGTGAAGCGCGGGTCGATGTTGATCCCGACCCGTGAGGCGGCGTCTGCCCACTGCACCTTGAGGTGTTCGGTCGGCGCGACGATCGTGACCTGGTCGATGACACCGCGGTCGATGAGCTCGGTCGCCAGCCGCAATGCGTACGTCGTCTTGCCGGCACCGGGGGTCGCGACTGCCAGGAAATCGCGGGGCTCATGTTCGAAATAGGTGTGCATCGCCCCGGCCTGCCAGGCACGCAATTTGCCGGCGGTGCCCCACGCTGCGCGTTCGGGGAAGGCCGGCGACAGATGGGAAGCGGCCGAGGTACTCACGATGGGAAACCCTAACCGCCCACGGTGACAACGATCGAATGCGCAGGTCAGCGCCGTGAGGCGAAACGAGCCCGCCAGGCCGCCAGGACGCACCGCGGCGGCCGACCCCACTTTCGAGGATTCGGCCGCCGCGACGCGCTGGTTCAGATGCGCCTCACAAAGAAGGACGGTGTGTCAGGCGCGGTAGGTCGTCCACTGGTTCTGCATGCGGGTGACCTGACCCGGGGTGAACTTGTTCATGCACACGTCGGTCGTGTAGTCCATGAAATTGGTGATCGGGTCGAGTCCGGCAGACGACGGACAGGAGTCGCGGCCGGTCGGGCAACCGGATGCCGGTGAGGCCTCCGCGGGGGTGTCGCTCACCTGGTCGCCCTGACCCTTACAGCCGCCCTGGAAGGTGTGGTACAGACCCAGCCAGTGACCGACCTCGTGGGTGCCGGTGTCGCCTTGGTTGTACGGCGCGGCACTGCCGCCGGGCAGGCTCTCGTCGAGCAGTACGACGCCGTCACGAGAGCTCAGGCTGCTGGTCGGGAAGGTCGCCCAGCCGAGCAGGTCCTGGCCGAGGTCGGCGGTGTAGACGTTGAGGTCGCCCATGTTGCCCTTGCGCAACGTGGACTTCATCTGCGACTCGGCGGTCGAGCCGTGCACCAAGCCGTTGTACCAGGTGGCGTTGTTGGTGCGGTCGGTCGAGACCAGGCGGAAGGAGAAGCCCGAACCGCTGTAGGCCTGGTTGAGCACGGAGATCTGGCTCGACACCTCGGAGTCGGTCAGCGCACCCTTGGTGCCGTCGGTGATCACGTGGAAGTACACGTCGATGACCGCGGCACTGAACGTGCCGGTGCCCGGCTTTGCTGCCTTTGCGCCGGTCTTGGTCAGCTTGCCGTCGGCGTTCTTCGCCAACCCCTTGCGAGCGGCGTCCGCCTGGAACTTCTTCTCTGCGGCCGCCACCTGTGCCGGGGTCAGCTCGTTCGGGTCGCGCTTGCCGGAACCGTGCTTCACCCGGGCGGTCGCTGCGGCACCGTCGTGGTCATGGCTGTCGGGAACACAAGCCGACGCGGAGTCGATCTTGGCCTGGGCGAGCGAAAGGCTCGCGTTCGCGCCGGGGGCGAGGCTGAACGCGGCGCTACCGGCGAGAGCGACGGAGGCCCGTCGTGGTGCTTACACCGGGCCTTGGTCTGATCTCGTGAGGTCAGTCGCCGGAGTCGTCGCCGCCGGCGCCGAACTTCTCGTACACCTCTTTGCAGGCCGGGCAGACCGGGAACTTCTGCGGGTCACGACCGGGCACCCAGACCTTGCCGCACAACGCCGTGACGGGGTCTCCGGACAGCGCGCTCTCGAGGATCTTCTCCTTCTTCACGTAGTGGCTGAACCGTTCGTGATCGCCCGGTTCCTGCAACTGCGGTTGGACCTCTTCACGCTCGAGGACACCCGTCGAGGTGCTCGGCGACGAGAGGCGTTCGTTCTCCAGCGGTTCGGTGCTCATGCGTCCAGCATAGGTCGGCGCTGACAGAATGACCGGCAATGAGTCGTCCCCCGCAACGTACCGGGCCGTGATAGCCCTCGCGGTCGGGGCGTTCGGTGTCAAGGTGCTGAGCGAGGTCGATGTACCGCTTGACCCCGTGAACCGGGTCAGTTCATCGTCGGGTCGTCCGGGAAGGTGATCGACCAGGCGGCGACTCCCCCGACTCGACGCAGCACGTCCTCCCACAGATGCAGGGGCGATTCGGAGAAGGCGTCGGCAGCTTCGGCGTCCACCACGAACCAGTGACCTTCGCGGATCTCGGTCTCCAATTGGCCTGGACCCCAACCGGAATGACCCGCATAGATACGCAGTGCCGCGATCTCGGGAAGCACGACCGAGGGCGGGGCGTCCAGGTCGACCAACCCGACTCCACGGAACAGTCTCTTCAGACCGAGCGACTCCCCGTCACCGGGCATCGAGACGAGCCCGAGCGCGGAATCGAGTCCGAGCGGACCGCCCTGAAAGAGGTGGTCCGGGTCGGTGACGTGCTCCTGCCAACCCGGCAGGACGGCATCCACGACGGCTTCGAGCGGGCGGTTCAGCACAATGCCGTGGGCACCCTCGCTGCTGTGGTTGAGCAGCAACACCACCGAGCGGTCGAACAGGTCGTCGTCGGCGACGTCCTGTTCTTCGCGCGGGACTGCGACCAGCAGTCGTCCGGTGAGGTTGTCCACCGTCCCATTCTGACGCGAGCCGATCCTCCCGTGGACGACTGCCCCGGCGCGGATGCGATGTCGCCGAGCCAGAACTGCTCAAACCGCGGATCAGAACCCCCCAGATGCGCAAACCGCGGCCGACCGGCCGCGGTTTGCACCACCAGGACGTTTCAAACCGCGGTTTGCACAGTCCCGCTATGACTCAGTAACGCGGACGACGTCCACCGTCACGGCCGCCACGACCCTCGCGGTCACCGCGGTAGCCGCCACCGCCCCCGCCGCCACGGCGCGGACCACCCCGGTGGCCACCACCGGCGTAACCGCGTCCACGACCCTGGCCTCGTCCGCCGCGACCTGGCTGCAACACCTGCTGCAGGTCGTCGTCGCTCACCGGTGCACCCTGCGGGGTGCTGCCCCCGGTGGCCGCGATGACCTCGTCGCCCGGACGGGTCTTCTTCAGTTCGGTGTCGACTCCCGCCTGGTCGAGCAGACGCTCGACGGTACGGCGCTGGTGCGGCAGCACCAAGGACACCACGACACCCTGCTCACCGGCGCGAGCGGTACGCCCGGAACGGTGCAGGTAGTCCTTGTGGTCGGCCGGCGGGTCGACCTGCAGGACGACGCCCACGTCGTCGACGTGGATGCCGCGAGCTGCGACGTCGGTGGCGACGAGAACCGGCAGGCGTCCGTCACGGAAGGCCGAAAGTGCGCGATTGCGCTGGCTCTGGTTGAGGCCGCCGTGCAGAGCAGCTGCGACGACGCCGCACTCGCGCAGTTCGGAGGCGATGCGGTCGGCACCGAGCTTGGTGCGGGCGAAGACGACCGTGCGTCCGGGCCGGTTGACGACCTCGGCAGTGACGATCTTCTTGTCCTTGGGCTCGATCAGCAGCGCGTGGTGCGCCATCGTGGTGACGGTGGCGGTGCCGTCGTCCGTCGAGTGCTCCGCCGGATCGGTGAGGTACTTCTCGACCACACCGTCGATGCCGCGGTCGAGGGTCGCTGAGAACATCAGGCGCTGGCCGTCGGCCGGCACCAGGTCGAGGATCTCCTCGATCGCTTCGAGGAAGCCCATCTCCGCCATGTGGTCGGCCTCGTCGAGGATCGTGATCTCGACGCGCGACAGGTCGGCGGCGCCGCGCTCGATGAGGTCCTTCAGACGACCCGGGGTGGCGATGAGGACGTCGACGCCGCGCTCGAGAGCCGACAGCTGCGGCTCGTAGGGCATCCCGCCGGCAACCAGCTTGTGGCGCAGGCCGATGACGTGCACCAGCGGCTGCAACGCATCACTCACCTGCATGGCGAGCTCACGGGTCGGGACGAGGATGACCGAACGCGGCTGGTGTGCGCGCGCCTTGCCGCCCTTGGCCAGACGGGTCAGCGTCGGCAGACCGAACGCGAGCGTCTTGCCGGAGCCGGTACGGCCACGGCCGAGGACGTCGCGCCCGGCGAGGGCGTCCGGGATGGACGCGGTCTGGATGGGGAACGGCTGGGTGATGCCGTCACGGGCCAAGCGCGCGACCAGCAACTCGGGAAGACCGAGATCGGCAAAGCCATTGCCCTCCAACTCGATCGGCTCGGTCGTGGTGACCTCGTCGACCTCGTTGCGCTCGGACCAGCCGAACGCCTCGTTGGTCGGCTCGAGTTCCTCGAGGTGACCTGCAGGCTTCTCGGCCTCTTCGAAACGGGGACGGTCATCCCGGCGGTCGAACGAACGACGGTCATCGCGGCCCTGGTAGCCACCACGGTTGCCCTGCGGACGGTCGTCACGACGGAAGCCGCGGTCGTCGCGGCGGCCGAAGTCGCGTCCGCCATCGCGGTCCCAGCGACGTTGACCACGGTTTTCGGAGCGGTTCTCGGAGCGGTTGTCGGAGCCACCGCGGGGACGGTCGTCACGGCGGTCGAAGGAACGTCCGCCCTGGTAGCCACCACGGTCGTTGCTGCGGTCAGCCTGAGGGCGGTCGTCACGACGGTTGAACGAACGACGGTCATCGCGGCCCTGATAGCCACCGCGGTCGCCCTGCGAACGGTCGTCACGACGCTGGTAGCCACCCCGGTCACCCGTGCGGTCACTGCTGCGGTCGTCGCGACGGTCGAAGGAACGTCCGCCCTGGTAGCCACCACGGTCGTTGCTGCGGTCAGCCTGAGGGCGGTCGTCACGCCGCTCGAACGAACGACGGTCATCGCGGCCCTGATAGCCGCCGCGGTTACCCTGAGGGCGGTCGTCACGCCGCTCGAACGAACGACGGTCATCGCGGCCCTGATAGCCGCCGCGGTTACCCTGCGGACGGTCGTCGCGCCGCTCGAACGAACGACGCTCATCGCGGCCCTGATAGTCGCCACGGTTACCCTGCGGACGGTCGTCGCGCCGGTCGTACGAGCGACCCTCACGGTTTTCGGAGCGACCCTGGTAACCACCACGGTCGTTGCTCCGGTCATTGTTTCGGTCGTCGCGGCGGTCGAAGGACCGGCGGTCGTCGCGGTCGAACCGGCGAGCGCCGGAACGCTCCGGACGGTCCTCGCGGCGGGCGGGCTTGCCGCGCTCGGCGGACGTGCGACGAACTTCGCCGCGCTTCGCCTCGACCTTCTGGCTGCGGCTCCAGCGGGCCTTCTTGGTTCCGTCGTTCTTCTTGGGCGTCATCGTGCAGTACCTCTTGTCGGGTTACGGGCACCGCAAGAGAACCCCTACAAGGGCCGATTGTCGGCCGAAAGTGACTGCGTTTCAGGCGTATTCGCCACGCTGTGGATGGGGTGATCCGGGTGCCTCAGATCTCGGCGCCCACAAGAAAATTCACACAGATGAACGCAAGATCGCGAAAATGGATGCCCCCAGTCTAACGGCTCACGCGAGAACTTCCGACCACGCAGGGGTTGCCGGGCGGTGACGTCGGGCACACCGTGGCGCTCCTCGCCGCGAGACACCCGGAAGTGCACGAGGGAACTGCGTGTCATGACGCGTCACTTCTGGGACACATGAATGTCGTCACTTCCGGGACACTGTGCCGGGCTTGTACCGGGGGACGGTCGTGAAGTGCTTGGTGGGTGGCGGCCAGGCGACGGTA
>NZ_BAAGZR010000002.1:0-145351 GCF_054778255.1 Yimella radicis
TAGGAGTCTGGGCCGTGTCTCAGTCCCAGTGTGGCCGGTCACCCTCTCAGGCCGGCTACCCGTCAAAGCCTTGGTGAGCCACTACCTCACCAACAAGCTGATAGGCCGCGAGTCCATCCCCCACCAAGAAACCTTTCCACACACAACCATGCGACCATGTATGAATATCCAGTATTAGACCTCGTTTCCAAGGCTTATCCCAGAGTGAAGGGCAGGTTACTCACGTGTTACTCACCCGTTCGCCACTAATCCACCCCAGCAAGCTGGAGCTTCATCGTTCGACTTGCATGTGTTAAGCACGCCGCCAGCGTTCGTCCTGAGCCAGGATCAAACTCTCCGTAAAAAAACAGAAAAACTATCCTGGCCGAAATTGATCAAGAGCATCCAAAAAAATGCTACTGAGTACAATCTCAACCAAACAAACATTTGGCATCAATCACTCGACACGCTGTTGAGTTCTCAAGAAACGATCGCTCACCTTGGTTCGGCTTCTCAGCCGCACTTTCCGGGGCAACCTCTTCAGGTTATCACCGCTTTTCTTCGCTTTCAAATCGGCTTTTCTTCCGATTTCGAACTCCGAGAGCGGTGGTTTCGCCTTGCGGATCCGGCCTTGCCTTGCGGCTTGTCCGTTTCCCTCGCCGGGCGACTCGGAGAACATTACGCCGATCCCCGCGTGATGCCAAATCGGGGAGGGTGCGACCTGCGCCACACCCTCCCCGACCGTGACGAACGCCCGGAACTAAGCGGAATTCTGGGGCAGCCGCGCAGCCGCCTGGTGCTTGCGACCTCGCTTGATGACGGCCACCTGGCCGTGCAGGAAGTCGTTCTCGGTCAGGCTTGCCTCGACATCGGTGATCTTGTCGTTGTTGATCGAGATGCCACCGTCACCGATCAGCCGGCGCGCCGCGTTGCGGCTGTCAGCGATCCCGACGGCGATCAATGCCTCGACGATGCCTGTCCCGACCGCCACCTCGCCGCCAGGGAGCTCGGTGGTCGCATCACGCAGGGTGCGGGCGTCCAGAGCGGTGATGTCTCCCTTGCCGAACAACGCGTCGGACGCAGCCTGAACCGCCTCGGTCGCATCGGCGCCGTGCACCAGGGTGGTCGCAGCTGACGCGAGTGCGCGCTGGGCCGCGCGCTTGAACGGTTCGTCCGCCACCTGGCGTTCGTACTCGGCGATCTCCTCGGGACCGAGGTCGCTGAACACCTTCAGCAGCTTCACCACTTCGGAGTCCTCGACGTTGACGAAGTACTGGTAGAAGGCGTACGGCGAGGTCATCTCCGGGCTCAGCCAGATGGCGTTGCCCTCCGACTTCCCGTACTTGCGTCCGGTCGAGTCCGTCAGCAGCGGCGAGGTCAGGACGTGCACATGCGCGGAGTCGGCCAGTCGCACCAGGTCCACGCCGGCGATCAGGTTGCCCCACTGATCGGAGCCCCCGACCTGCAGCGTGCATCCGTGGGCGCGGTACAGATGCAGGTAGTCCAGCCCCTGCAGGATCTGGTAGCTGAACTCGGTGTAGCTGATACCCGTGTCCGAGTTCAGCCGCGCCGAGACCGCGTCCTTCTTGATCATCGCGTTCACCCGGAAGTACTTGCCGTAGTCGCGCAGGAAGTCCAGGGCACTGATGCCCTCGGTCCAATCCAGGTTGTTGACCATGGTGGCCGGGTTGTCACCGTCGAAGTCGAGGAATGACTCGGCTTGCGCGCGGATCGAGGCCACCGCATCGGCGACCTGATCCTTCGTGCGTAACACCCGCTCGCTGTCCGGCTTCGGGTCACCGATCAGACCGGTCGAACCACCGACGAGGCAGATCACCCGATGGCCCGCCTGCTGCAGCCGGCGAAGCTGCATCAACTGGACCAGGTTGCCGAAGTGGAGGGACGGAGCCGTCGGGTCGAAACCGCAATAGACGGTGAGCTTCCCCTCGAGCGCTTCCCGCAGCGCGGCCTCGTCGGTGGTCTGCGCCACCAGGCCCCGCCACTGCAACTCGTCGAAGATGTTGCTCACGTGTCCGTCCTCCCTTTCTCCGCACGCAGGCTCCGTGCGTCGTTGATCGTGGTCAAAGCCTGCCTTACGGCCGGGCCGGCCTGCGACTCGGTTTCGCCGGCCGGTACGCGGAGACGTACGGGTCCTCGGTGATCCAGAAGCGCCATGGGAACAACTCACCGTCGCCTCCCGGTCCGCTGACACCCACTCGTGGCCCGCTCGAAGTACATTTCGGGACCGTTGCAGGGACGAGCAGCAGGTCCGGCGCGGAACCCTGCATGGACATTCCGTCATGCGTCCGGTCGAGCGCGAGCGCCTGCGCCAGGCGTCCGGGGCCCCGGGCCAGGTCGCGATCCGACACCCCGCCACGTCGCGATCGAGCCAGATCGACACCGTCCACGACCTCGCCCGCACGGATCAGCACCCCGTGGCCGGTGCCCTCCGGCCCGCACACGAGGTTCAGCGCGTGGTGCATCCCGTAGGTGAAGTACACGTACGCGTGCCCGACCGGGCCGAACATCGACGCATTGCGCGCGGTGCGACCCCGAAAGGTGTGCGCACCGGGGTCGTCGCTGCCGGCGTACGCCTCGGCCCCGGTGATGCGGACGGTGACTCCGGCGTGCGAAATCAGGCAGCCGAGGACGTCGTGCGCCACCTGCGTGACCGGCGCGTCGGCGCGGGGACGCAGCCCGGCACCGCAGGGTTCGAGAGCGTCGCGGACCACTCGGTCAGGCCTTCACGACCCGCTGCTGTGACCACGAACGAGCCTGTGCCGCAACGATCTTGGATGCCTCGCGCTGCTCCTCGACGCGCTCCGGAGCGGTGCCACCCTGGGAGTTGCGCGACCCGAGTGATCCGGGCACGGTCAGCACCTCGCGCACCGCCGGAGTGAGCGCCGGATTGATCGCGGTCAGTTCGTCGTCCGTGAGATCCCACAGTTCCTTGTCCTGGGACTCGCAGACGCGGACGCACTCCCCCGCCACTTCGTGCGCGACCCGGAAGGGCGTGCCTTCCCGCACCAACCATTCCGCGATGTCGGTCGCAAGCGCGAAGCCCTGCGGGGCGAGCGCTTCGAGCCGGTCGGTGTCGAACACCATCGTGTCCACCATGCCTGCGAACGCAGGAAGGAGCACCTCCAGGGTGTCGACCGCGTCGAACACCGGTTCCTTGTCCTCCTGCAGGTCGCGGTTGTACGCGAGCGGGAGTGCCTTCAAGGTGGTCATCAGACCGGTGAGATCGCCGACCAGACGTCCGGCCTTGCCACGCGCGAGTTCGGCGACATCGGGGTTCTTCTTCTGCGGCATGATGCTCGACCCGGTCGAGTAGGAGTCGTCCAGCGTGATGAACGAGAACTCCTTGGTCGCCCAGAGCACGACCTCCTCGGCGATCCGGGAGACGTCGACCGCGGTCATCGCGGACACGAAGGCGAACTCGGCGACGAAGTCGCGGCTCGCAGTTGCGTCGATGGAGTTCATCGCCGCCCTGCTGAACCCGAGGTCGGCCGCCACCGCACGTGGGTCGAGGCCGAGGCTGGAGCCGGCGAGCGCGCCCGAACCGTAGGGTGATTCGTCGGCGCGCTTGTCCCAGTCGGCGAACCTCTGCACATCCCGCAACAACGCCCAGGCGTGCGCGAGCAGGTGGTGCGACAGCAGCACCGGCTGCGCGTGCTGCAGATGGGTGCGACCCGGCATGGCAACACCGTGGTGTCGTTCGGCCTGCCCGATGAGCGCGTCCACCACGTCAAGGACGAGACCGCTGACGACACGGGCATGATCGCGCAGGTACATCCGAAAGAGGGTGGCGACCTGGTCGTTGCGGCTCCGGCCGGCGCGCAGGCGTCCGCCGAGGTCGTCGCCGGCACGCTCGATGAGCCCGCGTTCGAGAGCGGTGTGGACGTCCTCGTCGTCGACTGCGGGTTCGAAAGCGCCGGTGCGGACGTCATCGAGCAACCGGTCGAGTGCGGCGATCATCCCGTCGCGCTGCGCATTGTCGAGCAGTCCGGCCGAATGCAACACACGCGCGTGAGCCTTGGACCCGGCGATGTCGTAGGCGGCCAGTCGCCAGTCGAAGTGGGTGGACTTCGACAGTGCGGCGAGCGCGTCGGCCGGCCCCCCGGCGAACCGGCCTCCCCACAGACTCACGCGGTCGTTGCTCGGTACTTCGTTCGTCATGCCTGCCCTTGTGCGAGTTGGATGAAGTAGTCGCGGACCTGCGTGGCCGCTTGCTTGTTTCCGGCGATCACCATGATCGTGTCATCCCCGGCGATCGTGCCCACGACGTCCCGTGGACGTGCGTGGTCGATGGCCGATGCCAGCAGACTTGCCCCGCCCGGCGGCGTCTTGAGAACGACGAGGTTCTCCGATTCCTGCGCCGACACCAGCAGATCGCCGCACATCCGTCGCAACCGTCCCTCGGGTTCGACGAGGCTCGCCACCGCGGTGCCGTCACCGCCCTCGGCCGCTACTGCGTAGACCAGTTGTCCACCCTTGCGCATCTTCACCGCACCCAGATCGTCGAGGTCGCGGGAAAGCGTCGCCTGTGTCACCGAAAAACCCTGAGCGGCAAGGATTTCCGACAGTTGCGTCTGGGACTGGACTTCCTCGCGAGCAAGCACATCCGCAATGGCGCGGTGCCGAGAAGCACGTGTGCCGGTGATCACGACGACTGCTCCAGCAGGAAGGTCATGAGGGCCTTCTGGGCGTGCAGGCGGTTCTCCGCCTCATCCCAGACCACCGAGCGCGGCCCGTCGATGACATCGGCCGAGATCTCGAATCCGCGGTACGCAGGCAGGCAGTGCATCACGATCACGTCCGCGGCAGCATGCCCGACGAGCGTCTCGTCCAGCGCGAACTTCGCGAAGGGACTCTCGACGCCCTTGCGCGTCTGTGCCTCGGTCTCCTTGCCCATCGAGACCCAGGTGTCGGTGATGACGACGTCTGCCCCGAGCACGGCGGCGACCGGATCGTCGCCCACCGAGACCGAACCGCCGGTTTCACCGGCAATCTCCTGTGCTCGCTCGAGGATCGCCGACTGCGGACAGTGCGAACTCGGGGTGCCGATCCGCACGTGCATGCCGGCGAGTGCACCACCGAGAAGATAGGAGTGCGCCATGTTGTTCGCGCCGTCGCCGACGTACGCGATGGTCAGGCCGGCGAGTTCACCCTTGTGCTCCTTGATGGTCAGCAGGTCGGCGAGGATCTGGCAGGGGTGGAAGTCGTCGGTGAGAGCGTTGACCACCGGCACGCCCGCGAACTGCGCCATCTCCTCGATCTGGTCCTGGCCGAAGGTGCGCCACACGATCAGCGACACCTGACGGCCCAGGACGCGTGCCACGTCCGCCACCGACTCCCGGGTGCCGATCTGCGCCAGCTTTCCGTCGACCACCGTCGGGAAGCCGCCGAGTTCGGCGACCCCGGTACTGAAGGACAACTGCGTGCGCAACGTCGGCTTGTCGAAGATGATCGCCACTGCCTGCGGACCGGCCAGCGGTTGCCGGGCGGTGCGATCGGCCTTCATCTGCGCGGCGAGGTCGAGCACCCGCGCCTGTTCGGCCGGGGTGAGGTCGTCGTCACGAAGGAAGTGACGCGTCATGAGGTGGCCTCCGTGATGAGGGTGGGCAGGGCGTCGACGAAGGTCTGCAACTGCTCCTGCGCAATGATCAACGGTGGAGCAAGACGAATGGCGTTCGGCGCAACGGCGTTCACGATGAAGCCTGCGTTCCGGGCGGCCGTCACGACGTCGGCGGACAACTCATCGCGTAACTCCACGGCGAGCAGCAGTCCGCGCCCGCGGACGCCGGCGACGCGCTCGTCATCCAGATTGTCGACAGCGGCCGCGAACCACTCGCCGATGGTGCGGGCGTTGTCCAGCAGATCGTCCCGCTCGATGACATCGATGACCGCCAGTCCAGCGGCGCAGGCCAGTGGGTTTCCGCCGAAGGTGGTGCCGTGTTGGCCGGGTTGGAGCAGGGCCGAGACCTCGGCACCGAACGTGACCATCGCGCCGATCGGGACGCCACCGCCGAGACCCTTGGCGAAGGTCACGGCGTCCGGGACGATGCTCGACCTTTGATGCGCAAGCCAGTCACCGGTTCGTCCGACACCGGTCTGGATCTCGTCGACGATCAGCAAAGCGCCTGCGGCAGAGGTGATCTCACGTGCCGCCCGGAGGTACTCGTCGTCGGCGACACGCACCCCCGCCTCGCCCTGGATGGGCTCGAGGAAGACTGCCGCCGTCCGGTCGTCGACCGCGGAACGCAACGCGTCCGCGTCGCCGAACGGGACGTGGACGACGTCCGGCAGCAGGGGTTCGAACGGCTCTCGATAGGCCGCTTTGTGCGTGAGAGCCAGTGCGCCGGTGGTGCGCCCGTGGAAAGCGCCCTCGCACGCGACGATCTTCGACCGGCCGGTGCGGCGGCTCAGCTTGATCGCGGCTTCGTTCGCCTCCGCACCGGAGTTGGCGAAGAACACCCGCGATCCTTGCGGCGCCCGGCTGATCCGAAGGAGTTCGTGCGCCAGGGCGACCTGGGCACGGCTGGTGAAGAAGTTGGAGACGTGCAGCATCTCGCCGGCCTGTTTGGAGACGGCGGCAACCAGGTCAGGGTGGTTGTGACCGACGGCGTTGACGGCGATCCCACCCAGCAGGTCCAGGTAGCGCTTGCCGTCCAGATCCCAGACGTAGCATCCGTCGCCGCGATCGATGACCAGCGAGGGGGCGCCGAAGACCGGGAGGAGCTCCTCGCCGTACTGCGCAAGAGCGGTCTGCTGACTTGCGGTCGTGTTGTCGGTCATGCGTTCTCCTTCGCAAGCAGCATCGTGCCGATTCCGGCGTTGGTGAAGATCTCGAGCAACACCGAGTGCGGTCGCCGACCGTCGATCACGTGCGCCTGCGGCACTCCCCCGTCGATGGCCCGGATGCAGGCCTCGAGCTTGGGCACCATGCCGCTGTCGACGCGGGTGAGCAACTCCCGCGCGTCGTCGACGGGCAGCGTGCTGAGCAGGCTCTCGCGGTCGGGCCAGTCGGCGTAGATGCCCTCGACGTCGGTCAGCACGACGAGCTTGCGAGCACCGAGCGCGGTTGCCAGCGCCGCCGCAGCGGTGTCGGCGTTGACGTTGAGAACTTGTCCTTCGACGTCCAGATCGGGCGCGACCGAGGAGACGACAGGAATACGTCCTGCGTCCAGAAGGTCCTGTACCGCAGCGGGATTCACCGTCTCGACGTCACCGACCAGGCCGATGTCGACCGTCTCGCCGTCGACCACAGCACCGCGCTTACGAGCACCGAAGAGTGAGGCGTCCTCCCCCGACAAACCCACGGCCAGTGCGCCGTGGTTGTTGATGAGGCCGACGAGTTCGCGCGAGACCTGCCCGGTGAGCACCATGCGGACGACGTCCATCACCTCGGGTGTGGTGACCCGTAGACCGCCCTTGAACTCACTCTCGAGGCCGAGGCGGGTGAGCATGGCCTGGATCTGCGGGCCTCCGCCATGCACCACGACGGGACGCAGACCGGCGTACTTCAAGAAGGCGACGTCCTCCGCGAAAGCTGCCTTGAGGGTGTCGTCGGTCATCGCGTTGCCGCCGTACTTGATGACGACGAGAGCACCCCGGAACTGCTCGAGCCAGGGCAACGCTTCGACGAGCGTGGCCGCCTTGTCTGCGGCGGCGGCGAGGGAGACGGAATCACGGAGCGTCATGCAAGCACCTGCGTTCTCGCAACAGCTGTCATTGCGATCCTGATCAGGGTCCCCGCGAAGTACCGAGCGCAGCTTCCGGAGCGAGGACTTCGTGAGGTGATCATGTGGAGTATGCCGAGTTCTCGTGTACGTAGTCGTGGGTCAGGTCGTTGGTCCAGACCGTGGCGGACGCGTCGCCGGCGTGCAGGTCGACGACGACGTGAACTTCACGCCCGGAGAGGTCGACCAGCGATCGGTCGTCCCCGACACCGCAGCCGCGGCAGACCTGGACGCCGTTGACGTTGACGTCGAGCCGCTGCGGCTCGAAGACCGCGTCCGTCGTGCCGACCGCCGCGACGATGCGGCCCCAGTTGGGGTCGTTGCCGAAAATCGCACACTTGAACAGGTTGTTCCGTGCGATCGCCCTGGCGACGGTCAATGCGTCGGATTCGCTTGCGGCAGTGCGAACTTCAATGGCGACCTCATGATGGGCACCCTCGGCGTCAGCGATGAGCTGTCGGGCCAGCGAGCCGCACACCTCGGTGACGGCGGCGATGAGGTCCTCCTGGCTCGGGCGGACCCCCGACGCGCCCGAAGCCAGGAGGAGGACTGTGTCGTTGGTCGACTGGCAACCATCGGAGTCGATGCGGTCGAAGGTCGTCGCCGTCGCGGTACGGAGCACGCCGTCGAGTTCGCACTGATCGACGACCGCGTCAGTTGTCACCACGACGAGCATCGTGGCGAGTGCCGGCGCCAGCATCCCTGCACCTTTGGCCATGCCGCCCACGGACCAGCTGGCACGCTGCACGGCGGCCTGTTTGGGCACGGTGTCGGTGGTCATGATCGCGCGCGCAGCGTCCTCACCACCGTCCGGCGTCACTGCCGAAACCAGTTGCGGCACAGCGCTTTCGATCTTGTCCATCGGCAGAAGTTCACCGATCAGACCTGTCGAGCAGACTGCGAGATCACCCGATGCGATCCCGAGTGCATCCGCCACCAGTTCCGCAGTGCGGTGCGTGTCGGCGAAGCCCTGCGGCCCGGTGCACGCGTTCGCGCCCCCCGAGTTCAGGACCACGGCGTCGACTCGACCGTCACCGACCACGATCCGCGACCAGGTGACCGGCGCAGCCTCCACGCGGTTGCTGGTGAACACCGCCGCTGCGTGGTGGTCGGGACCGTCGTTGACGACGAGGGCCAAGTCGGGGTTGCCACTGGTCTTGAGGCCGGCAGTGACTCCGGAAGCCCGGAAACCCTTGGGTGCCGTCACGGTCAAGGTGCCACTCCTACGGTCGGAAGTCCGGTGCACTCATCGAGACCGAGCGCAAGGTTCATGCACTGCACGGCAGCTCCGGCGGTGCCCTTGGCGAGGTTGTCGACCGCGCTGGTCACGACGAGTCGGCCCGCATGCCGATCGACCGCGAACTGCAACTGGACGTTGTTCGATCCGAGCACCGCACCGGTGGACGGCCAGACACCCTCGGGCAATAGCTGGACGAACTGCTCTGTGCCGTAGGCGTTCTCGTACGCTGCCCGAACGTCGTCCTCGGTCACGTCGTCCTTGAGACGGGCCGTACATGTCGCGAGGATCCCGCGCGGCATGGGCGCCAGGGTCGGTGTGAACGACACCGAGACCTTGGCGCCTGCGGCGCGTGCGAGGTTCTGCTCGATCTCGGGGGTGTGACGATGCCCGCCGCCCACCCCGTACGGGCTCATCGATCCCATCGTCTCCGCACCCAGCAAGTGCGGCTTCAGGCTCTTCCCCGCACCGGACGTGCCCGATGCGGCGACGATCACCACATCGTCGAACTCGACGAGACCTGCGGCGAAGGCCGGCGCCAGCGCCAGGCTGACTGCGGTGGGATAGCACCCGGGGACGGCGACGCGTCGGGCTCCTTCGAGAGCGCCGCGCTGCTTACCGTCAGCGGTAACAAGCTCAGGCATCCCGTACGGCCAGGTGCCGGCGAAGTCGGTGTCGTAGAACGAGTTCCACGCCACCTGATCGACCAACCGGAAGTCGGCACCGCAGTCGATGACCACCACGTCGTCGGGCAACGAGCCGGCGAGCGCGGCGCTCTGCCCGTGCGGGAGGGCGAGGAAGACGACCTCGTGGCCGGCGAGGAACTCCGCGGACGTCTCGTCGAAGGTTCGATCGGCCACCGGCGCGAGGTGCGGGTGCACAGAACCCACCCGCTGCCCCGCCTGACTGCCGGCGCACAGGGCACCGATCTCGACGCCCGGATGGGCGACGAGCAACCGGACGATCTCTCCCCCGGCATAACCGCTCGCTCCGGCGACAGCAACCTTGACCATTCGGAAACAATACACCGCCGTGCATATTCATGCATAGCGGTGTACTGCTGCCATCGCGTGGCCTTCGTCACGCTCCGCGCAGAACCGCCCCGTGCTTCGTGCTCGCCGCACTCACGGCGCCGTCGCGCATGCTGTTGACCTCTTCGGTCTTCAGGGTCCGGTCGGCCCGGAAGGTCATCCGGAAAGCCAAGGACTTCTTGCCCTCGCCGACCTGATCACCCTCGTAACTGTCGAACAACTGGATCTGCTCGAGGTCGTCGCCTGCCGCGGAGCGCAGCGTCTGCAGGACCTCTCCGGCCCGCACGCAGGAGTCCACGGTGAGCGCGATGTCGCTCTGCACGATCGGGAAGTTGGACAGCCCGACCGCCTGCGGTGTCGAGGACGCCGCGATCAGTGCGTCCAGATCGAGTTCACCCGCGACCGGACGACCGGTCAGGCCAAAGGAGGTCACCACCTTCGGGTGCAACTCCCCCGCCGCGCCGATGACCGTGCCGTCCGCCAGGACGAGTTCTGCGCACCGTCCCGGGTGGAACGGGGCAACTGCTGCGGTGCGCACCTGGATCGGAACGGCAAGGGCATCACCGACGGCGAGGGCGGTCGCGATCGCGTCGGACCAGTCGGCCACCCGTCCCTGCCCCCACCAGCCGCCGCGATCGGTTTCACCTGCCATGGCCCAGGCAAGGTGCCGCGGCTGGTCGGGCACGGCGTCCTCGATCGCGCGAACGGCATCCGGACCCGGGTAGGTGCCGACCGGGAAGGTCTGCGCCTGGCCCGCGGCGCCGGCGATCACCAGGCCGTGTTCGAACAACGCCACGTCTCGCTGTCCGCGAGAAACGTTGCGGCGCAGGGATTCGAGCACATTCGGCAACACTGCCGTACGAATGAGCGGCTCCTGCTCCGACAGCGGATTGGCCACGCGGACGGTGACTCGACGCACGTCGTCGGCCGCGTACCCCAGCTGGTCAAACGACTTCTCCGCGACGAACGGGGCACTCCAGATCTCCGAGAATCCACGCGCCGCCAGAACGTTCGCAGCGATCCGTCGTGCCTGCTGGGCACGGGTCAGCCCGCGACCGCCGGGCGCCGCCGGGACGATCGAGGGGATGGCGTCATAGCCCTCGATCCGGGCGACCTCTTCAGCGAGGTCGGGCCAGGTCGCGAGATCGGGGCGCCAGGTCGGCGGCGTGACGCGCAGGTGATCGCCGGATCGCTCGACGGCGCACCCGATCTGCTCCAGCACCGACACGACCTGCTCGGTCGCGTAGGGCACGCCGACGAGGCGGCCCGGCTGTGCCGCGTCCAGTTCGATGACCGGTCGCCGCAACGGTGAGTGAACGTCGGTGACGCCCTCATCGGCGGCACCACCGCCGAACTCGATGAGCAGGTCGACTGCCAATTGCGCTGCGGCGACAGCGACTTCGGGGTCGACACCACGTTCGAAACGCTTTGATGCCTCGGTGGCCAGCTTGTGTCGACGTGCCGAACGGGCGATCGAGGTCTGATCGAAGCGGGCCGCCTCGATGAGCACGTTGCGGGTGGACTCGCTGACCTCGGAGTCCTCGCCACCCATGACGCCGGCAATGGCCATGGGCCTCTCCCCCGCGTCCGTGATCAGCAGGTCCTCGGGGAAAAGATCGCGCTCGACGTCGTCGAGGGTCTTGAGCTTCTCGCCCGCGCGGGCGCGACGCACGACGATCGGCCCGGTCAGGGTGTCGACGTCGAAGGCATGCAACGGCTGACCGAGCGCAAGCATCACGTAATTGGTGACGTCGACGGCGAGCGAGATCGGGCGCATACCCGCCTCGGTCAGGCGGGTGGCCATCCACTCGGGCGTGGCTGCGGAAGGGTCGATGCCGCGCACGACGCGGGCCACGTACCGGGTGCACCCGATGTTGCCGCCCACCGGGGCGTCGTCCTGGACCTGCACCCCGAATCCGGAGTCGTTCGCGGCGGGCGCCTTGTCGACCAGGGCAGGCGCCGGGTCGGTGTAGGCGGCACCGGTCGAGTGCGAGTACTCACGTGCCACACCGCGGATGCAGAAGCAGTAGCCACGATCGGGGGTGACGTTGATCTCGACGGTCTCCCGGTCGAGGCCGAGCAGCGGCAACGCGTCCTGGCCGGCTGTGAAATCCACGCCCGGGACACGCTCGGTCAGACGGATGATACCGCCGGATCCGTCGTCCGGAAGGCCGAGTTCGTCTGCAGCACAGATCATTCCGGCGGACACGTGACCGTAGGTCTTACGCGCCGAGATGGCGAACCCGCCCGGCAGCACCGCTCCTGGCAGCACGCAGACGACCCAGTCACCGGCGTCGAAGTTGTGCGCGCCGCAGACGATCCCCTGGGGCTCACCCGAACCGTTCGCGTCACCGACGTCGACCTGGCACCAGTTGATCGTCTTGCCGTTCTTCTGCTGCTCCGGCTCCTTGGAGTTAACCCGGCCGACCACAAGCGGTCCGGTGATGTCACCGCCGTGGATGCCTTCCTCCTCCAGGCCGACCTTCACCAGGGCGGCCGCGACGTCGACACCGCGTGCATCGGCCGGGACTGCGACGTACTCGCGCAGCCAATCGATCGGCACACGCATCAGATCTCCATTCCGAACTGGTTGTTGAAGCGAACGTCGCCCTCGATCATTTCGCGCATGTCGGCAGCGCCGGTGCGGAACATCAGCGCCCGATCGACGCCCATGCCGAAGGCGAATCCGGAGTACTTCTCGGGGTCGATGTTGCAGGCGCGCAACACGTTCTGGTTCACCATGCCGCAGCCACCCCACTCGATCCAGCCGGTACCGGAACAGGCGCGGCAGTCGGCATCCTCGCCCCGGCAGACGAAGCAGCGCAGGTCCATCTCGGCCGACGGCTCGGTGAACGGGAAGTACGACGGACGCAGCCGCGTCACGATGCCCTCGCCGAACAGTTCGGTCGCCATCCGGTCGAGCGTGCCCTTCAGGTGGGCCATCGTCAGGCCTTCGTCGACGGCCAGTCCCTCGATCTGATGGAAAGCCGGCATGTGCGTCGCATCGAGCTCGTCGGTGCGGAAAACCCTTCCGAGACAACCGATATAGAGCGGGGCTCCACGTTCGAGCATGGCGCGCGCCTGCACCGGCGAGGTGTGCGTGCGAAGCACGAGACCGGCGTCCGCCGGCTCGATGTAGAAGGTGTCCTGCATCTGCCGGGCCGGGTGATCGGCGTCGAAGTTGAGGGCGTCGAAGACGAACCACTCGGCCTCGACCTCGGGACCTTCGGCGATCTCCCAACCCATGCCGACGAGGATGTCGGCGATCCGCTCGCCCATGAGCTCGGTGGGGTGACGACGGCCCAGCGGGTTGCGCCCGGAGATCATCGTGACGTCGACGGCCTCCTCCACCAGGATGCGTTCGTCGCGCTCGGCCTCCAGTTCGCTCTGGCGCTCCTTCAGCGCTGCGCCGACCTGACCACGCGCCTGCCCGACCCGCTTGCCGGCCTCGGCCTTCGCAGTCGGCGGCAACGCGCCGATCTCCCGGTTGGCGAGTGCCAACGGCGACTTGTCGCCCTGGTGGGCGGTGCGGACGGTCTTGAGTTCGTCGAGGTTCGACGCAGCGGTGATCGCGGCGAGCGCGCCCTGAACGGCTTGCTCGATGGCAGCGGGGTCGAGTGCGGCGACCTCCACCGGGTCGTACTGGGTGTTGGGGCCTGACATCGCTCTCGTCTCTACGTTTTCGTCGGATCCGGGCGTGGATGCGTCCGGTTCACCGCGCTGAGTCTATCGACGCAGTGTCGAGCGGTTCATCCGGATTTCGGGTGGGCTGCGGCTGCGCTGGCATACATACAGACAGTGGCGGCCATCGCGAGATTCAGCGACTCTGCATGGCCGTAGATCGGTACCCGGACGACCTCGTCGCACGCGTCACGGACCTCCGGTTCGAGGCCCCACGCCTCGTTCCCCATGACCCAGGCGTGCGGGGTGGCCAGGTCGGTGTCGGGCAAGAGCTGCGTGCCGATGCCATCGGTGGCGAGCAGCCGCAGGCCGGCGGACCGACACGCGGCGAAGATCTCCTCGACCGAACCACCGAGGCTGACCGGCAGGTGCCACAGGGACCCGACGGTCGAGCGGACGACCTTCGGGTTGTAGATGTCCACACTGGCGTCGCTGACCAGGACACATCGCGCACCGGCGGCGTCCGCGCCACGGATCACCGTGCCGGCGTTGCCGGGATCGCGGACGTTGGTGAGCACCACGACGTAGCCGTCGCCGGCCAGTGCATCCTGCAGCGGGACGTCGACCGGTCGTGCGACGGCGGCGATGCCCTGCGGGTGCTGGGCCTCGCACATCGCCGTCATCACAGCGTCCGTCACCTCACGCACCGGCACGCCCCGGCCGGCGGCCAGTTCGATCAGCTCTGCGTCGGCGTCCGCCACGGCATAGACCGTCTGTGCGGTCTCCGGGCGGAAGCGCAACAGTTCGCGGACGGCCTGCGGCCCTTCGGCCAGGAAATGCCCCGCCCGCTGACGCGACGAACGCCGGTGCAGCGCACGGACCTTCTTGACCCGATCTGACTGCGGGTTCGAAAGGACGGGCTCCACCGGCGTTCGTCGGTTGCTGTGCTGCGTCAGGCGACGTCTGCCTTCGAGTCGGTGTTCGACTCGGTGCTGACGTTGGCCTTGGCGATCTCGACCAGCGCGGCGAAGGCGGCGGCGTCGTTGACGGCCAACTCGGCCAGCATGCGACGGTCGACCTCGATCTCGGCGTTCTTCAGACCCTGGATGAACCGGTTGTAGGTCATGCCGTTGGCGCGCGCACCGGCATTGATGCGCTGGATCCAGAGGCGACGGAAGTCGCCCTTCCTGGCGCGACGGTCCCGGTAGCTGTAACCCATGCTGTGGGTGACCTGCTCCTTCGCCTTGCGGTAAAGGCGCGAGCGCTGGCCGCGGTACCCGCTGGCCTGCTCGAGGACGGTACGGCGCTTCTTCTGGGCGTTGACTGCCCGCTTCACGCGTGCCACGTGAATCTCCTTCGTTCTGGGGCGGTCCCGAGATGTCGATCGATCTCAGAACCAGTGCTGCAAAGTGGGCTGATTACTTACCGAGAAGCTTCTTGATCTTCTTCTCGTCAGACTTGGCGACGACGACGTCCGGAACGAGTCGACGGGTGGCCGTCTTGCTGCGCTCCTGGAACTTGTGCACGTGGCGGGCGCGCTGGCGCATCACCTTGCCGGAACCCGTCACGCGGAAGCGCTTCTTGGCACCACTGTGGGTCTTCATCTTCGGCATGAGCCGATCTCCTTCATATCGCTGTCCCGGCGCGTGGGCACCGGTCGTCTGGCATCGAGGCCCGCAGGACCCGAAGTTTTCGGTCGTGTGTTACTGAGCAGCCGTTTCGGTCTCAGGCGTGGCCTCGGCGGCGGCAGCACCCGAGTCGGACGACGGCGCACCGGCGGCCTTCTCCTCGGCAGCCTGCTCGCGACGGCGACGACCCTCGGCGCGGGCCTCGGCCTTCTTGCGGGTCGGGCCGAGCACCATGATCATGTTGCGGCCGTCCTGCTTGGGCGAGCTCTCGACGAAGCCGAGTTCACCGATGTCCTCTGCGACGCGTTGCAGCAGGCGGAAGCCCAGCTCGGGACGCGACTGCTCACGTCCGCGCAACCAGATCGTCACCTTTACCTTGTCGCCGGCCTTGAGGAAGCGCTCGATGTGACCGAGCTTGGTGGAGTAGTCGTGCGGGTCGATCTTCGGACGGAGCTTGATCTCCTTGATGACCGTGTTGACCTGGTTCTTGCGGGCCTCACGCGCCTTCAGGGCAGCTTCGTACTTGAACTTGCCGTAATCCATGAGCTTGGCCACGGGAGGCTTCGCTTCCGCGGCCACCTCGACGAGATCGAGGTCTGCTTCGGCAGCCAGTCGCAATGCGTCCTCGACTCGGACGATTCCGACCTGCTCACCGTTGGGGCCGACCAGCCGCACTTCCGGAACCCGGATGCGGTCATTGATTCGTGGCTCGACGCTGATGTCTACTCCTTGTGTCTACGTTCAATGCTCCGTGCGGAGACAAAGAAAGGCTCCTCGTCACCGAAGTGCACGAGGAGCCAACGCCAGACAACGGAGCGATACTCACGGCGAAATGCCGCGGGTGGGACGATCGAAACCGTCCACTCCGGTACCGGGACCCGGCGACATGCCTGTCGACTCGGGTGGAAGCGTTGCTTCTCTTGCACACTCATACGGCAAGCGCATGAGTCGGTGCTACAAGGTTACCAGTGAAGCCCGCGGCGACGAAATCGTCGCTCGTTCGATCGGGCGGTCAGGCGGCCAAAGCCACCTGACTGCGACGACGGCGAACCACGAGCACGGACGCCGCGCCCACGCAGGCGATGAGCAGACCGACCAGGCACACCAGCACGATCGCGCTCTGGTGCCCCCGGGAGTCGATGACCAGACCGGCGAGCGGTGCCGCCATCGCCGATCCGGCGGTCATGCATGATCCGTGCCAACCCATCGCCTCGCCGCGGGCCACGGCGGGCACGACCCGGCTGACTGCTTCGACGGACGCGGTGATCGTCGGCGCGCACAGCAGCCCGGCCAGCAACGCGAGAGCAGCGACGGTCACCGCGGAGTCTGCGAGCGCCATGGGCAGGGTGACCATCGCCAGACCGCTGAGCAGCAGGTACGGCGAGAGGCCGCGGGACAGTGCGCCGTAGACGAGACCGCCGACGATCGAACCTATCCCCCAGCCGGCGAACACGAGTCCGAGCGATCCGGACTGCCCCCACTCGCGCAGGCCGGCGACGACGGAGACCTCACTGCCGACCAGGACGAGCGTCGAGGCGGCGGCGGCCAGGCACAGGCCGATGAATGCCGGCCGGAACCATGCCGATCGCGGGACGTCGATGACCTCGCCGGCCCCGGCGGTCTCCTCGCGCAGGCGCGGGTCGAGGATCCACAACACGATTCCGCCGAGGACGCCGAGCATCTGCAGAACGAAGAGGGTCGGTGCGGTGCCCCACTGGCTCCCCGCCCACACGGCGACGGCCGGCCCGGACATGTAGGCAAGTTCGACGCCCACGCCGTCCACCGACAACGCGGTGCGCCGTTCGTGCATCGGCACGGCAGCGATGACGCTCTGGCGCGCGATGGAGAAGATCGGGACGACGAAGAGACCGGCGACACCGGCAAGGATCAGCAGCGGCCAGTAGCCGACGAAAGGGGCTACGGCCCAACAGGATCCGTTGATCAGGATCGACGGGAGGACGACCTTGCGCAGACCGTGACGGTCGAGCAGGCGTCCACGCCAGGGGCCGCTGACGGCGATGGCCAAGGTGGCCACGGCCGACACCAGACCGGCTTCCCCCCAGGAACGACCCAGCTGCTCGACGACGTGCAGCATGAGCAACACCCCGGTGCCGAAGATCGGGATCCGCAGCAGGATTCCGAGCAGCAGCACACGACGTGCCGCCTGGTTGCCGAGCACGCTGCGGTAAGGGGTGATGGACATCCGTCCATTCTTCCAATTCGAAGTGTTCGAACACAAACGACTTTGCGGTGACATCCCTCACCGCCTCAAAGGATGCGGATCTCATGCACCTGCGAGTTGTCGCCGTCCAGCAGCCAGAGGGAGCCGGAGAAGACCAAGAAGTCCACCAGCCGTGGCGGCACTCCGGCGATGGACGCACCCAGCGGCGCATTCAGGTCGAAGTCGTACTTGGTGATCGTGCCCCCAGAGCCGTCGTGGATCCACACGCCGTCGTTGCCCAGGGCAGCGCTACCGCGCACGTTGTTCTCCAGGTCGGCGGCGGTCACCTTCGAGCCGCGCACCTGGGCCAGGCCGTTACCGCCGACGAACACTCGCCCGAAAGCAGCCACCACCTCGACGATGCCTGCGGGCAGGTCCACCCGTTCCCCGGCAGGCTGCCCGGTGGCCTCGTCGAGCGTTACCAGCGCCCGATCGCCGACACAGACGACGTAGACCTTGCCACCGGAGGCCGCGATTCCATCAGGACGGCTACCCACCTTGATGAGACCAGGGATGTTCTCACCGCTACGCATGTCGATCCTGCCGATGGCTTGCTGGCTCGGCACGACATACCAGAGGAAGTCGGTTCCGGCGGCCGACCTGGAGATCGCGTGGTCGAGGCGGATGAGCTCACCGACCTCCCCGGTCGCGGCATCGACCGGCGTGAACGAACTGGAGTAGTTCCACACCCACGTCTTGCCCTGGCCGAAGTGCAGGCTGCCCGGGCCACCGTTGACCTTGATCGAGCGCACCGTCCGGTTCGCGAGGTCGATCCGACTCACCGTGCCGTCGTCGTAGTTCGCGGTCCACAACGCGCCGTCGCCGCCGGCGAGCCCTCTTGGGTTCGGGCCCACCGAAATCGCACCGGCCTTCAACTCACCGACCACTTCGGGCGAGGGGCCCGTGCCAGCGGGCTCGTCGTCCCGCGGGATCAGATACCGGCCGATGGCTCCGGCCGCCAGTGCCGCGGCGCCCGCCCCGGCTCCGAGCAGCACGCGTCTCGACGGCCCTCCGGGACGCGGCGCAGACATCATGGTGGAACCGCCGGGTCCATGGGTGGCATCTGCGCCGACGAACGGCACCGTCGAGTGGACGGATCCACCGTCCACCAGAGCTGCACGAGCAGCTTCGGCCAACGCGGTACACGAGCCGAAGCGATGATCCGGCTGTTTGGCGAGGCCCTTGGCGACGACGTGAGCCAGTTCGCCCGGCAGCTGCGGTCTGATCGTTCGAAGGTCGGGCGGCGGAGAGTACAGGTGACCCGAGATCCGGGCGACCTGTCGATCCGCTGCGAACGGCACCCGACCGGTGAGCAGTTGGAACAGCACACACGCCAAGGCGTACTGGTCGCTGCGTCCGTCGACCGGATCCCCGTTGATCTGCTCGGGCGACATGTAGTCGACGGTGCCGATGGTCATCCCGGCAGCGGTCAGCCCGTTGTCACTGACCTCCTTGGTGATGCCGAAGTCGGTCAGGTAACTGTGCGGTCTTCCTCTACTTCCGCTCACCAGGATGTTGGCCGGCTTCACGTCCCGGTGAACAAGCCCGCGGGCGTGCGCGGCGTCCAGCGCTCCCGCGACCTGGTGGACGATCTCCACCGCCTCCGCAGGCTCGACGCTTCCCTCCCGGATGACCTTCGACAGATCCGTGCCGTCGACGAACTTCATCGTGAGGTAGACGCGACCGCCTTCTTCCCCGGCATGCATGATCGGGACGACGTGCGGGTGATCCAACGCAGCGGCCAGCCGCGCTTCGCGGCGAAACCTGGCGAGGAACTCGGGGTCGTCGGCGACGTCGGCGTTCATCACCTTGATCGCGACGGTCCGATCGAGCGCGAGGTGCTGCGCCCGGTACACCGAGCCCATGCCGCCACGCCCGGCCAGGCCGATGATGGACACTCCCCCGATCACGGTGCCAGGTGCCAGATCTCTCCCCACGGGGATATCCTGCCCTGCAGCGTGCGGCCAGACCAGCAACTCTCGGCCCGGTGAGTCCTTCGCGCGCCCACTGCTTCAATCTCGACCATGAAATCCGAGCCGACCACCGAACTGTTCCACCTCGCCCTTCCTGCAGACTGGATTTTGGCGCAGGAACAGGGTGAGTACCGCGTCTCGACCCGTGGTGTCACCCTCGAAGAGCAGGGCTTCATCCACCTTTCGTTCCAGCATCAGTGGCCGGCCACTAGGCAACGGTTCTACGCCGACGTGGGGGATCTGCTGCTGCTCCACGTCGACGCCGCGGACCTCGAGATCGTCGTGGAGGTCGGCAATCCGGAGACCGGCGAGCAGTTCCCCCACCTGTACGGCCCCCTGCCGATCGAGTGCGTGACCGCCGTAGAACTGCTCCCGTACTTGCAGGTATGACTCCGCGCCCACGCAGACGAACCGGCGGCGTACTCTCGTGCTCGTGGCAGATCACTTTGACGTCGTTGTCCTTGGCGCCGGCCCCGGTGGGTACGTCGCCGCCATCCGTGCCAGCCAGCTCGGTCTGAAGACCGCCGTGGTCGAGAAGAAGTACTGGGGAGGTGTCTGCCTCAATGTCGGCTGTATCCCCAGCAAAGCACTGCTCAAGAACGCGGAGCTGTCGCACACCCTGAACCACGAGAAGGAGAAGTTCGGCATCGTCGGCGACGCCTCCATGGAGTACGGCCCGACACACAAGCGCAGCCGAGCGGTCTCCGAGGGCATCGTCAAGGGTGTCCACTTCCTGATGAAGAAGAACAAGATCACCGAGATCGACGGCTGGGGCACCCTCACCGGCCCGAAGACGATCTCGGTCGAGGGCAACGACGGTGAGACCCGTGAGGTCACCTGCGACAACCTGATCCTCGCCACCGGCGCGACTACCCGCATGCTGCCCGGAGTGAAGGTGAGCGACAACGTCGTCACCTACGAAGAGCAGATCCTCGACCCGAACCTGCCGAAGTCGATCATCATCGCCGGCTCGGGCGCCATCGGCGTCGAATTCGCTTACGTCATGGCCAACTTCGGTGTCGATGTCACGATCGTGGAGTTCCTCGACCGCATGGTGCCGACCGAGGACGAAGAGATCTCCAAGGAACTCGCCAAGCACTACAAGAAGCTGGGCGTCAAGGTGCTGACCGGTACCAAGGTCGAGTCGGTCGAGGACACCGGCTCCGGCGTCAAGGTGACCGTCTCCCCCGCCAAGGGTGGAGACGAGAAGGTGCTGGAGGCAGACCGCCTCCTGTCCGCCATCGGGTTCGCACCGCGCCTGGAGGGCTACGGCCTGGACACCATCGGTGTCGAGACCACCGACCGCGGCGCCATCAAGGTGGACGACTACGGCCGCACCAACGTCGACGGCGTCTACGCCATCGGTGACGTCACCGGCAAGCTGATGCTCGCCCACGTCGCCGAGGCCATGGGCATCGTCGCGGCGGAAACCATCGCGGGCGCCGACACCCAGACGATCGACTTCCAGAACATCCCCCGCGCGACCTACTGCATGCCGCAGATCGGTTCCATGGGTCTGTCCGAGGCACAGGCCAAGGACGCCGGCCACGAGGTCAAGACCGCGAAGTTCCCGTTCACCGCGAACGGCAAGGCCATGGGCCTCGGCGAACCGGTCGGCTTCGTCAAGGTCGTCGCCGACGCCGAGCACAACGAGATCCTCGGCGTCCACATGATCGGCCCGGACGTCACCGAGTTGCTGCCGGCCGCCGTCACCGCCACCACTTGGGACCTCACCGCCGCCGAGATGTCGCGCGTCGTGTTCGCCCACCCGACCCTGGGTGAGGCGCTCAAGGAGGCCTTCCACGGCATCGAAGGCCACATGATCAATTTTTGATTCTTGCTCCTTCGCGGTTCATGCCCCCAGCGCTTCGCAAGCTCGCGCTGGGGGCATGACGCGTCCCGCAAGGTGAGCCTTGCGCTGTGGTCACCCAGGTGCCACCACCGGCACACCGAGCCAGTCCTTCGACGAAGTCGTTCCCGCCAGAGGGCTCAGCCGTCCCCAGGGTGAGTCTCAATCCTGCGCTGGTTGAGCCGCGGACCCGACGAAGGAGGGCCCGCGCGCCGACCCGACGAAGGAGGGCCCGCGCGCCGAAACCACGGTGAGAAGTGCTGGGACTCAGCTGCATTCGTCACAGTCTCGCGCGATCTCACCGGGTTTGTTCCGTGACGTAGTCACATGGTGAGGACGAGCTTGCCGAACAGGTCGCCGTCGATCATCCGCTCGAACGCTCCGCGGGCCTCGGACAGCGGGCGGACGGAGTCGATCACCGGCTCGATGCGACGGGAAGCCATGAAGCTCAGCAGGGCCTCGAGTTCCGAGCGAGTGCCCATCGTCGAACCCTGAATCCGCATCTGCTGGAAGAAGATCCGGGTGAGCTCCGCCTTGTCCGGTGCATCTCCCGACGTCGCCCCGGCGATCACGATCGTGCCGCCCGGGCGCAGCGACTTCACCGAGTGCGACCAGGTCGCGGCACCAACGGTCTCGAGCACGGCGTCGACCCGGCGCGGCAACCGCTCCCCCGACCCGAACGCGTCCTCGGCGCCGAGTTCGACGGCGCGCCGGCCGCGCTCCTCGTCGCGAGAGGTCACGAACATCCGCAGTCCTGCGGCGCTGCCCAATTGCACTGCGGCAGTGGCCACTCCACCACCCGCACCCTGAACGAGCACCGAGTCGCCGGGCTTCACGCCGGCCTGGACGAACAACATCCGGTACGCGGTCAGCCAACCGGTCGACACGCAGGCGGCGTGCTCCACCGCCAGCCCTTCGGGCAGAGGCACGAGATTCGCCGCGGGGATCCGCACGTACTCGGCGAGAGTCCCGGGGTACACCTCGGACAGCAACGATCGCTTTGGATCAAGCGTCTCGTCACCTGTCCACCCCGGGCTCGCGATCACGGTGTGCAACACCACGATCCGTCCGTCGTCCGTTTCACCGACACCATCACAACCGAGCACCATCGGCAGCCGTTCGGGCGACAGACCGACGCCACGCAACGACCAGACATCGTGATGGTTGAGACTGGCCGCCTTCATCCGCACCGACACCCACTCCGCAGGCGTGCTGGCTGGGACGATGTCACTGACCTCGAGAGCGGACAGTGGGTCGACAGAGTCGGTGCGGGCGGCGTGAGCGGCGAACATGGTGCCAGCCTAGACACACTGACCTCGACAATCCGTTGCTTCGTCCGCCCGGCCCGGCGTAGCGTGAGAGCAAATCCGGCCAGGCTGCAACGGAGCGTCCGTCGCACGTACGAATCCTGTTGCCGGACGGGAGGATTCGAATGGTCAACATCGCCGGTGAAATTTGGGAGACCGCTGATCGCCAGCCGGAGCATCTCGCGGTTCGTACGCTGGATTCGCAACTCACCTTCGCCGAGTTGAAGGCTGCCAGTGCGGCAGCCGGCGGCTACTTCCGGCAGGCCGGAGTGCAGCCGTACGACCGCGTCCTGTTCATCGCGCCGACAGTGATGGAGTTCCCGATCACCTACCTGGGTCTGCACGCTCTGGGTGCAACGCTGATCACTGCCAACACGATGTCGACCGCTGCGGAGCTGGACTACCTCTGTGAGGACGCGGGTGTCAGCCGTATCGTCGCGTACAGCCAGTGCGCGGATGCGTCCGGCGTGGTGGCCGAGCGCCGCGACCTACCGCTGGACATCATCGAGCCCGGCCATCGCTACGACACCGAGCCGCTGACCGCAGCGCACGATCACGACGCGAATGCCACTGCGCTCATCCTCTACACCTCCGGCACGACGGGCCGCCCGAAGGGTGCCGAGCTGACGGCGGACAACCTGGTGCAAACGCCCAAGATGTTCGAGCCGGTGCTGCAGGTCGAACCTGGCGACAGGTTCGGCACGGGTCTGCCGCTGTTCCACGTCTTCGGTCAGTGCGTGGTGATGAACGCCGTGCTCGTCCAGGGGGTCACGCTCTCGATCCTGCACCCGTTCACCCCGCAGACGATGCTGCGGATGATCACCGAGCACGAGCTGACCGTCGTGTCAGGCGTCCCGACCATGTGGAACGCCATCCTGCACGCCGCCGGCGACTACTGCGCCGACGACTTCAAGCACCTGCGTGTGGCCAGCTCGGGCGGCGCGTCGCTGCCGGTCGAGGTGATCAACGCCTTCAAGAAGAAGTTCGGCTGCGCGATCCTGGAGGGATACGGGCTCACGGAGTCCAACGGCACGGCGACCTTCAACGACCTTCGTCGGGAACAGAAGGTCGGCACCGTCGGCCCGCCTCTCCCGGGTGCCGCCGTCGAGATCCGCGACCCGTCCGGGCAGCCGGTCGAGCCGGGCACCGTCGGCGAGGTCTTCATCACCGGACCGATGATCTTCAAGGGTTACTGGAATCGCCCGGACGCGACCGCGTCCGACCTGCAGGACGGATGGTTGCGCACCGGCGATCTCGGCTCCGTGGATGCCGACGGGTATCTGAGCATCGTCGACCGGGTGAAGGATCTCATCATCCGTGGTGGCTACAACGTCTACCCCCGCGAGGTCGAGGAGGTGCTCTACGCGCACCCCGATATCGTCGAGGCCGCCGTCGTCGGTATCCCGCACGAGCACTACGGCGAGGAAGTAGCCGCTGTGGTCGTGCGCACCCCCGGCTCCACCCTCGACGCCGAAGGGTTGCGCGCCTACGCGAAGGAACAACTCTCGGCGTACAAGGTCCCGCACGTCATCACGTTCACCGACGCCCTGCCCAAGGGTGCGACCGGCAAAATCCTCAAACGCGCGATCGATCGCGCGTCCCTCGAGGCGCAGGAGCGGGCATGACCAGCGTCCCCACCGTCACCGGCACCGTCGAGTCCGCAGAGCTCGGACGGGTGCTCGTGCACGAACACGTCTTCGTGGTGAACGAGGAGTACCGGCAGAACTTCCAGGGCGACTGGGACGAGGAGGGAAAGATCGCCGATGCGGTCCGCGACCTCAACGAATTGAAGGGACTCGGGATCGACACGATCCTCGATCCGACCGTGCTCGGCCTGGGCCGCTACATCCCGCGGATCCAGAAGATCGCCGCACAGACCGACCTGAACATCGTCGTCGCGACCGGCGTCTACACGTACAACGAGATCCCGTTCCAATTCCATTACAGCGGACCGGGATTGCTGTTCGACGTCCCCGAGCCGATGACCGAACTCTTCGTGAAGGACCTCACCGAGGGAATCGCCGACACCGGCGTCCGAGCGGGATTCCTCAAGTGCGCGATCGAGGAGCAAGGGATGACTCCGGGCGTCGAGCGCGTGATGCGAGCGGTCGCGCAGGCGCACGTCCGCACCGGTGCACCCATCACCGTTCACACCAACCCGCATACCCGCTCCGGGCTGGAGGCGCAGCGAGTCCTGCGCGAAGAGGGCGTCGACCTGACCAAGGTCGTCATCGGGCACTCCGGCGACACGACCGACCTGGATTACCTCGCCGAACTCGCGGACGCCGGATCGCTTCTCGGCATGGACCGGTTCGGCCTCGACGTGCTGCTGCCGTTCAAGGACCGAGTCCGCACGGTCGTCGATCTCGTCGAGCGCGGCTACGCCGAGAAGATCGTCCTCGCGCACGACGCGTCGTGCTTCATCGACTGGTTCGACCCTGAGGCGAAGCGGCAGGTGGTGCCCAAGTGGAACTTCCGCCACATCAGCGAGGATGTCCTTCCTGCCCTGCGCGACGGCGGCGTCAGTGACGACGACATCGAGACCATGTTGGTCGCGAATCCTCGCCGTTACTTCGAGCGCTGATCGGTCAGCTCTCGCTCGGATCCTTCAGGCAGAGCGTCACCGCCGAACGCGTCGAGCTCGAAGTGCTGCGGGTCGATGGCGCAGCGGTCGGATCCGGCTCCGAGTCGCCACCCAGCTCGGATCGAGTGCGTCGAGACGATACTGACCGAACTGCCGAGGAAACTGCTGTTCGGGCATCCGTCACGTCCCCTTGTCCATCGAGGTCTCGACGGGACCTCACCCCGGTCCCGCCGAGGCCTCACCGAGGCCTCACCGAATCGTGCGCCATTGTGCTCGGTCGACAGGGCGATCGCTCGGATATCGTCGCGACGTGTCCCCCGCCGTTCATGACGATCCTCGCGCCGCCCCCGTCAGCACACCGCGCACCGCCTTCGTCCTCGGTGGCGGCGGTGTGTTGGGTGCCACCCAGATCGGCGCCCTACGAGCCCTGGTCGACCACGGCATCACCCCGGACGTCGTCCTCGGCACCAGCATCGGGGCGATCAACGGGGCGGCGTTCGCCGGCAGACCGGACGCGTCAGGTCTCGCGGATTTGGAGGACCTGTGGACACAACTGACCACGGTGCGCGGACTGCGCGACCGAGCGGACTATCTGCGCCGTCCTCGCGGACGAGACCTACGCACTCACCTCTACCCCTCCGGCGGGCTGCTCAAACTGCTGCGTGACGAACTGCCGGCCCGATCGATCGAAGACCTCCCGGTGCGCTTCCAGTGTGTGGCAGCGAGCGTCGAGCAGGCGAAGGCGCACTGGTTCACCAAAGGACCGCTCGCCGAAGCAGTCGTCGCATCCTGTTCGGTACCAGGGATGTTCCCGCCGTTTCGGATCGGCGACGAGCACTTCTTCGACGGCGGTCTGGTGCACTCGATCCCCGTCGGCCGCGCGATGCTGCTGGACTGCGACCGAATCTTCGTGATGCACGTCGGTCGGGTCGACCGCTCGCTGCGCGCCCCCAGATGGCCCTGGCAGGTGGGTCAGGTCGCGTTCGAGATCGCCCGGCGCCACCGGTATCTGGAGGAGATCGAGTCGGTACCGGACGAGATCGAACTGATCGTGCTGCCGACCGGCACCGAAGCGGCACCGTCCGTGTCCTTCGGCCAGATGTCGAACACCGCCGTCCGCCGCCGGATCGACGACGCCTACGACGCGGCGTCCGCACACCTGACCGGCCTGCGCCGGTGAATCCGCCGGTCCCTGGACTGATCGTCCGTCGGATCCTTCGCGATCCGATCTACGCCGTTGTCGCGCCGGTCATGATGTTGCTGCTCGTCGTCCTCGGCTGTCTGTTGTGGGTGCTGGAGTTGCCCAGCCGCCGCAAGCGCGGATGGCGCCTGACGTGGACCTGTGCGGTTGCCGTCCTGCTCGACTGGTCGGTGTTCGTGCGCTGTACCTGGTTGTGGTGTGTGATGCCGCCTTGGCGACGCAATCAGCAGGAGTGGCAGGCACGACATGTGGTCGTGCTCGGCCAGGAACTGCACCGGTTCGTGCAGGCAGCCGATCGCCTGGTGGGGCTCGACCTACGGGTGAGGGCGCCGGCCGTGGATCCGGACCGGCCCGTGCTCCTGCTCGCCCGCCACGCCGGCACCGGAGACTCGTTGCTGATGGTGTACGTCATCACCCACACTCTGGTGCGTGTTCCCCGCGTGGTGTTGAAACGGGCGCTGCTGTGGGACCCGGCCATGGACCTGTGCTTGCGTCGACTGCACGCCTACTTCCTCGGTGAGGGCATGACTCCACAGGTGCGTGACGAACAGTTGCGCGCTTTCGCCGAACAGGTCGAGGTGAACGACGCGACCCTCCTGTTCCCCGAAGGCCGCAACTGGTCACCCGGCCGGCACGCGTCCGATCTCGCCGAGGCGATCGAGAAGGGTGAGACCGAGCGAGCGGCCTGGCTGGAACGCAACCCGCGGGTGCTGTCGCCACGATCCACCGGTGTACGCCGCATCCTGCAGGCCAGGCCCGATTCCCAGGTGCTCGTCGCGGGCCATCAGGGAGTGGAGGACCTTCGCTCGGTGCCCGACACCTGGCGGGCCCTGCCACTGCGTCGGCAGATCCATATCGATGTGCGACAGGCAGATTCGCTACCGGACGAGCACATCGATGCCTGGCTGCAGGACGAGTGGGAACGGTTGGACGACTGGACCGACGAACTCGACGGCGACTGAGCGCCCCGCCGAGCCCTACTCGGCAGGGCGGACGGCGAACGAGACCGCGTCGATGCGGGCCCGCACCTCACCGTCGGTCGCCAGTCTCTCCCCCACGCGCTGCGCGAGGGCTGAAACCTCGGACGCGTCCAGCCCGGGCCGCAGGTGCAGCACGATGCGTAGTGCGCCGCTCTCTCCTGCCTCACAGGACGCTCCGGCCGCAGCCTGTTCGAGCGCCACCGCCGAGTCGACCGCTGCGATGACGTGCTCGTCCTCGTGTGCCGGACGCCACGGACGTCCCATCGCCAGCGCCCACACCATGCTGGGTCGCAGGACGGCCTGGTGCGGACCGGCCAGGTCGACCACCATCACGTCGGCGCGCTCGCTCACCGCAGCCTGCGCGGCCTTGTCCGCTGCCACCGGGGAAGGCCGTGCCGCCGGATCCCACGCGTGCAGCGAATCGAGTGAGGTGAAGACCGGCAGTGCACGCGTGCCGTCTTGTCCGACGAGCACCGCCACCGCCATGTCGGCGGCCTTGTCCGCGTGCAGGCCGCCGCCCTGAACGACCTCGGTGGCGTCGGCGACGATCGGAACCAGGAAGCGGGCGTCGGCGAGGGTCGCCATCAGCGAGACTTCGTCACCGGGAGCTGAAAGGGCCTGCAGTACAGCCGGACTCGCCGAACCGTCATCGTGTCCGAAACCGGTGTCGGTGACCTGCCTACCCCGCCAGGTCTGCCCTGCGGAGTCGAACTGCTCGTTGTCGTCGGTCGAGTCAGGCACCTGGGAGCTCACAGCGTTCTCACGCACGCCCGGCGACGTCGAGCGCCTCGGGCAGCGTGAACGCCCGCTTGTACAGGGCCGAACCGACGATCGCCCCTTCGACACCGTTCGGCACCAGTTCACGGATCGCACGTAGGTCGTCCAACGTCGAGACACCACCCGATGCGACGACCGGACGGTCGGTGCGTGAGCAGACGTCCTTCAGCAGGTCGACGTTCGCGCCCTGCATCATCCCGTCCTTGGCGACATCGGTCACCACGTAACGAGCGCAACCCTCACCGTCGAGGCGGGCGAGCGTCTCGTAGAGGTCGCCGCCTTCCTTGGTCCAGCCACGCGCGGCGAGCGTGGTGCCCTTGACGTCGAGGCCGACGGCGATCCGGTCTCCGTGCTCGGCGATCGCGCGGGCGGTCCATTCCGGGTGCTCCAGCGCAGCGGTGCCGAGGTTGACCCGGCGGCAGCCGGTGGCCAGTGCCCGTTCGAGGGTCTCGGCGTCGCGGATGCCGCCGGACAGTTCCACCTTGATGTCGAGACGCTGCACGATGGAGGCGAGCAGTTCGTGGTTCGACCCGCGACCGAAGGCGGCGTCCAGATCGACGAGGTGCAGCCACTCGGCTCCCTGGTCCTCCCAGCCCTTCGCGGCCAGCCACGGGTCACCGAACTCACCACCGGTGCCGGCGATGCCCTGCACCAGTTGGACGGCCTGGCCGTCGACGACGTCGACGGCCGGAAGAAGCTCGAGGCGTGGCTGTTCGGTCATGTCACTTCCCTTGTCTCACAACGAATCACACCAGTTGCGCAACAACTGCGCACCGGCGTCCCCGGACTTCTCCGGGTGGAATTGAGTGCCAGCCAGGAGGCCGTCCTCGACCGCGGCGACGAAGGAGCCACCGTGCGTGGCCGTGCTGACGACGGCGGTGTCGGCACCTGCCCAGCGCGACGGGGCGAAGGAGTGGACGAAGTAGAACCGTTCGCCGTCCAGACCGTCCAACAACACGCTCCCCGCCCCGGCGGCGACCTGACTCCACCCCATGTGCGGGACGACGTCGGCTTCGAGGCGGCCGACCTCGCCGGCCCAGCGCCGAAGGCCCGGCAACGGGGCCGGGCTGGGTTCGGCGCTGCCGTCGAACATCACCTGGTAGCCGACGCAGACGCCGAGAACCGGACGCCCGTTCGTGAGCCGCTGCTCGATCAATCCGGCAGCACCGACCGCGTCGAGGCCGGCCATGCACGCGTGGAAGTTGCCGACACCGGGCACGTACAGTCCGTCGGCCGACAGTGCGGCCTCACGATCGGCCGTCAACTCGACATCGGCGCCGACCCGCTCGAGCATGCGGACGACGGAGCGCACGTTGCCGCTGCCGTAGTCGAGGACGACGACCCGCTTCACAGGTTCTCCCGCAGTTCGGCGCGCATCTCGGCCTCGTCGCCGGCAACCTTCTCGAAGTGAGCGACGGCGCTCCGGTCGGGCTCCACCAGAACTGCTTCGAGGTCGGACTTCACGCCCTCGCCGGACAGCATCCCGGCACCCGGCAATGCGAGAGCGTGCATCAACTGCTGCAACTGCGCGGTCGGGTCACCGGCGCGAGCCGCGAGCACCCGACGGACCCCGGCGACATCGTTCTCGTCGAGACCCGCCGACTCGGCGAGCTGACCGAGCTTCAGCGGTGGGAAACCAGGCACCTCATCCGCGCCGTGACCGGGCGTCCAACTGACCATCCGCGGTGCGGAGCGCCAGCCACGGGTCTGCGCGGACACGATCGCAATACCGTCGATCACGAAGAACCCCAAGGCTGTTCGCAGCCGGGTCGGTACCGGACGGTTCGCTGTCACGGTCAACGCGTCGTCGTATGGGGCCGCCAGCTGAGTCGGTCCGGCGGGGACGACCGCGGTCCAGCCGGGCAGCGGGACGACGTAGCTGGGCACCACACCGCGCCGCACCCACGCGTCGGTCAGCTTGGCGTCGGCGTGCAGCAGCAGAACGCCGGGCAGCGTTCGACTCATGATCGGCTCATCGGGTCAAAGCACGCCCTTGGCGCTGGGCACGCCCTCGACGCGCGGATCGCGCGCGATCGCGGCGCGCAGCGCTCGGGCGACCGCCTTGAACTGAGTCTCCACGATGTGGTGCGGGTCGCGACCGGAAAGCACGCGAACGTGCAGCGCGATCCCCGCGTGGTACGCGAAGCTCTCCAGCACGTGTCGGGTCAGCGAGCCGGTGTAGTCGCCGCCGATGATCGCGTAGATCTGCCCGTCGGGTTCACCGACGTGCACGAAGTAGGGGCGACCGGCCACGTCCACGACGGCCTGCACGAGTGCCTCGTCCAGCGGCACCGTCGCATCGCCGAACCGGCTGATCCCGCACTTGTCACCGAGCGCCTCACGGACGGCCTGCCCGAGCAGGATCGCGGTGTCCTCGACCGAGTGGTGAGCGTCCACGTCGACATCGCCGACGGTCTTGACCCGCAGATCGATGAGCGAGTGCTTCGCCAAGCTCTCGAGCATGTGGTCGTAGAAGCGCACACCCGTCGAGATCTCGGCCTTCCCGGTTCCGTCGAGGTCGACCCGCACCTCGACCGAGCTCTCCGAGGTCTTGCGCGACAACTCAGCGACGCGGTGCGGCTGGTTCTGCGGCGAGTAGGGCTCTGCGTGAACGGAATTCATGCTGTCTCCTGACGTTCATCCGCGCCTCGCGCGGTGGCGAGGACAGTGCTGAAGGCGGCGAGGACGGCGTCCGTCTCGTCCGGTGTGCCTGCGGTGATCCGCAGGTGGTTGGCGATGCCGACGTCACGCACCAGGACCCCCTGGTCGAGCAGAGCCTGCCAGGTCGTGGCGGCGTCGTCGAACCCGCCGACGAGGACGAAGTTCGCATCACTCGGCACCGGTCGCAACCCGAGATCGGTGCACCCCGCGACCAGTCGGTCACGCTCGGCCTTGATCGCCTCGACCATCGACAACATCGTGGTGCGGTGTTCGAGAGCGGCACACGCGGCCGCCTGCGTGACGGACGAGAGGTGATAGGGCATCCGGACCAGACGGAGCAGGTCGATCAGGTGTGGGTCAGCAACCAGGTAGCCCAGACGTACCCCCGCGAAGGCGAACGCCTTGGACATCGTGCGGGTCACCACCAGTCGCGGCCGTCCCTCGAGCAGCGTGATCGCACTCGGCGTGCCCGGTCGCGCGAACTCGGCGTACGCCTCGTCGACGACGACGATCGCGTTCGGTGCTGCGTCGTACACGGCCTGCACGACGTCGAGGTCGAGTGCGGTGCCGGTCGGGTTGTTCGGGGAGGTGAGGAACACCACCGACGGGTCATGTTCCGTCGCCTGTTCCACCGCGAGGTCGAGATCGATGTCGAAGCGGGACGGATCCTGGGTGCGCATTCCGTCGACCCAGCTCGTACCGCTCACGCCGCTGATGATCGGGTGCATCGAGTACGACGGGGTGAAGCCGAGGGCGGTACGTCCGGTGCCGCCGAAGGCCTGCACGATGTGCTGCAGCACCTCGTTGGAGCCGTTGCCCGCCCAGACCCGGTCCGGCTCCACGTGCACGTCGGTCGTCCGGGTGAGGTAGCCGGCCAGGTCGGTGCGCAGGCGGGTGAACTCACGGTCGGGGTACCGGTTGAGCGTGCTCGCGACGGCCTCCACCTCGGCGAGGATCGCGTCAATCACCTCGCGTGAGACGCCGTAGGAGGATTCGTTGGTGTTGAGCGCCACGGGCACGTCGAGCTGCGGAGCGCCGTAGGCGGTGCGGCCGCGCAGATCCGCGCGCAGCAGTCGGTCGAGTTCGTTCATGAGCGCGCCTCGAAGCGGGCGGTCACGGCCTCACCGTGCGCCGGTAGATCTTCGGAATTTGCAAGCGTCACAACGGTTTCGGCGATCACATCGAGCGCGTCACGAGAGTAGTCGATGACGTGGACACCGCGCAGGAAGGACTGCACCGACAGACCGCTGCTGTGGCACGCGCATCCGCCCGTGGGCAGGACGTGGTTCGAACCGGCGGCGTAGTCGCCCAGGCTCACCGGCGAGTGATCGCCGACGAAGATCGCGCCGGCATTGCGGACCTTGGCAGCCACCGAGGCTGCGTCCGCGGTCTGGATCTCCAGGTGCTCGGCCGCGTAGGAGTCGACGACCCGCAGTCCGGCCGACACGTCGTCGACGAGGACGGTGCCCGACTGGCGCCCGGTCAGCGCGATACGCACGCGCTCGGTGTGCTTGGTCGCGGGCACCCGGCGCTCCAGCGCGGCGTCGACGGCGTCGGCCAGCTCGACCGAGTCGGTGACCAGCACCGATGCAGCCAGTTCGTCGTGCTCTGCCTGGCTGATCAGGTCGGCCGCCACCAGGTCCGGCTGCGCGGTGGCATCGGCGAGGATCGCGATCTCGGTGGGGCCCGCTTCGGCGTCGATTCCGATGAGCCCCTTGAGCAACCGCTTGGCGGCGGCGACGTAGATGTTGCCCGGGCCGGTGACCAACGTCGCCGGTTCACAGACCGTGACGCCGGACGCGTCCCGCGCACCGTGCGCGAACATCGCGACCGCCTGTGCCCCGCCGACCGCGTACACCTCGTCGACGTCGAGCAGCGCGCACGCGGCCAGGATCGTCGGGTGCGGGTAACCGCCATTGTCCTTCTGAGGGGGGCTGGCGACCGCGATCGAGCCGACCTCGGCCAGTTGCGCGGGCACCACGTTCATCACCACCGAGCTCGGGTACACCGCCTTGCCGCCGGGGACGTAGAGACCGACCCGATCGACCGGGATCCACTTCTCGGTGACCGTGCCACCGTCGCTGACCTTCGTGGTCACCTCGGTGCGGCGCTGGTCGGCGTGCACCAGGCGAGCGCGGCGGATCGACTCCTCGAGCGCGGCGCGGACGGCCGGGTCGAGCGTTTCGAGCGCGGCGGTGATGACCTCGGCGGGCACCCGAAGCTGCGGGGGTCGGACGCCGTCGAACTTCTCCCCCAGCTCCAGCAGCGCCTCGACGCCACCATGCTCGACCTGCTCGCAGATCGGACGGACCGCGGCCAGCGCGGCCTCGACGTCGAACTCGGCACGGGGCAGGGTGTTACGCAGGCCGCGGGCGTCCAGGTCGGACAGGGCGGTGCCGCGCAGATCGATACGGGAAAGCACGTGCTTCAGTCTACGAAGCTCGCCGGTGTGATGTAGAACCGTCCACCGAACGGCCGCCCGACCAGCTGCTCACCGGCTCGGATTGGGGTCCCGGCCGAGGCGTTTCTTCTCGCCGTAGAAAACTTCCTCGACCACACCACGCGCCTTACGCGCCGCTCGGCGATACCGCTCGGACAGCTGGTTGCCCGAGCCAACCGGCCAGCCCATCACCCGGGCGATGCCGTTCGCGTCGGTCATGTTGCTCGGCAACCCGTCGACCGCGCGGCCGCGCCACAGCACGGACGCGTTACGCAGGCGCGAGGCAAGCGTCCAGGACTGCCGAAGCATCGACGCCGCCTCGTCGTCGATCAGACCGTGCTCGGCAAGCGCCTTGAGCGGAGTCATCGTGCCCGGGTGACGCAGGTCGGGGTAGGCGGCGGCGTGCTGCAGTTGCAGCATCTGGACGGTCCATTCGACGTCCGACAGACCGCCGTGACCGAGCTTGAAGTGCCGTTTCAGATCGCCGCCGCGCGGGATGCGTTCGGCCTCCATGCGGGCCTTCAGGGTGCGTATCTGACGAACGGCCTTGTCGTCGATGCCGCCCTCGGGGTAACGAAGCGGGTCGATGATCTCGATGAACCGGCGACCGACCTCCGGGTCGCCGGCGACCGGCGAGGCACGCAGCAGGGCCTGCGCCTCCCAGCCCTCGGACCAGCGCTCGTAGTACGCGGCGTACGACTCCAGCGTGCGGACCAAGGGACCGGCCTTGCCCTCCGGACGCAGGTCGGCATCGATGCCCAAGGCTGGGTCAGGGCCTGCGGAACTCAGGTGTTTGCGGACGAAGCCGACCACGGTTTCGGCCTGCTTCTCGGCAGTCTTCGGGTCAGCACCCTCGGCCGGGTCATGCACGAACAGCACGTCGGCGTCGCTGGCGTAACCGCACTCGCGACCCCCGAGCCGGCCCATGCCGATGATCGCGACGCGGGTCGAAAGTCGTTCTCCCGCTTCCCTTTCCACAGCTCGGATCGCGATTCCCAGCGTGACATGCAGAGCGGCTGCGGTGAGGTCGCTGAGTGCGGTCTCGACCGCGTCCGTGTCGAGGTCGCCGGACAGGTCGGCGATCGCGATGCGGATGAGTTCGGTGCGCCGGGTGGACCGCAACCCGACGACGGCCTTTTCTTCATCCTCCTGGCGGGACGCGGCCGCTTTCATCGCGGTGATGATCGCCTCACGCGACAACGGGACGAGCGCGTCCTTGTCGCCGACGAGCGCGGCGGCGGACGGGGCGCGTTCCAGCAGCCCGGACACGAACCGGCTGGTGGCCAGCACCCGCGCCAGGGTCTCGGCGGCGGAGCCTTCGTCACGCAGCATGCGCAGATACCAGGGGCTGGTGCCCAGGGCCTCACTGATCTTGCGGAACGTGAGCAGGCCCAGATCAGGATCGGGCTCCTCGGCGAACCACTGCAACATCACCGGCATGAGCGTGCGCTGGATCGCCGCGCGTCGGTTCACTCCCCCGGTCAGAGCCTCCAGGTGACGCATGGCTCCCTTGGCGTCGCGGTAACCCAGCGCGTTCAACCGGTCGGCCGCACTCTCCGGGCTCAGACGAGCGTCGTCGTCGGACAACCGCGCAACGGCCGACAGGAGCGGACGGTAGAAGATGCTTTCATGCAGGTGGCGCACCTCGCGCGACTGCTTGCGCCACAGCGACTCGATCTCGGTGTCGGCGTCACTACGGAAGCCGAGTCCGCGCCCGATCCGCCGACGGTCGGTCTCGGAGGTCGGCATCAAGTGGGTGCGCCGCATCTTCGAGACCTGGATGCGGTGCTCCATCGCCCGAAGGGTCCGGTACGCCTGGTCCAGCTTTGCGGCGTCGGTACGACCGATGTAACCGCGGTTGGCGAGCGCGTCGATCGCTGCCAGAGTGCTGCGCAGCCGCAATCGTTCGTCGGTGCGGCCGTGCACCAGCTGGAGCAGCTGCATGCTGAACTCGATGTCGCGCAGGCCGCCAGGCCCGAGCTTGATCTGCCGGGCCGCCTCCCCGGCGGGCACGTGCTGCTCGACGCGGCGACGCATGGCCTGGACGTCCTCGACGAAGTTCTCCCGGTGGGCGGCCTGCCAGATCATCGGCTGGATGGCGTCGAGATACTCCGCGCCGAGTTCCATGTCGCCCGCGACCGGTCGTGCCTTCAGCAGCGCCTGGAACTCCCACGTCTTCGCCCAACGCTCGTAGTAACGACGATGGCTGGCCACCGTGCGCACCAGCGGGCCTTGTTTGCCCTCCGGGCGCAGCGCCGCGTCCACCTCCCACAGGCTTCCCTCCCCGGTCGAGGTGCTGCAGATCCGCATCAGGTCGATCGCCAGTTTCGTCGCCACAGAAAGGGCTTCGTCCTCGTCGGCACCGTCGGCCGGCTCGGCCACGAACACGACGTCGACATCGGAGATGTAGTTGAGCTCGCGTGCCCCACACTTGCCCATCGCGATCACGGTGAGCCGACACCGATCACTGTCGTCGTGTTCACGGGAGGCGATGTCGAGGGCGGTCTGCAGCGCGGCGCCGGCCAGGTCCGCAAGCGCTTGCGAGACCTGGGGCAGCAGTTCGACCGAGTTGCCGCAGAGGTCGACAGCCGCGATCTTCAGCAGTTGGCGCTTGTAGGCGATCCGCAGCAGATCGACCGCTTCCGGACCGGTGCTGTCGCGCACCTCGTTCGAGACCGCCTCGCGCAGCGTCGCCTCGTCGCCGATCGTGGCGTCCGCGACCTCGCGCCATTGCTCGGGGCGGCGCACCAGCCAGTCGGTGAGTGCGGAGGATGCACCGAGCAGATGCAACAGCCGATCGGCGCGGTCGCCGTCCTGTGCCAGCAGCTCGCCGACCTCGCGGCGATCACCGGCGTCCAGCGCCTCGTACAACCGGACCAGGCCCAGGGCCGCGCCATCGGGATCGGCGACCTTCGACAACGGGCCGACCAACGCCTCCGGCGACCAGTCGGGCACCTGCTCCAGCAGACCCTTGCTTCGGGACGGTTCCAGGAAGCCGACGCGGGTGAGGGCGCCGTCGGTCAGTGCGGACTCGGCGCTCATAGCCGGTAAAGGTAGTGCCGGATCTCGAACTGGGTGACTTGCTCGCGGTAGGCCGCCCACTCGGCGCGCTTGTTGCGCAGGAAGAAGTCGAAGACGTGCTCGCCAAGGGTTTCGGCGACCAGTTCGCTCTCCTCCATCAGGTGGATCGCGTGGTCGAGGGACGCCGGCAGCGGGTCGATGCCCATCGCTCGGCGCTCTCGGTCAGTGAGGTGCCAGACGTCGTCCTCGGCCTCCGCCGGCAGGTCGTACTCCTGCTCGATCCCGCGCATGCCTGCGGCCAGCACGAGCGCGTAGGCGAGGTAGGGGTTGCAGGACGGATCGAGGGACCGGATCTCGACGCGGGTCGAGGCTCCCTTGTTCGGCTTGTACATCGGCACTCGCACCATCGCGCTGCGGTTGTTGTGGCCCCAGCAGATGTACGCCGGAGCCTCTTGGCCGCCCCATAGCCGCTTGTAGGAGTTGACCCACTGATTGGTGACGGCGGAGATCTCCGGTGCGTGCTTCAGGACGCCCGCGATGAAGCGGCGCGCGGTGAGCGACAGCTGGTACGGCGCACCGGGTTCGTAGAACGCGTTGGTGTCACCCTCGAACAGCGACACGTGCGTGTGCATGCCCGAACCCGGTTGTTGCGCAAGCGGTTTGGGCATGAAGGACGCAAAGATGCCGCGCTCCAGCGCGACCTCCTTCACGACCGTCTTGAAGGTCATGATGTTGTCGGCGGTGGACAATGCGTCCGCATAACGCAGATCGATCTCGTTCTGGCCGGGACCGGACTCGTGATGGCTGAACTCCACCGAGATGCCCATCGTCTCCAGCATCGAGATCGCCGCTCGACGGAAGTCGTGGCCGGCACCCTGCGGAACGTGGTCGAAGAAGCCCGCTTGATCGATCGGCACCGGCTCACCGGAGTAGGACAGGTCCTTCTCGAACAGATAGAACTCGATCTCCGGGTGGGTGTAGAAGGTCAGCCCCTTCTCGGCCGCCTTGCCCAGCGCCCTACGCAGCACGCCGCGCGGGTCAGCGGCACTCGGTGAGTTGTCGGGCAACCGGATGTCGGCGAACATGCGCGCGGTGCCGGGACGCTCACCGCGCCACGGCAGAATCTGGAAGGTGGAAGCGTCCGGCCGTACGAGCATGTCGGCCTCGTAGACCCGGGCCAGTCCCTCGATCGAACTGCCGTCGAAGCCGATGCCCTCGACGAACGCCCCCTCGAGCTCGGCCGGGGCGACCGCCACCGACTTCAAGGTTCCCAACACGTCGGTGAACCACACCCGTACGAACCGGATGTCGCGTTCCTCGATGGTGCGCAGCACGAATTCCTGTTGCCGATCCATGGTTCCCATCTTGGCCTACTGCCGGGTCATACGCGTGGCCCCGGGTGGTTCACACCCGGGGCCACGCATCTCACCGCGGGGGTCGCGGCTTACTGCTGTGCGATCACTTGAACGAGATGACCAGCTTCATCGACTTCGCCGCGTGGTTCTGGACGCGGATCGTCGTGCCGGAGCCGGCGACCTTCGTCGAGGCCCACGGGTTGGTGGCGTCGTAGTAGCGGTTCGGGTCGCTGTCGTCGAACGTGGTCACGCCCGGCTTGGACGGGAAGGTGGTCGGAACACCGTTGCGGTGCAACGTGATTTCGTCACGAGCCTGCGTGGTGAACGTCGCGTCGTACGGCTGGCGACGGTTGCCGACCTTCGCACCGTCCGAGAACTTCATGTTCGCCGGGTTGGCGTCGACCGGCAGGACGAGTCCGCCGCCCGGGTGCACCGAGGTGTTGTTGTCCTCGTAGCGACCGTCGCTGAAGGTGATCAGCAGGCCGTCCTGGTAGGGGAAGTGCTCCACCCAGTCGGGCTTGGTGTTCGCGAAACCGAAGTTGTACGGACCGGTCCGCAGGCCGGCGTCGTACCCGGCGTACCGGCGGTACTCGGCGAGGTAGTACTGCGGCACCTGCTTGGTGACGGTTCCGTCGATCCGGGTGAAGCCCTTCGCGGTCCACACCGAGGTCTCGGACTCCGCACCCTCGGTGCTGGAGACACCGTCGATGGTGGTGACGATGTCGTCCAGGAACGCGCCGGCCTCGTTGTAGGCCTCGTCGGTCACGTAGGCGAAACGGAACTTGATCTTCTGTCCCTTGTACGCCGACAGGTCGACCGTCTTGGTCGCCCAGTTGAGGTTCTTACCCGTCAGCGGCGCGGCGACGTTCTTCCACGTGGTGCCACCGTCGGTGGAGACCTGCGAGTACAGGTAGTCGTAGTCCGTCTCGATGTCGTAGGCGACAGCAGCCGAGACGGACGCGGTCGAGGCGTTGGTCAGGTCGATGTCGCGGGTGAGCGACGTGGTGGTGCCATCGGTACGACCGCTCCACCATTCCATCGTTCCGGTCTTGGGCTTGGTGTACTGCTCCACGACCGTGCGGTTCGGCAGGTTGACGGCGACAGCCTGCGGAAGCTTCTTGTCGTCCAGGTCGGCCGGGCCCGTGGTGACAGTCTGGCTCGTACCCTTGGCGTAGTTCACCGTCTTGGTGTCGGACCAACCGAGGAACATCTTCTCCCAGGCGCCCATATAGCCCGGAATCGTGCCGATGCCGTCGGGGCCACCGTCGTTGAGGTAGGAACCGGCGCTCATCAGCGACCAGAACGCGGTGCTGTTGTCGCCACCCGCGGTGTCGTACAGGTCCGGCAGGCCGAGGTCGTGGCCGAACTCGTGCGCGAACACACCGAGGCCACCGTTCTCCGGCTCGGTCGTGTAGTCGCGGATCCAGATGCCGGTGTTACCGATCTGCACACCGCCGGCCTTGAAGTTGGCCGGACCGGTGGTGCCGGTACCCGACTGGACGGACCAGCGGTGGGACCAGATCGCGTCGTCGCCCTGTGCGCCGCCGCCGACTTCTTCGCCCTGGCCGGCGTGGATGGCCTGGAAGTGGTCGATGTAGCCGTCCGGCTCATCGAAGTTGCCGTCACCGTCGTAGTCGTAACGGTCCCACTTGTCGAACTGCGCCAGGTAGGTCTTGATCTGCTCGTCGGTCTTGCCGGCAGCCTTCTGCGCGTTGTACCACGCGGTGGCCGAGTCGCCGATGAACGACCAGTAGCCCTCGGCCTCGCTGGTGCCGTCGCCCTGGACCGGGTTGTGGCCGTAGCGCGCCTCGTTGTAGGGCACCTTGACCCAGTCGCTGACGTCACCGGTGACGTTGAAGCGCCCCTGGGACTGCGCCTTGTAGAAGTGCTGCATCGAGTTCGTCGGACCGAACATGAGGTCCTGGAAGTGTGCCCGGTCGAAGTTCGGCTTCCAGATGGTGCTGTTGTCGACCGAGCGGTCGGGCTGCTCGATCTGGTTGTGCATCGGACCTGCGCCACCACCCTGGGCGGGCTTGGTCTGGTCGCCGAACTCGGCGAGGATCGTGAAGATCGAGGCGGTGCGGTTGACGTCGTACTGGACGTACTTGCCCTTCTGACCGCCCTTGGCCTTCTTCATCTCGACAACACGCTTGCCGTTGATGGTCTTCAGGTTGGCCTTGCCGGCGACGACCTGCTTGACGGCGTCGTTGCGCAACTTGCCCTGCGCCTCGTGCATCGGGTCGGGCAGGTTGTCGCGCTGTACCTTCGAGGGTGCGTCGTCACCGGGCACCGCCGAAGCGGCCACCTGGCCCACGACCGGGGCCGCGGTCGCTGCGCCTGCGGCGCAAGTCATTGCCGTCACGGCAGCTGTCGTGCCCACCACGGCACGGAAAATCCGTCGGTTCACTGTTCCTCCAGGGGATCCCGGGCTGCGGGGGTGGAGCCCGGTCATCCAGGAAGTTTGGCTCCAAATCATCGCCACAGCGAGAGGCGATCTGATTTCTTTAACATCTTCTTACCTTTGCCCATCCGTAGAGGTGGCGCTCTCCGCACGTGGGCTCGTCCCTGCACAGGCGGCACGCTCGCTAGCCTTGCGGCCATGAGCGAAGAGCCCGCACCGTACGGTGGCAGCCCGGCCAAGTCCTGCGATGCCCCACAGGGCGACGGCATGCGTCCTCGCCGTCGCACCCGCACCGTCCATCTGCACCAGATGAAGGAGCGGGGCGAGAAGTGGTCGATGCTCACCGCGTACGACCAGTACGCCGCCGAGATCTTCGACGAGGCGCAGATCCCGGTGCTGCTGGTCGGTGACTCGGCCGGCAACAACGTGTTCGGGTACGAGACCACTCTTCCGGTGACTCTCGACGAATTCGTTCCGCTGGTGCGCGCGGTGTCCGGCGCGGTCAAGTACGCGATGGTCGTCGCCGACCTCCCGTTCGGCACCTACGGAGGCAGCGTCCAGCAGGGCTTCGACTCCGCGGTGCGGTTGATGAAGGAAGGGCGTGCACACGCGGTCAAGCTCGAGGGGGGCACCGCGATGGCGCCGCTGGTGCAGACCCTCACGGCCGCAGGCATTCCGGTCATGGCGCACATCGGGTTCACTCCACAGAGCGAGCACAATCTCGGCGGCTATCGGGTCCAGGGGCGAGGCGAAGCGGCAGCGAAGATGATCGCCGACGCGCGAGCGCTGCAGGACGCGGGCGCATTCGCGATCGTGATGGAGATGGTGCCGACCCCAGTCGCCGCAGAGGTGACCAAGGCGTTGCGTATCCCGACGATCGGCATCGGTGCCGGGCCGGAATGCGATGCCCAGGTGCTGGTCTGGCAGGACTTCGCCGGTTTGCGTGGCGGCAAGGCTCCCCGCTTCGTCAAGCGCTACGCCGACATTCGCAGCACCTTGTTGGACGCCGCGCGTGAGTACCGTGAGGACGTCGCCGCCGGCACCTTCCCCAACCAGGAGCAGTCCTTCGCCGAGTGATGCCCGCCGGCCTCGATCAGCGAGACGGGTGGTCCGGCACGTAACGCCACAGCACGGCTGCCGCGGCGAGTCCGACGGCCCCGGTGGCTGCGATCGCCGGACCGAGGGCGAGCGCCGCGGTGACTCCGGAAAGCAGCGCCGGTCCCCCGACGGCTCCCAGATCCGACAGTTCTCGCCAGATCCCGAGGAACTGTGCCCGTCCGACATCCGGGGAGAAGTCCGCGCCGAGCGTCATCACCATGCCGGCGCCGATGCCGTTACCGAAACCGAGCACGCAGCACACGATCGTGAAAGCGATCGGGTTGTGCGTCAACGGAATCGCCAGCAATGACACAGCCATCACGATCATCGACGGGATGGCCACCCAGCGACGTCCGCGCACGTCCATCAACTTGCCGGCCGGATAGAAGACCAGCATGTCGATTCCACCGGAGATGCCGTAGATCACCGAAGCCTGCTGCGGGCTGAGCCCCAGGCGCTCGGCCCACAAGGGGATGACCGCTTGCCGGGAGGCACGCACGGCGGCGATCAACAGGACACCGAGACCGACGGTAAGGAAGACGCGCGCGTGCTCGTGGAGCACGTGGGCTACGGTCACCCGGGATTGTCCGGCCGAGGCAGAATCCTCGAGGTCGGGCAGCGTCATCGCGAGCACACCGGCCAGCAGCAGTCCCACCGAACAGACCAGGTACGCCGCCGGCAGGCCCCACACCCCGATCGCCGCGGCGCCGAGGAACGGACCGGCGAAGACTCCGATGCGCATGACCCCACCGAGCGTCGACAGCGCGCGTGCCCGGTAGGCGATGGGGACGGCTTCGGTGAGGTACTTCTGCCGAGCCAACATGAAGACGGAGGCCGCCGCGCCGAACACGAGTACTCCGACGACCAGGTGCCACAACTGGCTTGCGCCCCAACAGATCCCACCGGCGACAGCACCGAGCAGGGCGGCTGCGACGATCGCCTTGCGCTCCCCCACCCGATGGGTGATCACGGACGCCGGCACGTTGCAGACCAGCGACGAGACGTACGTCAGCATCACCATCAAGGCCGCGACCGGGACGCTCGCCCCGAGCGAGCGTGCGGTCAACGTGACGACCGGGAGAATCGCGCCTTCCGCGAGCCCGAACAGCAGCGACGGGCCGTACGCCGCAACAGCGAGCCGGCGCAGGTCGAAACCTGCGCCGGACTCACTCACGGGTCAAGCCTTCTCCGCTGCGCCGATGGTGGCGGTGTCGATGACGAAGCGGTACCGGACGTCGCCGTCGACGACCCGCTCGTACGCCTCGTCCACCTGGTCGGCGCTGATCGTCTCGATCGTCGCGCCGATGCCGTGCTCGGCGCAGAAGTCGAGCATCTCCTGGGTCTCGGCGATGCCGCCGATCATCGAACCGGCCATCGCGGTATTGCCGCTGAATGCGCGCGGCGGCAGTTCGTACGTGCCGTTCGGCAGACCGACGTTCACCATCACACCGAACGGCTTGAGCAGCTTCATGTAGTCGAACATCGGCAGGTCCGCACTGACGGTGTTGAGGATGATGTCGAAACTGCGCTTGTGGTCGGAGAAGGTGCGCTCGTCCGAGGTGGCCAGGTGCGCGGTCGCACCCAGCGCCTCGGAGTCCTCGGCCTTGGCCATGCTGCGCGAGATGCCGTACACCTGCGCACCCATCGCGGCCGCGATCTTCACGCCGAGGTGTCCCAGGCCGCCGACGCCGACGATGCCGACCTTCGTACCCGGACGCGCACCCCAGCGCTTCAGCGGCGAGTACGTGGTGATGCCGGCGCACAGCAGCGGCGCAGCTGCATCCAACTCGATCTCGTCGGGGATGCGGCAGGCGAAACGCTCGGTCACGACGATCTGCTGGGCGTAGCCGCCCTGGGCACGCTCACCGTCGTAGTTGAGGGAGTTGTAGGTGAAGACCGCAGGCTTGGTGCAGAACTGCTCGTGGTCGTTCTTGCAGTTCTCGCACTCGCCGCACGAGTCGACCATGCAGCCGACGCCGACGCGGTCGCCGATCTTGTACTTCGTCACGCCGTCGCCGACGGCCGAGACCACACCGGCGATCTCGTGACCGGGGGTGATCGGGAACTCGATGTCGCCCCACTCCTGGCGCACCGTGTGGATGTCGCTGTGGCAGATGCCGGCGAACTTGATGTCGATCCGAATGTCGTCGTCGCGCAGGGCGCGGCGGTCGAGGGAGATCGTTTCGAAGGAACCGTTGGCCTGGGTCACCGCGAGCGCGGGTGTTTGCGTAGTCATCGCCTCCCACCGTACGACTGCGAGCGCCCGCCGGAGGACTTTCATAGTCCGACAATGCAGTGGCGCGCGCCACTCGATTCGTCGACGCCGCTGATCGGGTGATGAGATGACCCGGTGCTGTCGACGTACACCCCCTTGCTGAAGGACTCCGCCACCCGCCGTTTCATGATCGGCTCGGCGATCGGACGCCTCGGCGGTGCGATGTTCGGCATGTCCTTGGTGGCGATGATCTCCACCCGCACTGGTTCGTTCGCGCTCGCCGGGGCGGTGTCGGCGACCGGTCTGGTGATCCTGGCTTTGACCGCGGTCGTCGCCGGACGGCTCACCGACCGGTTCGGTCAGCGCCGCGTGACCTACCCGTTGTTGATCTGGTCGTCGGTGTGGTGCGTGGTGATGGTTGCGGCGTCAGCGCTGGAATGGCCGACCTGGACGTTGTTCGGTGCCTACGCGATGGCGACGATCCTGGCGAACGTCGGCACGCTCAGCCGCGCACGCTGGGCGCACAAACTGCGCGACGAGCCGAACAAGTTGCACACCTCCATGTCGCTGGAACAGGTGGTCGACGAACTGTCGTTCGTACTCGGCCCTGCCCTCGCCATCGCGCTGGCCACCCTGTGGTTCCCCGAGGCCGGCTACATCGCTGCGGCACTGTTCTATCTGGTCGGCACGCTCATCTTCCTGTCCGATCGCAGTACCGAACCTCCGGTCGACGAGGTGGCCCACCACGGCAGAGCGCTGGCCATCCGCACGCCCGGGATCCTGATCCTGACCTGCGTGCTGTTCATGACCGGCGCGATCTTCGGATCCAACGAGGTGACCGCGATCGCCGTCGCAAAGGACCAAGGCAACCCTTCGGCGTCCGGACTCATCGTCGCGCTCTTCGCGGTCGGTTCGGCCGCTGCCGGGCTCTGGTTCGGCAGTCGAACCCTCACGCGATCGCTGCAGTCTCTGCTGGTGGTCGGCACCGCCGGCATGTTCCTGCTCGAAGCGCCGATCCTGCTCACCGAGCATCTGGTGCCGATCGCCCTGGTGATGATGGTCGCCGGCGCGGCAACGGCGCCGACGCTGATCATCTCCATGCAACTGGCGCAGAAACTCGTGCCCTCATCGCAGATCAACGAGGCGATGAGCGTGGTGCTCACCGGTTTGATCATCGGGATCGCGGCCGGCTCGGCGCTGTCCGGCATCGTGATCGAACAGGTCCGTCCGCACGCCGGATTCTGGGTGCCGGTCGCCGCAGGAGGCATCGCGCTGCTGCTGGCCGTGGCCGGGCGCGCGTTCCTGCGCCGCAAACGGGCCTGAGGCTGCCGGGGGAAGCCCGAACAACGGGGAAGGGCGTGAGGCCGTCGCCTCACGCCCTTCAGCTCGAAGGCAGGCTCAGCCTTCCTTCCACTCCCGGTCGGCCTCGTCGGCCAACTCGTTCTTCTTGCGGGACAACTCGATCGCCGAGCGCGCCTCGTCCTCGGACGCGTACGGACCCATCAGGTGGTCCTTGCTCTCGGTGCTGCCGTCCTGTTCGATCTGGCCCGTGTTGACGTTGTACCAGTAGGCCATCATCACTCCTTCGTCCACCGTTGTCGGTTCATGTGCGACGACGTCCGGGTCGACCGCTGCGGACGCAGCCCGTAGGTCCGCGTCCTAAGCTGAACCCTATGCCGCTACGCAGTCCGATGGTCGCCGGAACTATCAGTCCTCGCCGTCCGGTGCCGTCCTCGATCTCCCGCCCCGAGTACGTCGACCGGCCGGAACCGACGCCGTTCGAGGGATCGGAGATCAAGGACGCCGCCACGATGGAACGCATGCGGCTCGCCGGACGCCTCGGTGCGCAGGCGCTGCAGGCCGCCGGTGCTGCCGTCCGGCCGGGTGTCACCACGGACGAACTCGACCGCGTCGCACACGAGTTCCTGCTCGACCACCACGCCTACCCCTCGACGCTCGGATACCGCGGCTTCCCCAAGTCGCTGTGTACCAGCGTCAACGAGGTCATCTGTCACGGCATCCCTGACGATCGCGAGTTGCAGGACGGCGACATCGTCAAGATCGACGTCACCGCCTACATCGACGGCGTCCACGGCGACAACTGCGCCACCTTCCTGGTGGGCGACGTCGCCCCCGAAGTACGCGACCTGGTCGACCGCACCCAGGAAGCGATGCTGCGCGGCATCAAGTCCGCGATGCCGGGTCGGCGGTTCAACGTGGTCGGACGAGTGATCGAGAAGTACGCCGCCCGTTTCGGCTACGGCGTGGTGCGCGACTACACCGGACACGGCATCGGCACCAGTTTCCACTCCGGCCTGATCGTCCCGCATTACGACGCAGCGCCGGCGTACGACGACGTCATCGAGCCCGGCATGACCTTCACCGTCGAGCCGATGATCACCCTCGGCACCCACGAATGGGAACTGTGGGATGACGGATGGACGGTCACCACGGCCGACAAGTCGTGGTGCGCACAGTTCGAACACACCGTCCTGATGACCCAGGACGGCCCGGAGATCCTCACCCTCCCGTGACGGAGAAGGAGAACGACACAATGGCAAAGGCCAAGACCTACGCCCTCGGCATCGACGTCGGCGGCAGCGGCATCAAAGGCGCCCCGGTCGACCTCGACAAGGGCAAGTTCGCGACGGACCGTCTGCGGATCGACACTCCGAAACCGGCCACCCCGGACGCGGTTGCCGAAGTCATCGAGCAGATCGCCGAGAACTTCGCGGACGAGACCAAGGGCGAGGCGATCGGCATCACCTTCCCCGCCGTCGTGATGCACGGCGTGGTGAAGACCGCGGCGAACATCGACAAGTCCTGGATCGAGACCGAGATCGAGCAGAAGCTGGAGAAGAGGCTCGGCCGCGACATCAGCGTCCTCAACGATGCCGACGCGGCCGGCGTGGGCGAACTGCACTTCGGCGCCGCCAAGGACCAGAAGGGTCTGGTCGTGATGACCACGCTCGGCACCGGCATCGGCACCGCGATCTTCAACAACGGTGTGCTGGTTCCGAATTCGGAACTCGGACACATCGAGATCGACGGTCACGACGCCGAATCACGCGCTGCCGAGAGCGTCCGCGACAAGGAGGACCTCTCCTGGCAGGAGTGGGCCGAGCGCCTGCAGAAGTACTACTCCACCCTGGAGAACCTGCTGTGGCCCGACCTCATCGTCGTCGGCGGCGGGGTGAGCAAGAAGCACGAGAAGTTCCTGCCGCTGCTCGACCTGCGTACCAAGATCGTGCCGGCGAAGCTCCAGAACGACGCGGGCATCATCGGTGCCGCATGGACCGCCCGCCACAAGCGCGACTGACCCCGAGCGCCGAATCCGCGCACCCTGCGGTGATCCGCGCACCCGTCACGGTGCGCGGATCTACTTTTCCTGCTCGGATTTGTTCGGACGCAGCTTGGCGAACGTGCCCTTCGGGTCCTTGACCGCCGACTTCACCTGCGGCACACCCTTCTTCAGCACCGTGCGCACCTTGGGCAGGGCCTTGGCGAACGCGGGGTACAGCGGCGAGAGCGGCCGGTCCCAGGTGCCGATGAGCATGTTCTCGTGCTTGGCGAACTGCCGCTTGAAGTCGCTGATGCCGTCATTGAGCAGGCCGTTGAAGTCGTAACGGGACACGCCCTGCTCACGGACATGCTTCATCGCGTGGAACTTCAGGCCGTAGTTCAGGCGCAGCTTCATGCCGCGCTCGTTGACGCCGCCGTACAACTCGAAGGCCGTCGTCGCGGAGACCACCAGCCAGACGAACGCGACGACCTGGTCGCCCTCCCAGGCCGCGATCAGCTGGGACCGCTCCCCCATCAGGTCGCGGATGCCGCGGTGGTAGTCGTCGCTGTGCACCGCGAAGCCCGCTCGCCGCGCGGTCTCGTTGTTGATCGCCAGCACCTGGGCGAGGTCCTCGTCGGTCTCGACCAGTCCGAAGCGGACGTTCTCGGCCTTGAACGACTTGCGCACGTTCTGTCGCGCACTGGAACCGAGGCCCTTCATCAGGGCATCGTCGTCCTGGCTGCAGTCGACGACGAGGGTCCGTGGGATCAGACCGGTGTTCTCGCTGGGCGAAAAGGCCTTGGCTGCAGTGTCTTTCAACCATTGCGGCGCCGGCTGCGACTGCAACTGTGCGAGAGCTTCGTCGTCGGTGCCCTTCGGCATCGGCGAGTAGCCGGCCTCCCAGTCGGGCTCGATCGACAGTGCGATCGGCTGCCGCTCGCGCTTCACCCAGACCGCGAGCGCGTCGAGCACCTCGGCGCGCCGAGCCTCATCCTGCACCTGGGGCCCGCGCGGGATGTAGGACAGGCTGCGGAACGGCTGCGGCAGCTTGCGGTGCAGCACCTGCGCCGATCCGACGATCCGGTCACCGTCGCGGACGACGAGCCGGTCTGCGGTCCACTCATACCTCGACTTCAGCTCACCCCAGCCCCAAAGTTGCAGCGGGTGTCCCCCGGCGGCGTCGACGAGTTCGTCCCATTCGGTCTGATCGGTGCACAGGGTGACGCTCAAAGTCATGCGGTCAGGCTATCCACCACCTGACTCCGACGGGTGGGCAGAGGGCGCGCACGGTCGCAACAGCGGCCGACGTTCCTTACTACGGGCGCAGTCGAAGGTTCTTCACCGGACGCGGGCGCGCTTGCGCACCTTCTTGGGCACCGACTCGGCGAGCTCGTAACGGCGGCGGTCGATCCGCTCCGCGTGACCCCACTTGGCCAGACGCGAGAGAACGACCGGGCACTTCTTGCACCGGGTGTCCTTCTTGCAGCACTTCTTCTTGGCGGTGAGTTGGGGCACCGTTCGAGCTTAGGTTCACCTGAGCCCGGACGGTGAATCCGACGGCGCGAGGTTACGGCGTCAGAGGGTGAACTCGGTGGCCTTCTCCCGGCGCAGATCACGCACGGGGACGCCACCGTCCAGCCCGAAGTCGCCGATGTGCTGCAGGTACATCGCACGACCGGCCTCCGACAGGGTGCCGTCGTGGATCGGGACGATCTCGCGTGGTGCGATCCGCCGGACGAAGGCGATTGTTTCCTTGACCGCGCCCCACGGCGCGGAGACGGGCACCGCGAGGATGTCGATCCGGTCGAGGGGCTGACCATCCAGTGCGTCGCCGGGGTGGAACAGCGTCGGCTCTCCCTCCACCTGGAACATCAGGCCGAGGTTGGGGATGCGGTCGACGTACGGGTGGATCTCGGCGTGCTGCTGCCCGATCGGGGTGACCCGCACCGAGCCGATCTCGAAACTCTGACCGGCACGGTTCTCGGTCGCTTGGATGTCGTTCTCCTGCAACGTTTTCAGCGATCCTGTGTCGGCGAACACCGAGGCGTCCGGGTTGCGTTCCAGCACACCCCTCAGCTTCGGGACGTCCAGGTGATCGGCGTGCTGGTGGGTGATCAGGACGGCATCGACGACACTGACGGCCGCGACGTCGGAGAACGAGCCCGGGTCGATGAGCATGCGTGCGTCGGCGTACTCGACCAGGAGGCAGGCGTGACCGAGGTGGGTGATCTTCATGCCAGCCACCGTACGAGTCGGCGCACGGACGCGGAGGCGTTCCGGGCGAACAACTGACGAGCGCCCACATCGCGAACACGACACGAACGCGCGGGTGTTCCTGGGCGCGACGTACCATTACCTCCCGTGAAACTCCTCGGTGAAATGCCCCCGTTCGATCTCACGTACAGCGACGTGTTCATGGTTCCGTCGCGGTCATCGGTGACCAGTCGCCTCGACGTCGACCTGTCCACGCCGGACGGTGTGGGCACCACCATCCCGCTGGTGGTCGCGAACATGACCGCGGTGTCGGGTCGACGCATGGCCGAGACCGTCGCTCGACGCGGCGCGATCGCGGTGCTGCCCCAGGACATTCCGGTGCACGCGGTCACCGAGACGATCGACTACGTCAAGGCGGCACACACCGTCTACGAGACCCCGGTGACGGTGTCGGCAGAGGCTCCGGTGGCGTCCGCGATCGCCCTGCTGGGCAAGCGCGCGCACAAGGCCGCCGTGGTCGTGGACGCCGACCATCGTCCGGTCGGAGTGGTCACCGAAGGCGACCTGCGCGATGTCGACCGCTTCACCACCGTCGGTCAGGTCATGTCCTGCGACCTGTTCAGCGTGACTCCGGACGCCGACCTCGACCAGGTCTACGACGACCTCGCCAAGCACCACCTCGGCCTCGCACCGGTGGTGAAGGACGGCGAGCTGCAGGGCGTGCTGACCCGCAAGAGCATCCTGCGCAGCGCGATCTATCAGCCCGCGCTGGATGACCGGGGGCGCCTGCGGATCGGCACCGCGATCGGCATCAACGGCGACATCGCCGCCAAAACGAAGGCGATGCTCGAAGCGGGCTCGGACGTGCTGGTCGTCGACACCGCGCACGGCCACCAGGACAAGATGCTCGACGCACTCGACGTCGTGAAGTCCGCCCGTGACGAGCACGAGGCGTCCACCGGAATCCGTATCCCGATCGCCGCCGGCAACGTGGTGACCGCCGACGGCGCCCGCGACCTGGCGAGCGCCGGTGCCGACATCATCAAGGTCGGAGTCGGACCGGGCGCCATGTGCACCACCCGCATGATGACCGGCGTGGGACGCCCGCAGTTCTCGGCGGTGCTCGAATGTGCAGCTGCGGCAACGGAACTCGGCGCGTATGTCTGGGCGGACGGCGGCGTGAAGTACCCGCGCGATGTCGCTCTCGCCCTTGCCGCCGGAGCCGGTTCGGTGATGATCGGCTCGTGGTTCGCGGGCACCTGGGAGAGCCCCGGTGACCTCAACCGGGACGCGTCCGGCCGGTTCTACAAGGAGTCCTTCGGCATGGCGTCCGCCCGTGCGGTGAGCAACCGGACGCAGGGACGCACCGCGTTCGACCGCGCCCGCTCGGCGTTGTTCGAGGAAGGCATCTCGTCCTCGAAGATGTACCTCGACGCCGAGCGCCCCGGCGTGGAAGACCTCATCGACTCGATCATCGCCGGTGTCCGCTCCAGCTTCACCTACGCGGGTGCCCGCAACATCGCCGAGTTCCGCGAGCGCGCGACGGTCGGTGTGCAGAGCGCGAGTGGTTACGACGAGGGCCGCCCCCGCGAAACCTCTTGGAGCTGAGGCCGCTACACCCGTAGTGAAGGGATCCGGTCGCAATGGCGACCGGATCCCTTCGCTGTGGCGGCTTTCAGCGGTNCGGCTTTCAGCGGTCGCTGAGGAAACTCCGTAATCCGGCGAGGTCGTCGGTGTCGTGCGTGGGTGGTGATCCGGTTCCGCAGAAAGTGGGCGTGCCGGGGATGAGCCGGCCGATACGCCGGGTTCAGTCATTGGGCGACCATCCATCTAGGACGACTGTTGCCAGTCGCCTCCAGCGGCCTACCCGCATGCTCGGGCGAGCAGCCCTCGGGCGCATGCTGTCTGGCCTTGCTCCGGGTGGGGTTTACCTAGCCGCCCCAGTCACCTGGGGCGCTGGTGGTCTCTTACACCACCGTTTCACCCTTACCTGCGCGAGCGCAGGCGGTCTGCTTTCTGTGGCACTGTCCCGCGGGTCACCCCGGGTGGCCGTTAGCCACCACCCTGCTCTTCGGAGCCCGGACGTTCCTCGGCGGGAGCGAACTCCCGACGCGGCCGCCTGGCCGGCTCATCCGTGGTCGAGTCTATCGGTGTCCGTTCACTTCAGGCGAGCGCGAACTCCACCTTGCCGGCTGCGATGTCGGCGGAGACCACCTTCACCTGAACGGTGGAACCGAGCTCGGCGGTGCCGGGCACCGGCTGGATCACCGCGTGCTCGGTCAGTTGCACCAGCAACCCCTCCTTGCCGTTGTTGTCGACCACGACGGCCTCGAAGGACTCTCCGACGTGGCCGGACATGAACGCCGCCTCGATGATGTCGGTCGCGGCCCGTTCGGCCTTGCGGGCCAGTTCGTCGGACTTCTTCATGTCGTCCGGAAGGGCCGCAAGGGCCGATCGCACCCATTGCGGCACCTCGGCGTCACGGCTGAGCGCCTCGCAGATCACCAGGCCGTAACGGTCGACGAGGCGCCGAAGCGGCGCGGTGACGTGGGCGTACGGCGCTGCCACCGCAGCCTGCTGAGTGACCTCGGGGATATCGCCGTCGAAGCAGGTGTAACCGGCTCCGCGGAACAACCCGGTGGCCTCGTAGATCAGCGCGAGGTGCTTGGGGTTGCTGCGGTCCAGGGTGCGCAGGAACTCACCGTAGGTGAGGTCCGAACGCCACTCGGCGCCGAGCGCCTGAGCGGCCCGCTTGAACCGTGCGATCGCGTTGCCCTCAGGTTCGGGCATCGTGCGCAGCACGCCGATCTGGTTGTGCAGCATCATCTCTGCGGCCGCCATGCCCGTCAGCAGCGAGATCTGTGCGTTCCAGTCCTCGGCGGGTACCGGCGGACGCATGGTCAGCTTGTACCCGTTCTCCTTGCTGGTGACGACCTGCTCGGGCATCGGCAGGCTCGCGCCGCCACGGGCACGTTCCATCTCCATCCGCTTCTCGCCGATCTCCTTCAGCAGCATCAGGGACTCGTCGGCGTTGCCGGAGTCGACCTGCTCCTGGACGAAGGTGTAGTCCAGACGCTTCTTGCTGCTCACCATCGCCCGGTACACCTCGTGGGCGGTGCAGTCGCCGGACGCGTCCAGCTTCATGTTCCACACGAACGCGGGCCGCGTCTGCCCTTCGAGCAGGCTGGCTGCGTCCTCGCTGATCGTTGTGGGGTGCAACGGAACTCGCTGATCGGGCAGGTAGATGGTCTGTCCGCGTCGGTGCGTCTCGGCGTCGAGTGCTCCCCCGGCCGCCACGAACGCGGGGACGTCGGCGATCGCGTACCTCACGCGGTAGCCGTCGCCGTCCCGTTCCAGACACATCGCCTGGTCGAGGTCGGTCGAGCCTTCCGGGTCGATGGTGAAGAACGGCACGGCGGTCTCGTCGCGCTCCGGCAACTCCGGGGCGGCAACAGCCCGCCTTGCTTCCGCCTCCACCTCGGCCGGGAACTGCGCCGGTAGCTCCAGACGCTGCCGCAGGCCGTCGAAGGCAGCGGCGAGCTCAGGGCTCTCGACCTGATCCGAGGGGACTTCGCTGGTGACCTTGATGACGCGTTTGACCATGGCTCACACCCTAGGGAGCCGGACGCAGGTCGCGCGGGTTAGTGACTGAACGGATGGAGGCGCCCGCTCGTAGACTCACCGGGTGCTCGTGCTGCTGCCTCCCTCGGAATCCAAGACTCCCCGCCCCCGAGGTGGGGCGTACCGACCGGACACGATGTCCTTTCCCGAACTGGTCGACGCCCGGGAGGCTGTCATCGAGCGGGCCGGCGAGCTGAGCGAATCCGACACGGCTGCAACGGTGCTCGGGGTGAGCCCGAACCTCACCCAGGAGATCGCCCGCAACACACGTCTGCGGTCCGCGCCGGCGGTACCGGTCGCGGCCCTCTACACCGGCGTCCTGTACGACGCGCTGGATCTTCCTTCCCTCGACGCTGCCGCGCTGCGACGGGCGAACCGCTGGCTCGTCGTGCAATCCGCGCTGTTCGGAGCACTTCGGATGAAGGACAAGGTGCCGCCGTACCGGCTCTCGATGGCAGTCAACCTGCCGGGTGTCGGTCCGCTCGCGTCGTTCTGGAAACCCTTGCTCGACGAACCGATGACCTCGGCTGCGGGCAAGGGTCTGATCGTCGACTGCCGCTCCAGCACGTACGCCGCCGCCTGGACACCGTCGGGTGACCTCGCTGCCCGCTGGGTGCAGATCAAGGTGCCCGGAGCCACCCACATGGCCAAGCACACCCGCGGCCTGGTTGCGCGCGCTATCTGCGAACTCGGACTCGACCCCCGTCGTCCCGAACAACTCGCCGATGGCCTCTCCGAGCAGTTCGAGGTGTCATGGGACGCCCCCACGAAGCCGGGCAGGCCCTGGGTTCTGTCGACGACCACGCGTGGTTGACCTAATCGAGCGCGTCGGACCGGTCGGACGCTGTGTCAGGTCGCCGCGTCGAGAGCCTGGGTGAGGTCACGCACCAGGTCGGCGGCGTCCTCCAGGCCGACCGAGATGCGTAGGACGCCGTCGGTGATCCCGATCGCCAGCCGCGCTTCCTCGCCCATGCGGCGGTGAGTGGTGGTGGCCGGGTGGGTGATCAGCGACTTGGAGTCGCCCAGGTTGTTGGAGATGTCGATGATCTGCAGCGCGTTCATCAGCTTGAACGCCTCGGCCTTGCCGCCGGCCAGGCGGAAAGTGACGACCGTGCCGCCCCCACCCATTTGCTTGCGTGCCAACTCGTACTGCGGGTGCGATTCCAGGTATGGGTACCAAACCTGTTCCACTGCAGCGTGATTCGCCAAGGTGCGCGCAACCTCGATAGCCGACCGGGCCATCTGATCCACGCGCAGACGCATGGTCTCCAGACCCTTGACCAGGACCCACGCGTTGAAGGGCGACAGCGACGGGCCGGTGTGCCTGATGAGGTTCTGGACAGGACCTTCGATGTAGTCCTTCGGCCCCAGGATCGCGCCACCGAGGACGCGTCCCTGTCCGTCGATGTGCTTGGTCGCGGAGTAGACGACGATGTCGGCGCCGTGCTCGAGCGGCTTGGAGTAGACGGGCGTGCCGAACACGTTGTCGACGACCACCTGCGCGCCGGCGGCGTGGGCGAGATCGCAGACTGCGCGGATGTCGACGAGTTCCTGCATCGGGTTGCTCGGCGTCTCGAAGAAGACCGCCGTCGTAGGAACGCTGAGGGCCTCGCGCCACTGATCGAGATCGGGACCGTCGACGAACACGGTCTCGACGCCCCAGCGCGGGAGGATCTCGTCCAGGATCACGAAGCAGGAGCCGAACAGTCCGCGGGACGCCACGACGCGGTCGCCGGCACCGAGCAGAGCCGCGAGTGCCGTGAAGACCGCGCCCATGCCTGAGCCGGTCGCGTAACAGGCCTCGGCGCCCTCCAACTGACGTAGGCGCTCCTCGAACACGGCGACGGTCGGGTTCCCGTACCGGCTGTAGACGAAACGATCCACCTCTGCCTTGAACGCCGCCTCGGCGTCCTCGGCGGTCTCGTAGACGAAACCCGACGTCAGATAAAGGGCTTCCGCCGTCTCCTCGAAACCGCTGCGGGACAAGCCTCCTCGCACCGCGATGGTGTCGGGGGCAAACTGCTGGTCGTCCATCTCGCTCCTACTGCGCTCGAGCACCGCGCGTCGCGCGAAGGTGATTCGTATCGTTCACGAAGCTCACCGAGCCGTGCCCGTCGGCCCAGAGTTCGAGACCTGTGAACGAACCCGGACCGATCGCGAGCATCCAGGCGTGCGCCAGATCGAGGCCAAGCACCTCGGCAAGCACGACCATGATCGGCTTGCGGTGCGTGGCCACGACGACCACACTCCCGTCGGACGCCGACTCGACGGCCCGGCGCAGGGCGTCCCGGACGCGGGACGTGAGTTGCTCGTGCGTCTCTCCCCCGCCCGGTGCCGCGTAGGTCGGGTCGTCACGCAGCCGCGCGAAGTCCTTGTGCTGCACCAGATCCCGCACGAGCTCGCCGTCCCACTCGCCGAAGTTCTGTTCGTCCCAGTCCGGGTCGATCTCGACCTGCTGGCCACGGGCTTCAGCCGCCGGACGGATGGTTTCCTGGGCGCGCGACAGGTCCGATGCGATGAACCGCACCGGCAGGTCGCCCGTCTTGGCGGCAATGCCCGCAGCGACCGATCGGGCTTGGGCGAGCCCTTGCTTGTTGAGGTCGGGGTTCGGTCCGCCGCGACCGTCGAGTCTTCCCTCGACGGTGAAGTCGGTGACTCCGTGACGCACCATCAGGACGCGAACCGGACGACCTGCCTGGGCAGGCGCCAGTGCGGGGGCAGCGGCTGCCTCGGCGTCGGTGGCATCGACGGCGGGCTCACTTACCTCGGCGGGGTCGTCGCAGTCGTCGGGTTCGGTTGTCCGCCAAAGATTCCGGACGACCGTTTCGCCGTCCATCGCCACATTGGACAGCTTGTCGGCGTCCTTGTTCTTCTCGCGCGGGATCCACGTCCAGGTCACGGCGCCGCCCGCGGTCGTCAATGACCGGACGATCTCCTGCGCCTCGAGGGCGAGGCGCTTCATGTCCACGTGCTTGATCTTCCAACGACCGGCCATCTGCTCGACGACCAGCTTGGAGTCCATCCGCACCTCGACGCGCGCGGACGGGTCGATCTCGGCGGCAGCCTCCAACCCGGCGATCAGACCGGAGTACTCGGCGACGTTGTTGCTGGCCAAACCAAGCGGCTCGGCGCGTTCGGCAAGCAGTTCTCCGGTGGATGCGTCCCGGACGAGGGCGCCGTATCCGGCCACCCCGGGATTGCCCCGAGAGCCGCCGTCGGCCTCGACGATGAGAGCCCGTGCCATCGAGCGCTTACAGCCCCGACTCGGATGTGCGGACGACGATCCGGCGGCAGTCCTCGCAGCGCAGGATCTCGTCCTCGGGTGCGTTCTTGAATTTCGCCAGCTCGGTCGCGTTCAGCTCAAGACCGCAGCCGCCGCACCGACGCTGCGTGAGCGCCGCTGCTGCGAGTCCGCCGCACTGCTCGCGCACCTTCTCATAGAGGCCGAGCAGATCGGTGCCGAGTCCGGGCGCGATCTGATCACGTTGCGCTGCAACGCTGTTCGACTCTTCGTCGATCTCGGCGATCGCCTGGTCGCGGTCGTTCGCGAGGGAGACGATCTTCTCGTCGAGCTCCGCCTTCTGTGCCTCGCGCCGGGCGAGAACGGCGCGAAGCTCCTCGGCACGCTCCATCACGGCGATTTCCTCGTCCTCGAGTTCGGCCTGTCGGCGCGCGAGCGTTTGCAGTTCGTGCTGCATGCCCTGCAGGTCCTTCGGCGAACCCTGGCCGGAGTCCAGGCGCTGCTGGTTGCGAGCGGCACGGTCGCGGACGAGCTGGACGGCGTCCTCGGCCTTGGTGATCTCCCGCTCGACGTCCTGGGCGGCCGTGCGAGCGAGCACGACCTCCTCGAAGAGTTCGTCCTGCTGCTTGGTCGCCTTCTCGATCTCGGCGAGCACCGGCAGCGTGCGCTTCTTGTGGGCGAGCTGCGTCAGGCGCGTGTCGAGCGCCTGCAGGTCGAGCATGCGCCACTGCTTAGCGAGGTCGGCTTTCATTCCTGGCTCCCAGAGTCCGGTGTCGAGTCGGTTGTCGAGTGGGTGCTGCCGACGAGGAAATCCCACGGGTCGGTGCGCACTGTGCAGATGTCGGTGTCAACTGTAAGTCCGTCGCAGGCCAGGCGCTCCCGCAGCCGGTCGGCGGCTGCGTCGAGCCAGAGCGACTCGGTGGCCCAGTGGCCCGCGTCGATAAGGTAGGGCGGCCCGCCTCGCGCCTCTTCGCGCGCCTCGATGGCGGGGTGGTGACGCAGGTCGGCGGTCACGTAGACGTCCGCACCCGAGCGTCGCACGGCCTCGAAACGGTCGTCGCCGGCACCACCCAGGACGGCGACCCGACGGACCTGTGCTTTCGCTTCCCCACTGACCCGGATGCCGACCGGGGCAGGCGGCAGTGCGGACGCAAGGTGCTCGGCGAAAGCCTTGAGCGACAACGGTTGCGGCAGGTCGCCGACGCGCCCGATGGGCTGGCCGTCCTCGTCGTCGAGGGCCTCGCAGTCATCCGGTAGACCGCACGCGGCCGCCAGCGCGTCGTTGACGCCGGGCCGCGCTACGTCGGCGTTGGTGTGCGCGCAGTACAGCGCCATGTCGGCGACCACCAGGGAGGTGATCGCCGCACCCTTGGCCGTGGTGGTGGCGACCGAGTTGATGCCGCGCAGCAGCAGAGGGTGGTGGGTGACCACCAGGTCGATGTCGTCGTCCCGCGCTTGTTCGATGACGGCCAGCGTCGGGTCGACCGCGAACCTGATGCGCTGCACGGGTTGTTCGGGGTCTCCGGTCACCAGGCCGACGCGGTCCCAGGAGGCGGCGGTCGAACTCGGGAAGAACTCCTCGAGCACCGAGATGACCTGCGCCAGAGTCGGACTCGTCAGGTCGGAAGTCATGGGTTCCTTCGAGCGGTTCGGGTTTGCGGGCGTCGCCAAGCCTACGGGTCGGGCGGCCGTCGAGTGTCACCGTGGTTTCGACCCTGGACGCTGCTGCTTCGTCGCTGGATCCAGGCTCAACCAGCGGGAAAGGTGGGCCCCTGCGCCACGGAGCAGCGAAGGCGTGTGTAGCGATCGAGGTTGGACCGCGAAGCCGGTGGTGGCACCTGGGCGACCACGCTGGAAGGCTCACGCCGCGGAACGGCGAAGGCGGGCAGCCGCTACGAAGTGAGCGGCTGCCCGCCTTCACGCCGAGGGAGCGGCAAATGTAATTGTGGGCCCGGCCGGTCTCGAACCGACGACACCCGCGGTGTAAACGCGGTGCTCTACCAACTGAGCTACAGGCCCTCGCCACGCACCGTCGGGTGCGGGGCTCGGTCAAGGGTAATGGGGTTCAGGACAGCTTCGCGACGGCCTCGTCGTAGCCGGCGAAGTCGCGGGCTTCGCCCGGACCGTTGACCTGCGACCAGGTGATCGTGGCGCTGCCGTCGATGAGGAAGGTGCCGCGGATGGCCATGCCGGCGTCCTTGTTGAACACGCCGTAGTCCTTGGCGATCGAACCGTGCGGCCAGAAGTCGGACAGCAACGGGAAGTCGTAACCCTGGTCGTCCGCCCAGGCGCGCTGGGTGAACATCGGGTCGCAGGAGATTCCGACGACCTGCACCTTGTCGTTCGCGAAGCGAGACAGGTCATCGCGGATGGAGCACAGTTCGCCGGTGCAGATGCCGGAGAACGCGAACGGGTAGAACACCAGCAGCAGTGCTTTTTCGGAGGTCAGACCGGTGAGGGTCTGCTCCTGGCCGAACTGGTCCTTGGCGGTGAACGCGGGAGCCTGTTCGCCGACCTGCTTGGGGGAAGTCATGTGTCGCCTCTTCTCAGCGTTGCTTCTGGTGGCCGCCCTGGACCAGTTTGGTGGCGATCCAGTCGCCGGCTTTCGCGGTCGAACTCGCCTTGAGTCCAACGGTTTTCGCCGCCTCTTCGATGTCTGCGGCCTGAACGTGTTCCGGGTGGCCGGCCTTCGGCACCAGCACGACCAGGAAACCCTTGTCGGCCAGCATGGCGAGTGCGTCGACACAGTCGTCGATGAGGTCACCGTCGCCGTCGCGCCACCACAGCAGTACCGCGTCGACGACGCCGTCGAACTGGTCCTCCTCGAGGGCCGATCCGATGAGGTCCTCGACGTTCTCCCGGAGGGCGTCCTCGACGTCCTCGTCCCAACCGATCTCGAGTACGACCTGTCCTTCGGTGAACCCGATGCGGTTCGCCCAGGTGCCGCCGCCTGCGTCGTTAGCCATGTTCCTTCCCAGAGTGTTCGATTGCACCGCCCGCTCGATCGTGCGCCGGTGATGCCGCCCCACGGTAGTGGACGAGCGGCGCCGACTGCGATCACCGCACGAATCGGGTCAGATGCGGGCATATGTGCCCACGTACTAGAAGGTAACCGGACTCGCTTGTACGTACATGCCTTCCGCGGTGTTTGATGGAGATTGCGAATCATGTACGCGAAGGAGCCAATCGTGTCACCAAAGCCTGCCAAGGGCCCGATCCTCAACGGTCTACCCAGCCAACTTCCGGACGTCGATCCGGAAGAGACGCAGGAATGGTTGGAGTCCCTCGACGGGATCATCGACGCCGGCGGTCGCAACCGCGCGCGTTACGTCATGCTCAAGTTGCTTGAGCGAGCTCGCGAACGCCAGGTGGGCATCCCGTCGTTGACGACGACCGACTACATCAACACCATCCCGCCGGAGGGCGAACCGTGGTTCCCCGGTGACGAGGAGGTCGAGCGCCGCTACCGCGCCTGGCTGCGCTGGAACGCTGCGATCATGGTGCACCGCGCCCAGCGTCCTGAGATCAGCGTCGGTGGACACATCTCGTCCTACGCATCGGCCGCCACGCTGTACGAAGTGGGCTTCAACCACTTCTTCCGCGGCAAGGACCACCCCGGCGGCGGCGACCAGGTCTTCTTCCAGGGCCACGCCTCCCCCGGCATGTACGCCCGCGCCTTCCTCGAAGGCCGCCTGTCCGAGGACCAGCTCAACGGATTCCGCCAGGAGAAGTCGCACTTCATCGACGGCAAACCGTTCGGTCTGCCGTCCTACCCGCACCCACGGAACATGCCCGACTTCTGGGAGTTCCCGACGGTGTCGATGGGTATCGGTCCGATGAACGCGATCTACCAGGCGCAGTTCAACCGCTACCTGCACAACCGCGGCATCAAGGACACCAGCGACCAGCACGTGTGGGCGTTCCTCGGTGACGGCGAGATGGACGAGCCGGAATCGCGCGGTCTCCTGCAGCTGGCGGCCGGCGAGGAGCTCGACAACCTGACGTTCGTCGTCAACTGCAACCTGCAGCGGCTCGACGGCCCGGTGCGCGGAAACGGCAAGATCATCCAGGAGCTCGAGTCGTTCTTCCGCGGCGCCGGCTGGAACGTCATCAAGACGGTCTGGGGACGCGGCTGGGACCCGTTGCTCGCTGCCGACCGTGACGGCGCCCTGGTCAACCTGATGAACACCACGTCCGACGGCGACTACCAGACCTTCCGCGCCAACGACGGAAAGTACGTCCGTGACAACTTCTTCGGACGCGACCCTCGTACCAAGGCGATGGTCGCCGACTGGAGCGACGAGGACGTCTGGTGGCGCCTCAAGCGTGGTGGCCACGACTACCGGAAGGTCTACGCGGCGTACAAGGCTGCGACCGAGCACCACGGTCAGCCGACGGTCATCCTCGCCAAGACGATCAAGGGCTACAGCCTGGGCACCCACTTCGCGGGGCGCAACGCGACCCACCAGATGAAGAAGCTCACGCTGGACGACCTCAAGATGTTCCGCGACTCGCTCAAGATCCCGATCTCGGACGCGCAGTTGGAGGAGAACCCCTACCTGCCGCCGTACTACCACCCGGGCGAGAACGACGAGGCGATCAAGTACATGCGTGAGCGCCGCGCTGCCCTCGGTGGTGGCCTGCCCTCGCGCCGCACGAAGTCGAAGGAGATCAGCCTTCCGGCCGACTCTGCGTACGCCCAGGCCAAGAAGGGCTCGGGCAAGCAGATGGTCGCAACGACCATGGCGTTCGTCCGCATCCTGAAGGACATGATGCGCGACAAGGAGTTCGGCAACCGGATCGTGCCGATCATCCCGGACGAGGCACGCACGTTCGGCATGGACGCGTTCTTCCCGACGCTGAAGATCTACAACCCGCACGGCCAGAACTACAAGTCGGTCGACGCCGAGCTGATGCTCGCGTACAAGGAGTCGGAGCAGGGACACATCCTGCACACCGGCATCAACGAGGCGGGTTCGGTGGCTGCGTTCACGGCTGCCGGCTCGGCCTACGCGACGCACGACGTGCCGATGATCCCGATCTACATCTTCTACTCGATGTTCGGGTTCCAGCGCACCGGAGACAGCATCTGGGCGGCCGCCGACCAGATGGCGCGCGGGTTCATGATCGGCGCCACCGCCGGTCGTACCACGCTGACCGGCGAGGGTCTGCAGCACGCCGACGGTCACAGCCTGCTGCTGGCGTCGACCAACCCGGCCGTCGTGGCTTATGACCCTGCGTACGCGTACGAGATCGCGCACATCATGCAGAACGGTGTGGAGCGCATGTACGGCGCCGAACCGGAGAACGTCATTTACTACATGACGGTCTACAACGAGCCGATGCAGCAGCCGGCCGAGCCGGACGACCTGGACGTCGAAGGTCTTCTCAAGGGCATCTACAAGGTGTCCGAGGGCAGCACCGAGGGTGTCGGTGACGACGCACGTCGCGTGCAGTTGCTCGCGTCCGGTGTCGGTGTGCCGTGGGCGCTCGAGGCGCAGCAGTTGCTCAAGGACGACTGGGGCGTCGTCGCCGACGTCTGGTCGGTGACCTCGTGGGGCGAACTGCGCCGCGACGGCCTGGCCGCCGACGAGCACAACTTCCTGCACCCGGACGAGGAACCGCGGATCCCGTTCATCACGCAGAAGTTGCAGGGTGCTCCGGGTCCGGTCGTGGCAACGTCCGACTGGATGCGCACCGTGCAGGACCAGGTTCGCCAGTGGGTTCCTCAGGAGTTCGCCTCGCTGGGTGCCGACGGGTTCGGTTTCTCCGACACCCGTCCGGCTGCACGACGTTTCTTCCACATCGACGGTCCGTCGATGGCGGTGCGTGCGCTGCAGATGCTGGTCGAGCGCGGTGAGCTGGACGAGAGCTACCCGAAGAAGGCCGCCGAGAAGTATCAGCTGCTCGACGTCCGCGCGGGTACCTCCGGCAACGCGGGCGGCGACGCCTGACTTCGCGACACCGATCGATGAAGCCCCCCGGCACATGCCGGGGGGCTTCATCATGATCGACCGGGACCGGGGGTCAGGGTGCCTCGACGCCGAGCGTCAGTTCACGCGAGAGCACACCGAGGTCGGGGTTGTCGGTGAAGATGCCGTCGATGCCGGTCTTCCACAGTTGCGCGAAGAAGTCGAGCACGCGACCGTAGTCGGCCGGGTTCGTGCCGGTGCGGTAGTCGGCGGGAAGGAAGGTGTTCTCCGCGCGGACCGTCCACGGGCAGACCGTGAGGCCGTTGGCGTGCGCGTCGGCGACCAGCAAGGTGGGCTTGCCGAGGGTGCCGTCGGAGTTCCAGGCGATGACGCGCTTGGTGTCCGGGCCGACGCCGTCGATGTATTTGGCCCACTCCTTCATGCCCGAGCGGGACAGCAACTGGTCGTAGCTGCGGGTGTCACCGTACGGCGTGCCCTTGACCGTGGCGAGGAAGACCAACGGAGCCTTGACCCGCATCTCGGTCCGCAGATCGATCAGGTTCTGCAGTTCGAACGACTGGATGAAGATCGGGGCCTTGGGCGAGTCGAGACGGAAACGACGGATGAGACGAACAAGCTTCTCCTCCAACGGGTTTCCCATCTCCCGGAAGTACGTCGGGTGCTTGGTCTCGGGGTAGACCCCGATGACACGACCGAGCTCACGCGACAGTTTCTCGCGCAGCTTCAGCACCTCCTCGAAGGTCGGGATCTGCCACAGACCGTCGTACGCGGTGTTCTCCTGCCGCAGTTCCGGCAGGCGCTCCACCGCTCGCAGCGTGCGCAGTTCGGCGAGGGTGAAGTCCTCGGCGAACCATCCGGTGACCGGGACACCGTCCAGACTCTTGGTGGTCTTGCGGGAGGCGAACTCCGGGCGTTCGGCAACGTCGGTGGTGCCACCGATCTCCGGCTCGTGCCGACAGACCAGCACACCGTCCTTGGTGATGACCAGGTCGGGCTCGATGAAGTCGGCGCCCATCCGCGCGGCGAGGGTGTATGCGGCAAGTGTGTGCTCGGGGCGATAGCCGGACGCACCTCGGTGTCCGACGACGATCGGACCCTTGCGGCGCGGTCCACGTCGGCGACCGGAGTCGGCGTACGCGGGGTCGGTCAGGGCGGGGGCAGCAACAGCGGATGAGGCGCCGGCGGCGACGAGGCCGGCGAAAGAACGTCGATTCATGAATACATGCCAGCCCATCAAGTCGCAGTAGGGGTGACATCGAGGTGTCCAATCGACGAACGGTCGCCCGTTTTGGTAAAGGTTCTACAAATAAGCTGGCCCCATGCCCCAGCCCCGCAGCACCCAGCGCCGACTCGAGGCCGCAGCCGGTGGCCTCGCAACGACCGCGGTGCAGCGGATGGAGGACGAACTGCCTTGGTACCGGGCGCTGCCCGCCGAGGACCGGTCCTGGGTGGGCATGGTCGCCCATGCGGGCATCGCGGCCTTCATCGCCTGGCACGCCGACCAAGACACGTTGCCCCCGATCGCGGCCGACGTCTTCGGCACCGCGCCGCGGGAACTCACTCGATCGATCACGCTCCAGCAGACCCTCGACCTCGTCCGCACCACGATCGATGTCGTCGAACAGGCCGTGCCCCAGGTCGCTGAGCCGGACGAACGAGTCGAGATGCGCGCCGCGGTGCTCACCTATTCACGCGAAGTCGCGTTCGCGTGCGCCCACGTGTACGCGCAGGCAGCTGAGACCCGCGGCGCGTGGGACGCGCGACTGGAATCGTTGGTGCTCGACGCGGTGCTGCGCGCCGAGGCCGACGAGGCGTTGCGCTCGCGGGTGTCGGCGCTGGGCTGGGACGAGGTCAAGGACATCGTGGTGATCGCCGGGAACGCACCCCCCGGTGCGGGCAGCGAGACGGTGGACGCCGTTCGCCGGGTCTCGACCCGGATCGGTGCCGAAGCGCTGGCCGCTGTGCAGGGACGCAGGCTCATCGCCATCCTCGGCAATGTCGCCGACCCCATGCCGGTCGCCGGTGACCTGGCCGACCTCTGGGCGCCCGGCCCGGTAGTCGTCGGCCCCCTGGTTCCGCATCTGTACGCGGCCGGACGCAGTGCCAGGGCCGCGCAATCCGGGTATGTCGCGGCGGCCGCCTGGCCGAATGCACCGCGTCCCTGTCACGCCGAAGAATTGCTCGCCGAACGCGCACTCGGCGGCGACCACCGCGCCCGCCGACAGCTCACCGACCGGGTCGACGAAGCACTCGAACGACGTGCCGGCACCCGGGAAACCGTGATGGCCTACCTGGTGAACGGCAGTCTCGAGGCGACCGCCCGTGCGCTGTTCGTGCACCCCAACACGGTCCGCTACCGGCTCGGCAAGTTCGAGCAGGACAGCGGCTACGACATCACCGATTCCCGGGACGCCTTCGCCGTCCGGCTCGGTGCCATGTATGCCGTGTTGCCATCCCCGTCCGAGCGTCGTTGACGATTCCTACAAAGACGGACCGCCGACTTTCGTCGGTTTCGGTGATCTGCTCCCCCACGGTCGGCAAGGGAGAGTTGAGGACGTGCTCGCAATCGTCTGCCCTGGACAGGGCTCCCAGACCCCCGGCTTCCTGGCTCCCTGGCTCGAACTGCCCGGCTTCCAAGACCGGCTGAACTGGCTCTCCGCCGTCGCCGCAGTGGACCTGGTGGAGCACGGCACGAAGTCCGACGCCGACACCATCAAGGACACCGCCGTCGCGCAGCCGCTCATCGTCGGCGCCGGCCTGGTCTCCTTGTTGGCCCTGTTCAGTCACCCGGCCGACGGCTTCCGCCTGGTCGGGGCCGGCGCCGGTCACTCCGTCGGTGAGATCACCGCCGCATCCGCTGCGGGCGTGCTGTCCGCGGAACAGGCAATGGTGTTCGTCCGTGAGCGCGGCAAAGGCATGGCAGCCGCGAGCGCGGTCCAGCCGACCGGGATGGCCGCCGTCGTCGGTGGCACAGAGGATGATGTGTTGTTGGTGCTCGGCAAGCACGGGCTGACACCGGCCAACCGCAACGGTGGCGCACAGATTGTCGCCGCCGGCACGATGGAGCAGTTGGACGCGCTGAAGGCCGACCCGCCGGCCAAGGCTCGCGTGATTCCGTTGCAGGTCGCCGGTGCATTCCACACCGAGCACATGGGGTCGGCCGTCGAACAACTCGGCGGATACGCCCGTGCGATGTCGACCCACGACCCCCGCGTCGCCCTGGTCTCGAACAAGGACGGGCAGGTCGTGCACAGTGGCGTCGACGTGCTGCGCCGCCTGGTGACCCAGGTCAGCAGCCCGGTGCGCTGGGAGCTCACGATGGAGACGCTCGTCGGGATGGGTGTCACCGGCATCATCGAGATCCCGCCGGCAGGCACCCTGGTCGGTCTCGCCAAACGCGGCATGCCGGGCGTCGAGGCACTGGCCCTGAAGTCGCCCGACGACCTCGACGCCGCTCACCGGATGATCCGGGAGCACGGGGACCCGCAGCAGGCGATGGACCCCACCTGGCGCCTGGTCATCTCGCCCGCCAAGGGCACGGTCACGATCGCCGACCTCACCGCCGGCGAGGACGTCCGACCCGGCACCGAGATCGCGACGGTCAACACCCTGCGCGACTCCTACCCGGTCAGCGCACTGCACGGCGGACAGGTGCTGGAGTGGCTGGTCGACGACGGCGATCCCGTCGCACCCGGCCAACCAATCCTTCGCCTCTACCCGACGGAACTGTGATGAATTCCCCTGTGTCCCAACCCAAGAAAACCGGCAAACTCCAGGTCGCCGACAGCGTCCAACACTCGCGCATCCTCGGCGTGGGCGCCTACCGCCCCGACCGAGTGGTCACCAACGACGAGATCTGCCAGTTCATCGACTCCTCCGACCAGTGGATCCGTGAACGCTCGGGCATCATCACCCGACGCATCGCCGGTGACCACGAGACCGTCACCTCGATGGCCGAAGCCGCATCACGCGAGGCGGTCGCGAACGCCGGGATGGACATGAGCCAGATCGACGCGGTGCTGGTCGCAACGGTCAGCCACCCGTACCAGACACCCGCCGCGGCACCGTTGATCGCGACGAACCTGGGAATCAACGGTGTGCCGGCCTTCGATATCTCCGCAGCGTGTGCCGGGTACTGCTACGGCATCAGCCTGGCCAACGACATGGTGCGCTCGGGCAGTGCCCGCAACGTCCTGGTGATCGGCGTGGAGAAGCTGTCGGACTTCACCGACAAGTACGACCGCGGCACCGCCTTCATCTTCTCCGATGGAGCCGGTGCAGCGGTGGTCGGCGCGTCCGACACCCCGGGCATCGGACCCACCGTCTGGGGATCGGACGGGGAACAGTGGGATGTCATCTCCCAGCGTGAGTCCTGGCTCGACATCCGGCGTTCGTGGGAGAACGAACCCGGCGACCAGCGCACCTGGCCGACGATCGGAATGGCCGGCCAGTCGGTGTTCCGTTGGGCGGTGTGGGGCATGGCCCCGGTTGCTCAGAAGGCATTGGACGCCGCCGGCATCACCGCCGACGACCTGGACGCGTTCATCCCGCACCAGGCGAACATGCGGATCATCGACGCGATGATCAAGCAGTTGAAGCTGCCCGCCGACATCCCCGTCGCCCGCGACATCGCCGAGCAGGGCAACGCGTCCGCCGCCTCGGTCCCGCTCGCGACCGAGCGCATGCTGCGCGAGGGCGAAGCCCCCCACGGTGGGCTGGCACTGCAGATCGGATTCGGTGCCGGTCTGGCCTATGCCGCCCAGGTGATCGAACTCCCGTAAACCCCCGTCGGCTCGGCGGGCAAACCGGGTCAGCCCCGAGTTTCCTTGAACCACAAGGAAACACATCACGAAACAAGGAGTTGTCGAAGATGGCACAGAGCGACCAGGAGATCCTCGAGGGCCTCGCTGAGATCGTCAACGAGGAGACCGGCCTCGACACCAAGGAGGTGCAGGTCGACAAGTCGTTCACCGAGGACCTCGACATCGACTCGCTGTCGATGATGACGATCGTCGTCAACGCCGAGGAGAAGTTCGGTGTGCGCATCCCCGACGACGAGGTCAAGAACCTCACCACCGTTGGCGACGCCGTCACCTACATCAAGGACGCCCAGGGCTGACCGGTCGGGGGAGCCGGTCGGCGTCTTCGGGCCGGCTCCCCCACCAGCTGCCGCACCACTCACCGAACCACGCACAGCACTCGCACGCGCGCCACAACCACGAGGAGTACGCACCCCATGAGCGCAGACAAGCGCATCGTCGTCACCGGAGTCGGCGCCACCACACCCCTGGGTGGCACGGCGAGCCAGACGTGGGACGCACTGCTGGCCGGACGTTCCGGAGCCCGCACCATCGAAGCCGACTGGGTGAAGCAGTACGAGCTGCCCACCACTTTCGCCGCGTCCATCGCCCAGGATCCTGGTGAGGTGCTCGCCCGTGTGGAGACGCGCCGCATGGACCCGTCCGCGCAGTACGCACTCGTGGCGACCCGTGAGGCCTGGGCCGACGCCGGCAAGCCCCAGGTCGACCCGGAGCGTCTCGGCGTCGCGATCGGCACCGGTATCGGTGGCGTCCACACGCTGCTGTCGCAGTACGACGTGATGAAGGAGAAGGGCGCGCGTCGCATCTACCCCCTGACGGTTCCGATGCTGATGCCGAACACGGCGTCCGGCAATGTCTCGCTCGAACTCGGTGCGCGCGCCGGAGCACACACCACGGTTTCCGCCTGCGCGTCCGGAGCTGAGGCGATGGGTTACGCCGCGGAGATGATCCGTGCGGGCCGCGCCGATGTCGTCGTCGCCGGTGGCACAGAGGCCGCGATCCACGCATTGACCATCGGCGGTTTCAGCGCGATGCAGGCATTGTCCAAGCGCAACGACGACCCGGCGGCTGCATCGCGGCCGTACGACGTCGATCGTGACGGCTTCGTCATGGGTGAAGGTGCTGCGGTGATCGTGCTGGAGACCTACGAGCACGCGAAGGCACGCGGCGCGAAGATCTACGCCGAGTTCGCATCCATCGGGATGTCCGCCGACGCACACCACATCACCGCACCCGAACCGGAAGGTTCCGGCGCCAGCCGTGCGATGAACGAGGCTGTACAGCGAGCAGGCCTGTCGCACAAGGATGTTGCGCACATCAACGCGCACGCCACCTCGACTCCGGTCGGTGACATCGCCGAGTCGAACGCGATCCGTCGCACCTTCGGCGATGCGACCGACAACATCGCCGTCACCGCCACCAAGTCGATGACCGGCCACCTGCTGGGTGCTGCCGGCGCACTCGAAGGACTGCTGACTGTCCTGTCGGTGCACCACCGCCTGGTTCCGGCCACGATCAACGTCGACAACCAGGACCCCGAGATCGTCCTCGATGTCGTCAAGGGCGAGCATCGCAAGCTTCCGGACGGCGACATCGCTGCCCTCAACAACTCGTTCGGATTCGGCGGTCACAACGTCGCCATGATGGTGAAGAGCCTCTGATGGCACGTCAGCCCAACGAAGCGTCCGCCGCCGCGTCCGCATCGGCCAAGCCGAAAGTCGACCGGGAGAACGATCCCCGTAACCCGCGCAAGCGTCTGGAGCAGTTCTTCGACGCCGGCACGCTCGAACTGATCACCGACGAGGACACCAGTGGTGTGTTGGTCGGTGTCGGTGACGTGAAGGGTGCGCGCGCCGTGGCTTTCGCCTCTGACGCCACCATCCAGGGCGGCGCGATGGGCGTCGAGGGTTGCAAGGCGATCCTGGTGGCCTACGAGCGTGCGCTGGCCGACGAGGTGCCCGTCGTGGGGTTGTGGCACTCCGGCGGCGCCCGCCTGGCCGAAGGCGTCGTATCGCTGCACGCGGTGGGCGAGGTCTTTGCGATCATGACCCGTGCGTCCGGCAAGATCCCGCAGATCTCGATCGTGATCGGTCCTGCTGCGGGCGGTGCCGCGTACGGTCCCGCGCTCACCGACATCGTGATCCTGGGGCCCGACGGACGCGTGTTCGTCACCGGCCCGGATGTCGTGCGTTCGGTGACGGGCGAGCAGGTGGACGCGCTACGCCTGGGCGGCCCGGAGCCGCACGGACGTCGTTCCGGTGTCGTCCACGTCGTCACCGACTCGACCGAGGAGGCGTACGAGCGTGGCCGCCAGCTCGTGGATCTGCTTGCCGCACAGGGCGAGATGGACGTGGACAGCGTGGAGGACCGCGACCTCGCTGCCACGCTGCCTGAGTCTGCGAAGCGTGCGTACGACGTTCATCCGCTGATCGCGGACCTGCTGGACGAGGGTGCCGATTCCCTCGAGTTGCATCCGCGTTGGGCACCGAACATCGTGACGACCCTCGGCCGCCTCGGCGGTCGGACCGTCGGTGTCATCGCGAACAACCCAATGCGCTTGGGCGGGTGCCTCGACTCCTCCTCGGCGGAGAAGGCGGCCCGGTTCGTGCGGATGTGCGACGCGTTCGGCGTGCCGCTGGTCGTGCTGGTCGACGTGCCCGGCTACCTGCCCGGCGTCGGCCAGGAATGGGATGGCGTCGTGCGCCGCGGAGCCAAGCTGCTGCATGCGTTCGCCGAAGCCGTGGTGCCTCGGGTGACGCTGGTGACCCGCAAGACCTACGGCGGCGCGTACATCGCGATGAACTCCCGATCGCTTGGTGCGACAAGGGTTTTCGCCTGGCCCGACGCCGAGATCGCGGTCATGGGCCACGTCGCCGCAGTACGCATCCTGCACCGCCGCCGACTGGCGGAGGTCGACGAGGCCGAGCGCCCCGGCGTCGAGAACCAGTTGGCCGACGAGCACGCCAAGCTCGCCGGCGGGCTCCCCCGCGCGATGGAGATCGGCGTGATCGACGAGGCGGTCGAGCCCTCCGCGACCAGGTCTGCGCTGGCTGCGGCCATCGCGTCCGCACCGGCCCGACGGGGGCAACACGGCAACATCCCGCTCTGAGTCATTGCACACAGAAGCCCTGCACCGGATCTCGGTGCAGGGCTTCTGTTTTCACGCTCAGCTCACGCGGTGCAGCCAGCGGACGGTCGCGCCGTCACCGGCGTACCGGAAGGGTTCGAGCTCTTGGTCCCATGCGACTCCCAGGAGTTCGGCCATCTCGGCACGGAACTGGTCGGGGTCGCCCTTGCTCGCGGCGAGCGCAGAGCGCAGCCGGTCCTCATTGACGACGGCGTCGCCGTTGGCCGAGGTCCAGGTGTGGTGGATGCCGAGGGCCGGGGTGTGAGACCAGCGCGAGCCGTCACAGCCGGGGCTGGGTTCCTCGGTGATCTCGAACCGCACGTGCTCCGAGCCGCGCAGAGCACTGGCGAGTTTGGCGCCGGTACCGGGTTCCCCCATCCAGGACAACTCGGTGCGGACGAGGCCGGGCGCCATCGGCTGGCCGGTCCAGTCGATGCGGACGGCAGAACCGAGGACGTTCTCCAACGCCCAACTGATGTGTGGGCACAACGCAGTCGGAGTCGAGTGAATGAACACGACTCCGCGCGTGACACGCGAATTCACCGCAGACATCCGGGCCTCCTAGCTGTGCGAGGGACGTCTTCCCCAACGGCCTCGCAGTGGCCCATGTCAACGGCAGTGAAGTTGTTGTGGCCATTGTGCCCCAAATTCGTAACTTCCGCACCATCGGTCACAGCCGATGACCTTAACGGCGCTCAGCTCGACGTCCGATCCGGCGCGCCGACGTCAGCGTCGTTTGGCGAGCGAGGCGATGGCGGTGCCGAACACCACCAACCCCGCAATCCCGCAGAACGTGAGTCCGGCCCCGGCATCGAGCGGACTCGGTTCGTCGTCCGTGCCGGTCACGTATCCCATCATCGCCGCCCACAACAGTCCACCCAGCAGGCACACGAACAGCGCGACGATGCCCCACGCCACATGTCCCTTGCCGAGTGCTTGAGGCAGGCCCAGCATCAGCAGAACGACCGTGACGCCGAGTATTACCTCTGCCAGCCCTGCGGACGCCGGCTCGACGTTGTAGTTGAGCTCGGCCCATTCGAGATTGAATGCGTTCCAGCTCTGCCCGTTCATCGACGCCCACGGCATGAAGAGGCTGGCGAGGATCACCACACACATGATGATCCAGGCCCAGCCGATTCCCTTGGCCGTGCCGTCGGCCGGGCGCTCCCCGTTGATCGGTGGAGCGAATCCGTGCGCCGGTTGCCCGTACGGTGCGCCGTACCCGTGGCTCGCAGCGGCCGAGCCGCCGTGCATTCTCGGATCCGATGACGGGCGGTAGGTCTGCGCCGCAGACGACGGCATGGACGGCGGCATGGACGGCGGTCCGGCGTACGGCGCATGGGTCGGCTGAACCGGAAACCGGCCGGGCGTCGAACTGAGGCCACCCCGCAGTGCGCGGGCGTACTCCCCGACCCCGTGTGGACGCTGGTAGGCGCCCTTGGCGAGACCGTGCATGACCGCGTCCCGGACTCCGGACGGGACGTGCGCAGGCAACTGCGGCGGCGATTCGTTGATGTGCTTCATCGCCAGTGTCACAGCCGAATCGGCCTGGAACGGTCGACCACCGGTGAGGGCCTCGTACGTGACGACCGCGAGCGCGTACAGGTCGGCCTGGCCGTCGACGTCGTGTCCGAGCGCCGCTTCCGGCGCGAGGTACTGCGCGGTGCCGAGCACCTCTCCGGTGCGGGTCATCTTCGCCTCGCCGAGTGCGCGGGCGATGCCGAAGTCGGTGAGTTTCACCGTGCCCTTCTCGGTGACCAGAATGTTGGCCGGCTTCACATCACGGTGGACCACACCTGCCTCGTGCGCCGCCTCGAGCCCTGCGGCTGCCTGGCCGACGAGTGATACGACCTGCTCGGGCGGTAGTCCACCTCGACGATCGATGAGGTCTGTGAGGGATGTACCGCGGACGTACTCCATGACCAGGTAGTCGGTGCCGGCGTCACGTCCGAAGTCGTGCACCTGCGCGATGTTGGGGTGGCTCAGCCGAGCGGCGGTGCGCGCTTCGTGATGGAAGCGCTGTGCGAACTCAGGGTCTTCGGCAAGCTCGCGTCTGATGACCTTCACCGCAACCGTGCGATCGAGCACGGCGTCGTGCGCCACCCAGACCTCCCCCATGCCACCGCCGGCGATCCGCGAACGCAACTCGTACCGTCCGCCGAGCGTCTCCCCCGGTCTCACGATCGCGCCTCCCCGTCGTGGCTGTCTTTGTGCCCAAGCATGCACCACGCGGGCGTGCCTACCCGGCGGCACGCTGAGACCGCAAACCGATTGAGCTCCTCCGTTGCGAGCTGTGCTCAACGCCCCGACCCGACGCCGCCTGACCTGGGATCCACCGCACGGCACCGGCTGACGTCCGCCGTCGGCGCTCCCGTACCCTCGTCTACCGGTCAGGTTCTCGTCGGCTCATCAAGGCACCGGCTGTCCCGAGGCGGACGGAGGATCTGACCGGCCCGGATCTCCGGGCGCGGGGCGGTAGCTCAGCCGGTCAGAGCAGCGGACTCATAATCCGTCGGTCCTGGGTTCAAGCCCCAGTCGCCCTACAGACGTCGCATTGCGACGTTTGGTACCTGCCGTGCGGGCTTCGGTTGATGCAAGCAGTTCGACCAGGCCCGGATCTTCGTGCGCGCCGACGAGGCGACCTGGATCAAGGCAGGCATCGAACACAGCGACGGGACGAACTGCGTCGGTGCCGTTGCCCTAAGCGGCGATGTTGCCGTCTTCGTCGACCCAGAGTGCGCCGCCATCGACCCAGTCTCGGAACTGTTGCCAGGCTTGATCGTCTCCTGGCGGCGGTGGGCCGAACCAGGGTCGCTGATCCTGTTGGGCCACAGCCGAATCGGCCTGCAGGTCAGGGGGCGGGTGTTGTTCCCGCCATTCGTTCAAGTGACGGTCGTAGGAGCCGGCGGTGTAATCCCACACCACCTGTCCGTCGATGAGACGGCCGGCGAGCCGGTCGCGATGCACGACCGTGTGGTGACCGCCGCACAGCAGGGCGGAGTTGTCCAGGCTGGTCGGGGCACCGTCGGCCCAGTGGATCAAGTGGTGACCGTCGCACCAGAACGCCGGCGCAGTACAGCCGCCGAAGGTGCACTGCTGATCACGTACCCACAAGGCCTTCAACATCTCCCGCGTGATGTATCGCTGCGAACGGCCCGCGTCCAGAATCCGCCCGAACGCGTCCCGCACCAACGGCATCACGTGACCGTCGCACGCCAGCTTGCGGACGGTCTCCGACCCGAGCAACATCCCGGCATCAACACCGCCGAGCACCCGCCCGGCGCCACGGCCGTCGCGCAATCGCTCCTCGTCCACCACGACAACCACAGTGGACTTCGTCGAGGCTCCCGGTAGCACCGCCGACGACAACCCACGACGCAGAGCCTCGATCAAGGCCTGACCGCGACGCTGGGCGAACGTACGCGTGTCCCGTTCACCATCCGGACCAGGGACCGGTTTGCTCAGCGGCCCTATGGCCGCTTCGAGGATTGCCCGTGACTCGTTGTCGAGCGCCAGGTCGTACTCGGTGATGCCGTCGTTCTCCACACCTCGGCTGAGTTCCACCCGGGTCCGGCGCTTGTCCTGATCCCGCTGGAACTCCCGCGACCCGAACCTGGACAACAGTTCCGGGCGCACCATCTTCACGCCGTCCGGACCGTGCCGGCGCCCCATGATCAACAGAGCTTCGGTGACCGACTCCATCGCACCGGGGATGACCTCGGCCCGCAGCTTCTCCATCTCACGCAGGATCGTCGCGCCCGTCCTGGCAGAGAACGCCGCATCGATCACCGCTGCACCGACGCGCTGCCGATCCCCTCGAGTGTTCGCGGCCAGGGCACACGCCGCCACGTCCGCTGCACCACCCTCGGCAGTCGTCGGTGCGTGTTCCCGCACCCACGCCGTCGTCCCCGGTGAGGTCGATGCGACGATCTCACCCCGCCCCGCAGCCTCCGCCGTAGCAGCGACCCGAGCAGCCGCGGCGACCCGCATCAGGTCGTCGAGGTCGCCGACGAACTCGGTCAGCTCCGCACCCGATGCCTGGAAAAGCCACGACGCGACATCCCTCAGGGCGACCCGGGCATCGCCGATCGAATCGCGTCGATCCGCGAAACCGGTGACCTGTCCGACCTGCATGAAACCACCCTAGGCGTCACCACCGACAACCTCCTGACCTGCGAAAACGCATCTTCACAGCCAAGCTGCGCCGCGCAGGACACCGTCCGTGACTCGTCCCATTTCGGCGTCCGACAGCAGTCGCTCGATACGTCCGGAGTCCAAGTCACCATCGGCGCTCCGTGCTCCACCCCACCCGATCGTCACCGATCACGAGGCCGAATCAGGCTGCGGCTGAGGCGTTTTCGGCATCGCGCAAATGGCTCGGGAGCGCGGTCGGCTCGACCACCGAACGACGCGGCGCCGGGGCGAACTTGGCCGCGATGTGGTTCGGCAGCGACAGGCGGATGACCTTGCCCCACGCCGAGGCGACCTGCTTGTGCAGCGGACCGGTGACGTACTGCAAGCCGTAGCGCTCGCAGATATCGCGGATCTTCGGCGAGATCTCCTGGTAGCGGTTGCTCGGCAGGTCGGGGAACAGGTGGTGCTCGATCTGGTAACTGAGGTTGCCGGTCGCGATGTGCATCGCCTTCGAGCCGTCGATGTTGGCCGAGCCGATCATCTGGCGCAGGTACCAGTCTCCGCGGGTCTCACCGTCGATGGACGTCTTGGTGAACGTCTCGACACCCTCCGGGAAGTGGCCGCACATGATCACCGAGTGCGTCCACAGGTTGCGGCCGAGGTTGGCGATGTAGTTGGCCAGCAGCGTCCGACGCGCCGAGCCGAGCGGCAGTGCGAGCACCGGGTGGATGACGTAGTCCTTGGTCATCTGCTGGCGGATCTTGTTGAGCACCTTGCGACCGTCGGTCTTGAATCGCTCCTTGTCCTTGCGCCCGGCGAAGTACTTGCCGATCTCGAGGTCGTACGCGGCGATGCCGTATTCGAAGAAGCACGCGTTGATGAAGTTCCAGGCCGGCTGGCCGAGGTAGAACGGCGCCCACTTCTGGTCCTCGTCGACGCGCATGATGCCGTAACCCAGGTCGTTGTCGCGGCCGAGCACGTTGGTGTAGGTGTGGTGCAGTTCGTTGTGGCTGTGCTTCCACAGGTCCGCGGGCGAGGCGTTGTCCCACTCCCAGGTGGTCGAGTGGATCTTCGGGTCACGCATCCAGTCCCACTGGCCGTGCATCACGTTGTGCCCGATCTCCATGTTCTCCAGGATCTTGGAGACCGTGAGCCCGACGGTGCCGAGCACGAACGCCGGCTTGTACTTGGAGAACAACAGCAACCCGCGCGAGCCGAGCTCGAGCTTGCGCTGGACGTCGATCGTGCGGCGGATGTACGCGGCATCGCTCGCGCCACGCTGGCAGATCACGTCGTCGCGGATCGCGTCCAACTCCTTACCCAGGCACTCGATGTCGTACGCGGTGAGGTGCGCGATCGGGTTGGTTTCCTTCTTCTGCAGCGCAGTCATGAGTTTCTCCTGATCGTTCGTGGACTAGAGGTCGATGTCGCAGCGCCCGGCCGCGGCCGAGATGCAGGTCTGGACGAGCACGCCGTCCCCGGGGCTCGCCCTGGTGAGCTCACCGGTGCGCAGGTCGCGGACGGCTCCCTCGCGCAGGGGAAGGACGCAGCCGTAACAGATGCCCATGCGGCAGCCGGACGGCATGAGGATCCCGACTTCCTCGCCCTGGTCGAGGATCGGTCGTGCACCGTCACATTCGAGCTCGCGGTCGAGTCCGGTGAAGTGGACCGTGCCGCCCTCACCCGGTTCGACGAGCGCAGGACGGAAGCGCTCGGTGTGCAGCTTGTCGGCGAGTTCGGCCGATTCCCAGTGGGATTCGACCATCTCCAGCATTCCTGCCGGGCCGCACGCCCAGGTCTCGCGCTCACGCCAATCGGGCACGAGACGCTCGAGTTCGTCGGTGTCGAGCATGCCGTGGACGTCGGTGTGCCTCTCCTGCAACGAGATTCGGCCTGATGCAGCCAAGTCGCGCAGCTCGGAGGCGAAGATGACGTCCTCGGGACGCGGCGCCGAGTGCAGTAGGACGACGTCGTCCATCTCGTCGACGGCGTGACGCAGGATTCCCATGACAGGGGTGATGCCGCTTCCACCGGTGAGCAACAGGATCTTGGCCGGAAGCGTCGCAGGGAGCACAAAGGTACCTTCAGCCTGCTCCATCTGGACGATCTGACCGACCCTGAGGTGCTCGACCAGATATGTGCTGACCGCTCCACCCGAGATCGCCTTGACAGTGATCGAGATGCAGCCGTCGGTACGCGGACCGGATGTGATCGAGTACGCCCGCCACATCCGGACGCCGTCGATGTCGACTCCGATACGCATGTACTGACCGGGCGTGTGCCCACGCCACCGCTTGCCAGGACGGATCGTGACGGTCAGTGCGTCCTGGGTCTCCGATCGAAGATCCTCCACCCGCCCGCGCAACACAGTGCTGGTGCGCAGTGGGTCGAACAGATCGACGTAGTCCTCGGGAAGCAACGGCGTGGTGACTGCCTTCGCCAATCGGAAAGCGCGCGAACGCCACGGCGAGGGCGCGGCATCGGGCGTCGTTGTCGGCATAGGTCCAGCCTGCTTGACGATGAGAGTTAATCTCTTGACCAGGAGACGTGAAAACGTCGCTCTGATTTGTTCGAGTCGAACAAGAACGGACCGAAATGGCTCAGTTCAATCCGCCCCGGCTCCCTGATGAGGCTGTTGCCGGCCTTGCCGACCAGCTCCCTGAGGTCGCCGAACGCTGTGTCGCCGCCATCACGGCCGAGGTTCCGGGGTACGCCGGCGCCCTGAGTGGCGAACCCGGCGAAGTCATCGAAGAGGCCGTCCAGCAGGCGCTGGCCGGTTTTCTACGGCTGGCCGGCGGTCCACAGGGCAGCGACCCGTCCACCCCGATGCGCCCGGCCCTCGACGGTGCCTATGCCTTGGGTCAGGGCGAGGCACGCAGTGGTCGTTCGATGGACGCTTTGCTCGCCGCGTACCGCGTCGGCGCCAGAGTGTCCTGGCGCGAACTGTCCACTGCAGCAGTCGACGTCGGTATCGATGCTGCGACGATCGCGCGCTTCGCCGAGTTGGTGTTCGCCTACATCGACGCGCTCTCGGCGGCCAGCGTCGCCGGGCACTCCGACGAACTCGCCACCGAGGGACGTGTCCGCGAACGCAGGCGGGAACGACTGGCGGGAGAACTCCTCGCCGGGCGTGAGCAGGAGGTGCTCGTGACGCTCGCCGAACGCGCTGAATGGCCGCGGCCCCTGTCACTAACGGCAGTCCTGCTGCCGGCCGACGCAGCCGCATCCGTGATGTCGACGTTGGGCGCGAACTGCCTTCGGGCAGCGGACGATTTCTCGGACGCCGACCTCGCCGTCCTGCTCGTGCCCGACCTGCACGGTCTCGCACGTCGGCGCTTGCTGAAAACATTGCGCCACACGTCCGCGGTCGTCGGCCCGACCAGACCCTGGACACACGTCACGTCCTCGTGGCAGCGCGCCGTGAAGGCGCACGAACTCGGTCTCGCCACCGGACAGACACCGCTCGACACCGAGGACCACCTGGCCGACCTCGTCCTCCAGTCGGACCGGGATGCATTGCAGGACCTGAGGATTCGCGCGCTCGCTCCGCTGACTGACCTACCGCCGGCCACCGCCGATCGGCTCGGGGAGACGCTGCGTTCCTGGCTGTTGCACCAAGGACGTCGCGACGCCGTCGCAGCCGATCTGCATGTTCACGCTCAGACGGTGCGCTACCGGATGACACAGATCAGGGAACTGTTCGGTGACCGTCTGGACGATCCGTCAACGGTCCTGGACATTCTGATCGCGCTCCAGCCGAAGACTGTCGACAACCCCTGATCGAGTGATCCCACCCTGATGAGTCAGCCCGGGGAGGCCATGACAGCCGTTCGCGGTGCTTTGATGAAAACAAGTGCCTGACCGGCACCTACGCGATCAACGGAAGGACATCTCGTGGTTGAGAAGTCGACCTTCACATTGCCCGGTCTGACGAAGAAGAAGTCGGACGAGATCATCAAGATCCTGCAGGTGCGCCTGTCGTCCTACAACGACCTGCACCTCACCCTGAAGCACGCGCACTGGAACGTGGTCGGCGCTCACTTCATCGGCGTCCACGAAATGATCGACCCGCAGGTGGAGCTGGTACGCGGGTACGCCGACGAAGTGGCCGAGCGCATTGCCGCAATGGGCGCCTCCCCCGGCGGCCGCGTCAGCGACATCGAGCGCGACCGCACGTGGGACGACTACGCCATCGAACGTGACACCGTCGGTGCACACTTGGGCGCCCTCGACAAGGTGTACGACGGAGTCATCACCTCCAACCGCAAGGCGATCGAGGAACTCGACGACCTCGACCTCGTCACGCAGGACCTCATCATCGGACAGACCGGGGAACTCGAGAAGTTCCAGTGGTTCGTGCGCGCTCACCTCGAGTCGTTCGCCGGAGAGCTCAAGGACGCCGGTACGACCACCGAGAAGGACGCTGCCGCAAAGACCCGCAAGGTCTGAGCACGGCTGATCACGTCTGAGAACCATCTGGATCACCGGTCGCACTCGCGGCCGTCCACCGCCGACCCGATGAGAGTTCGTTCCGCATGAATGCATACGACGCAGTCGTGGTCGGCGGTGGCCATCATGGCCTGGTCGCCGCCATCGAACTGGCCGACCACGGCCGTCAGGTTCTGCTGTGCGAGAGCCGGCCGGAGGTGGGCGGCGCAGTTGCCGACCGGACGATCGGCGACTTCGTCGTGGACGAGTTCAGTGCCTTCCACCCGCTGGCTGCGGCATCACCCGTCCTCCAGGGGCTCGGCCTCGACAAGCACGGGCTGCAGTGGGCGCGCAGCGAGCGGGTCGTCGCCCATCTCGGCCGGCCCGACGACACCTCGGGTGCCTTGCTGCACGCCGATCCCACACACACGGCGGCCCGTCTGGACGCGGACGCTCCGGGTGACGGAGCAGCATGGCTCGAACTGGTCGACAGCTTCGCCTCGCTCAAGGATCCGCTGCTCGACGCCCTCCTGCTGTCCTGGCCGCCGGTTCGCCACGCACCGAAACTGGCGAAGGCAGTCGGCGCGACGAATCTGCTCGACTTCGTCCGCTTCGCGCTGCTACCCGTCGAGCAACTGTCGGTCGAACGATTCCGTGGTCGAGCGGCGCGAGATCTGCTGTCCGGCAACGCGATGCACGCCGACATCCCACCTGAAGCGCCCGGCAGTGGCGTGTACGGCTGGATCATGACGATGCTCGCCCAGGACGTCGGTTTCCCGACCCCGGTCGGGGGCGCCGGCGCCCTGGCCCGCTCACTGCGTTCCCGTGCTGAAGCAGCCGGCGTCGAGATCAGAACCGGTACGCCTGTCGTCCGGATCAGAGCCGAGCACGCACGCGCCTCGGGCGTCGACCTCGCGTCCGGAGAGTTCATCAAGGCACCGGTCGTCATCGCCGACACCAGCGCACCGATGCTGTACGGCACGTTGCTCGAGGACGTACCGGCCGGACTCCGGGCACGGATGGAGCGCTTCACCTGGGATCTGCCCACCATCAAGATCAACCTCGGTCTGTCGGGTGCGATGCCGTGGACCGCGGAAGCCGGGCGGTCGACCTCGGTGGTCCACGTCGGCGGTGGTCACAGCGACCTCGTGCGCTGGAGTGCCGATCTGGGCTCCGGACGCATCCCTGAGCACCCGTTCGCCCTGGTCGGACAGATGACGTCGACCGATCCGCTGCGCTCCCCCGCCGGCACCGAGTCGATGTGGGTATACAGCCACCTCCCGCGCGGCGTCACCGACGACGACGGCACCGAACACTTGATCCGCAACTGCGAGCGCATGCTCGAGGAGTTCGCGCCGGGGTGGCGTGATCTGGTGGTCGAACGCTGGGACCAGACACCGCGATCACTACAGGACTCGAACGCCAACCTGGGTGAGGGTGCAGTGGGCGGAGGCACCATGCAGTTGTTCCAGCAGGCGTTCTGGCGACCCGCCACCGGACTGGGTGGACCCCGCACATTTTTGCCCGGGCTCTACCTCGGCAGCGCCGCGATCCATCCCGGCGGCGGCGTGCACGGCGGGGCCGGCCACATGGCGGCGCGCGCCGCGTTGGCCGACAGCGGTCTCGCCGGCAAAGTTCGAGGCGCACTCGAACGCCGTGTGCGCCGCTCCATCGACACCACCCTGCCCCGATTCTGAACCCCCCCTAAACCACGCTGAACCACAGGAGACTCCATGCGCACCATCTCGGTCGAACACACCACGCCCGCTTCGCCGGAAGCCGTCTGGTCGGTGCTCGCCGACGGGTGGGCCTATCCGTCGTGGGTGGTGGGAGCCTCGCGCATGCGCGCCGTGGAGGCCGGATTCCCTTCACCCGGAACAAAATTGCATCACAGTGTCGGCAACTGGCCGTTGCTGCTGGATGACGAGACCGCGGTACGGGACTGCGAACCGGGCAAGTCCTTACGGCTGGAGGCGAAGACCCGTCCGTTCGGCACCGCCATCGTCGCCATCCACCTCATCGCCACTCCGGACGGTGGCACCGTGATCAGCATGGAGGAGGACGCAGTCTCCGGGCCGCTCGCGCACACGCCCAAGCCCGCACGGCAGGTGGGCATCGCCGCTCGCAACAGGGAGACTCTGCGCCGCCTGGCTCTACTGGCCGAACGCGCCGACCAGGCCTGAACCGAACACGGCACCAGCGGGCGCTTCCGACTACCGGCGCCGGCCGAAAGCCGGCTGCTTGGGCGTGCCGTGATGCGCACGGGTGTGATCTACGTCATCCTGACCTCCGACGTATCGAGGGGGTCATGCATGCAGGACACGTCGAAAACGGCGGCCGCGCGCACGTCGCATCACGAAGGACCGACCGAAGCCGCCGCCACGGCAAGCGCTCTGGCCCACGCCAAGTTCCGGCCGGACATCGAGGGACTTCGTGCGATCGCCGTGGGGTTCGTCCTGCTCGCCCATGCTGGTGTGCCGGGGATGCACGGAGGGTTCATCGGAGTCGACGTCTTCTTCGTGATCTCCGGGTTCCTGATCACCGGACTGCTGCTGCGCGAAGTCGACCGCACCGGTCGAATCTCGTTCGCCGACTTCTGGGCACGACGAGCCAAGCGTCTGCTCCCGGCGGCATCGATCGTCCTGGTGGCATCGATGTTGCTCACCTGGTGGGCAATGCCAGTGACGACCTGGCGTCAGATCTGTGGCGACATCCTGGCCTCGGCTACCTACGTCATCAACTGGCGCTTGGCGTCCCAGTCGGTCGACTACTTCGCCGGCACCGAGCCTTCACCTGTCCAGCACTTCTGGTCGCTCGCAGTCGAAGAGCAGTACTACCTGGTCTGGCCATTGCTGATCGGCCTGGTCGTCCTGGCGACCCGCCGTGCTGTTCACCGACGCCGGCTCGCCATCGGCATGGCCCTGCTGTGCGTCATCGTCCCGTCGCTCGCCTGGTCGATCCATGCGACCACGACCGACCCCGCGAAGGCATACTTCGTCACGCACACCCGGCTGTGGGAGCTCGGGATCGGTGCGCTGGTTGCCGTCACCGCCACGTTCTGGAACCGCCTGCCCGTGCGGGTCGCCACTGCTGTGATGTGGGCCGGTCTCATCGCGCTGGTGGCCGTCGCGATTCCGTTGGCCGACGAGCAGAACTGGCCGGGCTCGAGGGCATTGATCCCGACACTCGCCACCACGGCGGTGATCGCCGGGGGGTCGCGTGGCGTACCTAACCTGCCGTTGCGCCTGCTGGGCAGCAAGCCGTTCCTGTTCGTCGGAGGACTGTCGTACGGCGCGTACCTGTGGCACTGGCCGTTGCTGGTGACGTTCGACGCGAAGTACGGGCCGCTGCCGTGGCCGGTGAAGCTGCTGATCAGTCTCGGGTCCCTCGTTCCTGCCTGGTTCACGTTGAAGTTCGTCGAGAACCCTGTGCGTTTCGCCAGTGTGCTGCGCCGGCCGGCCCGGCGGGCACTCGCGGTCGGCGCTCTGTGCACGGTGGTCGGCATCGGAGCGGCGGGCACCCTGAACACCCTTGCCGTTGCACAGGTCCAGCAGGTCGACACGTCCGAGGCCAGGGGGCTGGGGAGCGCGCAGACACCTGCCCCGACCGTGCATCGCAAGGACGGGGCGAGCCCGAATCCGGACCCCTACCTGCGTCCGCCGGAGCCCGGATCCCTGGATCTGAAGCCGACGTCGATCAGTCCCGACCCACTCGTCGTGAGCAAGAACAAACCCGAGCACACCTGCCTGTCGACCATCGAGACGACCGCGCCGAAGATCTGCACAGCCGGCGATGAGAACAGCAGCACCACGATCGCCCTCGTCGGCGACTCCAAGGCCGACCATTGGGCGGACGTCCTGCACACGGTCGGCAAGGAGAAGGGCTGGAAGGTCGTCGTCATCACCAAGGCATCCTGTCCGCTGACCGCGCAGACCATCTACCGCAGCCGCTCGGCGGGGAACAACTACCGCGAATGCTTCACCTGGAACAAGGCGGTGATGACGCTGCTGACGAAGGACATCAGACCGGCAGCGGTCGTCACCTCGGGGTACGCGAGTGACGCTCTGACGAACGACGGCCGGCCGAGCAGCGAGTTGATGACCGCCGGGTACGTCGCGCAGTGGAACCTGCTGAAGAAGGCAGGCATCCGGGTTGTGGCACTCGCGGACATCCCGAACTCACCGGACGACATCATCGCGTGCGTCGCGTCGGCTCGTCTGACGGCGAACTCCGACTGCGCCTTCGGACGCAACGATGGGAACGGCACCGCCAATCTGAAGCAGGGTGCGCAGCAAACAGCAAGCAGCTTCGTGAACTTCAACGACTGGATCTGCCCCACCGAGAACTGTCCCCCGGTGATCGGGAACGTGCTGGTCTATCGCGACGACAAGCACGTGTCCAAGCTGTTCGCCGACTCGATGCTTCCGATCGTGCGGGCACGGCTGGTGCCCCATCTGGCCGCCGCAGCGAACACTCGCTAGCCCCTGCACCACATGCGTTCGGCCCCGCTCACCACGACGGTGAACGGGGCCGAACGTCGGCCTCAGTGACGTCCCGGCTTGCCCGGTCGCCCCTGCTTGCCCGGCTTGCCCGACTTGTCACGGAACACCTGGATCACCGACGGACGCGGCTGACCGGTGCCGTCGTACGGGAACAGGCTCGCGGGCGCCGACGGGCTCGCCCCGTCGACCTCACCCGGGTGCTGAACCGCGCAGAACACCGTCTTGTCGTCGACGATCAGCGGGCCCGCCGACTCCGCACCGTGAGGCACGGTGTGGAACTGCTTGAGGTGACCAGCGTCGGCACCGTCGAGCGGCATCATGAAGAACGCGTCCGCGTTGCCCAGAGCGTTGCCGTCGGTCGAGATCCACAGGTTGCCCTCGGAGTCGAAGGCCACGTTGTCCGGGCACGAGATCGGGCTGACCTCGCTCTTGTCGAACCCGTCGAAGTACGTGGTCGGGTCCTCCGGGTCACCGCAGATCAGCACGAGCTTCCAAGTGAAGGTCGTACCGGTGTGGTCGCCGCGGTCCTCGACCAGCTCCAGCACCTGACCGTGCTTGTTGCTCGGACGCGGGTTGGCCTCGTCGACCTCGGCGGCGGTGCGCTTGGAGTTGTTGGTCAGCGCGACGTAGACCTTGCCGGTGACCGGGCTGGGCTCGACGTCCTCGGGGCGGTCCATCTTGGTCGCGCCGGCCTTGTCGGCGGCCAGGCGCGTCCAGACCAGGACCTCCTCGACCGACATGCCGGCGATCTTCGACTTGCCGCCGACCACCAGCGGCAGCCAGGTGCCGGTGCCATCGCAGACGCCGTCCTGCTGACCGTCGCCGGTGAACTTGGCGACGTAGAGGTCGCCCTCCTCCAGCAGCGTCATGTTGTGGCGGCGGTCGCCCACGCGGTACTTGCGCTTGGAGACGAACTTGTACAGGTAGTCGTAGCGCTCGTCGTCACCGGTGTAGGCGACCACGTGTCCGTTGCGCGCGATCTGGACGTTGGCGCCTTCGTGCTTGAGGCGGCCGAGGGCCGTGTGCTTGCGCGGGGTGGACGTCGGGTCGGTCGGGTCGATCTCGACGACGTAGCCGAATCGGTTGACCTCGTTGGGCTCCATCGAGGTGTCGAAGCGCGGGTCCACGGAGTCCCAGTTGCGGCCCTTGCTGCCGGTGATGCCATACCGCTTGTACGCGGCTTCCTGCCCGGCCGGCGCGGACGCCGTTTTGAAGTAGCCGTTGAAGTTCTCCTCGCCGGACAGGACGGTGCCCCACGGAGTGGTGCCACCGGCGCAGTTGGCGAACGTGCCGTACACACGGCGGCCGGTCGGGTCGGCCTTGGTGCGCAGCAGCTTGGATCCGGCAGCAGCGCCGGTGATCGCGAACTCGGTGTTCGGGGTGATGCGGCGGTTTTTACGAGCGCCCATCTTGGCTTCCCACTCGCGTCCCTTGCGGGCGACCTCGACCACGGACATGCCGTGCGCGGCCATCGCGATCTTGATCTGCTCCTTGGTCATCGAGGAGTAGCCGGTGAATCCCCGGAACATCAATTCGTCGTTGGTGTACTCGTTGTTGACCACCAGCAACCCGCGACCCGAGCGCCCGTGCCGGACCAGGCCGACGTAATCGCAGTTGTAGCCGAACTGCTTCTCCTGAGCGGCCGCCGTCTGGTTGTCGAAGTCGAACTCCGGCGCGCCGGCGATGATCGGATCGCCCCACTTGACCAACGGCTTCCAGGTGAATCCCTCAGGGGTGACGACCTTGTCGGTCTCGAACGGGATCGGCGGCGTCGACTCGAACTCGTAGACCTTGTGACCGAGGGCGTGACCGCGTCCTTCACCGGCGGCAGCGGGACCCGCGACGGCTACGGCGGCGCCGGCCACGGCGGTGGTGGCACCGACGGCCTTGAGGAAGGTACGGCGGGAGGTGCCGGCGACGATATCGCCGAAGTACTTGTTGTCGCTCTCGTTGGCGACGGGCTGGAAGCAGCTGTCGGCGCAACGGTAGTGACAGGTCATCAGCGACCGGCTGCCGTTGTGGGGGCGATCGGTGGCAAGCGGGATCAGGCGCCGGTGTTCAGGCTGTGCAGGGGTCAAGGTTCACACCTTCCAGGCGGATCGTTCGATGCGTCCGCGGCGGGGTGCACGGACGCGTGGCCGCCGCGAGGACGGGCCGCCTCCCGACGCTAGGAGCGGGTGCCACCGACGGGGTGACGCTCGGGTGAACGAACGATGATGGTTCGGTTAGGAATGGCAAGACCGCCCGGGCTCAGGCGGGATCGCGCCGCTGTCAGGATGGAACGGTGAACTCGTTCGAAACACTCGCCGCCCGTCTGCCTGTTCCGATCGTCGCTGCCCCGATGGCCGGTGGGCCCTCCACGCCGGCTCTCGTCGCTGCTGTTGCCGACGCGGGAGGTTCCGGGTTCCTGGCTGCCGGGTACCGCACCGCGCAGGAGATGAGTGCGCAGATCGCCGAGGTGCGGTCGCTGACCGAGCGCCCGTTCGGCGTCAACCTCTTCGTGCCGAACGACGACCCGGTGGACGATGCGGCACTGGAGGTCTACCGCCGCTCCTTGCTGCCCACGGCGTCCGAATTCGGACTCGACGAGCTCCCGTCCCACAAGGCTGAGACGGAGGACTGGGACGCGAAACTTGCTGCGCTGCAGGAAGATCCGGTGCCGATGGTCTCGTTCACGTTCGGCCTCCCAGATGCGGACGTGGTCGGCGCCTTGCAGGCCGTGGGCACCTGCGTCCTGGCCACGGTCACGTCCTTGTCGGAGGCTCGTGCTGCCGAGCAACTCGGGTACGACGGGCTGGTCGTGCAGGGTCCGGACGCCGGCGGCCACCGGGGCACTCACCACACGTCGACCGAACCCGACAGGACGACGCTGCTGTCGCTGCTCGCGCACATCGTCCAGTCCGTCGACCTGCCGATCATCGCCGCGGGTGGCCTGTCGGCCGGCTCATCCATCGCCGACGCCCTGGCTTTCGCGGACGCCGTCCAACTCGGGACGGCCTTCCTGGACGCCGACGAGGCCGGCACGTCCGCCATTCACCGCGCCGCGCTGCGCGACCCGCGTTTCACCGAGACGGCGGTGACGCGCTGCTTCACCGGGCGCTTCGCCCGCGGTTTGCGCAACGATTTCATCGACCGCTTCGATCACGCCGCGCCGGCGGCCTATCCCGCGGTTCACCAGGTCACCCAGCCGTTGCGGAAAGCGGCAACGGCAGCCAACGATCCGCGGTTCGTCCACCTGTGGGCCGGCACCGGGTGGCGCGACCTGCCGAGCGGCGGTGGCGCGCAGATCACGAACGACCTGTGGCGAGCTGCGCAGGAACAGATGCACGATGCCTAGGCACGAAGAAGCCCCGACCAGCGAACTGGTCGGGGCTTGTGTGCTCCCCCGGTTGGACTCGAACCAACAACCTGCCGGTTAACAGCCGGCTGCTCTGCCAATTGAGCTACAGGGGAATGTGTCCCTGGTGGGCGCGAGACGAAACTCTAGCAAATCGGGCGCCCAACCACCGAATCGAGTCAGGCACCGATTCAGCTGCGCTCCGGTGGGAGTCCTACCTGGTCGCGTAGGTGCGCGCCGACCTGCTCGACAGCCTGCGCGACGGCGGGATCGGACGCTGCGGTTCGGCGTCCGAGGACGACCTGCTCGAACAATTCCCCCGTGCGCAGATCCTTGCGAATCACCACTCGTCCGGACTGTCCCGGACCGGTCGTCGGCAAGGCCGCGGACAGCACGACGGACGCCTGCACGCGTTCGTGGAAGACCTCGGGCAGGCGGGTGTCGGTGTCCTTGAAGGTGAACTGGACACCTTTGCTGCGATCGATCCAGGTGATGGTCAACGTCCAGGTGTCCGAGCTCCATTGACCGGTGTCGACGCAAGACCAGGGCTTGCGCCACAGCACCGCTGTGTCACGGACGATCGCAAGTTCGGCGGTGCACGCCGCGACGGTGTGGCCGGTGTTGTCGTCGACGGCATACGCCAGCACCTTGTGTCCGCGCGGCAGGTCGAGCGCATCGGTCAGATCGGCGGGAGCTTTGGGGTCGCGCCCGAACATGCGCATCAGGTTCTCCTCGGTCGTTGGATGGTCGATGGGTCACTCGGTGGCCATGCGCGCGTGCGCGGCCTGCAACTGCAGCAGGCGCGCTGACAACTGCCGGGCCATCTCGGCGTCGCCGGAGTGTTGACGTAGTTGAGCCATCACGTCGTCGATCCGGCGCCGCATCGCCGCATCGCGCACGCGGGCGATCAGCGAGGCGGCAAACCGCGGTTCGGGCAGCCCGGTGTTGCGGTCGATGCGGGTGGGCAGTTCGGTGACCGAGAGTCGCGCCACGTAGCCGCCGATCTCCTCGGGGGCGGCGGCTCGCACCGCATCACTCCAGGCCCGCAACGACTTCGTCGATGGGTCGCCGACCTGCATCACCGCTTCGAAGATCTTGCCGTGCGCCGGCGCGAGGAAGTCGTCGACGGACAGTTCCATCAGCTGCGGGCCGGGCACCGCCGACGGGAACTGGAGCATGCACGAGAGCAACTGCATCTCCGCGACAACGAGCGGGTTCCTGAAGTCGGGCAGCGCGATGCCCGGCGTCTCCTGCTCGGGCTCGGGCTCGGGTTTACGGGCCGGACGTTCGTCGACCTTGATCGCGGAGGCCTTGTGCACCTCGAGTTCGAGCTGGTCGAGCGGCACACCGATCCATCCGGCGACCTCTCGGGTGTACGCCGGACGCATAGCGGAGTCGCGAATTCCCTTGATGATCGGGGCAACTGCACGCATTCCGCGGACGCGGCCCTCGACGCTGCCGAGGTCGAACCGGTCGAGCGTCGTGCGCACCGCGAACTCGAACATGGGGATCGCCGACTCGATCAGCGACTCCACTCCCGGCGTGCCTTCGGCCAGTCGAAGCTCACACGGGTCCATGCCGTCGGGGGCGACGGACACGTACGACTGCGCAGCCCACTGCTGGTCCATGTCGAAGGCCTTCATCGCCGCCTTCTGCCCGGCGGCATCGCCGTCGAAAGTGAACACCACACGTCCGGGCGCCTGTCCCGCTTCGTCGCGGATCAGCCGGCGGATCGACTTGATGTGTTCGGTACCGAACGCGGTGCCGCAGGTGGCCACGGCATGCGGCACACCGGCAAGGTGACAGGCCATCACGTCGGTGTAGCCCTCGACGATCACGGCTCGACGGTCCGACGAGATCGACTTCTTGGCCAGGTCGAGACCGTAGAGGACGTGGGTCTTCTTGTAGATCGGCGTCTCGGAGGTGTTGAGGTATTTGGCCTCGATGCGGTCGTCGTCGAAGATCCGTCGCGCGCCGAACCCGATCGTGTCCCCGGTGATGTCGCGGATCGGCCAGACCAGGCGTCCGCGGAACCGGTCGTACAAGCCCCGTCGACCTTGCCCGACCAGCCCGGCAGTGACGATCTCCTCAGCGGTGAAACCCTTGCGGCGCAAGAGATCTGCGAGCGCCTCGCCGCTTCGTGGTGCGTAGCCGACCCCAAACGGTTTGCACTGCGCGCTGTTGAAGTCGCGGGCGCGTAGGAAGTCGCGGGCGGTTCGTGCCTCGCCCGACGAGATGAGCGACTCCTGGTAGAACTCGTCCGCAACCCGGTGCGCCTCGAGCAGCCGGGTCCGTCGGCCGATGGATTCCGGACGTGGCCCGACGCCCTGCTCGTAGTGCAGTTCGACGCTGTATTTCGCGGCCAGCCGCTCGACGGTCTCGGCGAAGGTGAGGTGCTCGACCTCCATCACGAAGTTGATGACGTCGCCGCCCTTGCCGCAGCCGAAGCAGTTGTAAGCGCCGACGGCCGGCCGGACGTAGAACGACGGGGTCTTCTCGTCGTGGAACGGGCACAGGCCCTTCAGCGAGCCGGGACCGGAACGACGCAGCGTGACGTGTTCGCCGACGATCTCGTCGATCGCCGCCTTCTCCTTGACGAGAGCGATGTCGTCTTCCTTGATCAGGCCCGCCATCGTTCACCACCTCTCGTCGTTCGCCCGCGACTTCGAAGTCTATGTCGCTGCCTGCCTGCGCTCGACCGCCCTCCGCAGGGCCCGAGCAACGGGTGAATCAGAGTTGGGTGCGGGCCAGCAGCCGGGCCCGCAGGTCGGTCATCGACGCCACCTGGTCGACGACCACCCGCAGGCGGGTGCCATCGTCCGTCGCCAGGTCGTACTCCTCGGCGAACAGCGGATCCAGCAGGTCGGGGCGGGCGCTCAGCAGATCGACGAGTCCGATCAGTTCATCGCGCTGTCGAGCCATCAGTTCATTGCGCTCGTCGGTGAACATCACGAACCGCGCAGCGGTCGCCTTGAGCAGGACGCACTCCGCGACCACGTTGTCGGGCACCACCAGATCGGCGGCGTATCGCAGCAGCCTGCCCTCGCCGTGGCGATCGGTGGTGGCTCGCACTGCCTCGCGCACGAACCATCCGATGAGCCTGCTGGTCATGTCCTTCAACGAGGCGACGGCGGCCCGGCCGCTGCCTCGCTCCGCGGGCACCGCGCCGCTACCGAGCAATGCCGTTGCCGCACTTTCGATCTCGGCGACCGACAGGTGTGGTGCGTACAACCGCTGCGCCAAGTGGGCAAGCTCGTTGACCTCGGTCGCCGACCCCAGCACTCGCAGGTCGATGAGGCCCGAGGTGACGCCGTCCTCGACGTCATGCACCGAGTAGGCGACGTCGTCCGCCCAGTCCATGACCTGCGCTTCGAGACAGCGAGCCTTCGACGGGGCATCGGCTCGCACCCAGCCGAAGATCTCCCGGTCGTCGGCATAGCAGCCGAACTTGCGGGTCCGCGCCGGTCCGTCGCCGCGCGTCCACGGGTACTTCGAGGCCGCGTCCAGGCTGGCGCGGGTGAGGTTGAGGCCCACCGAGCGTCCCTGCGGGGTCGAGCGTTTCGCCTCGATACGGGTCAGCAACCGAAAGGTCTGCGCATTGCCCTCGAAGCCACCGATGTCGGACGCGATCGCATCCAGTGCGGTCTCACCGTTGTGGCCGTACGGCGGGTGACCGAGGTCGTGGGCCAGACATGCGGTGTCGACGACGTCCGCGTTGCAGCCGAGCGCGGAGGCGATCTCGCGTCCGATCTGCGCGACCTCGAGCGAGTGGGTCAACCGGTTGCGAATGAAGTCGTCCGAATCCGGCTGTAGCACTTGTGTTTTGGCAGCCAACCGACGCAAGGAGGCCGAATGCAGGATCCGGGCCCGGTCGCGCGCGAAATCGTCGCGGTCGGCGCTCTTCTGCGCAGGATCCTCCCCGACGAAGCGTTCGCGATCCCGGGGCGAGTACCCACTCATCGGCCTCTCCTGCCGGCGAAGACGCGCAAGGGCGAGCGCATGCTGTGTTCGGTGTAGCCGCCGATCGCCAGACCCGCGCCGCGCTCGAACCGGTTGCGTGACCAGTGATCGCCGGTGAGCAGCTTCGACCACGCGCACGCCGCGAGGTACAGCGGGATGAACGGCAGGCCGCCGCACCGCTGGTACTGGAACGAGTGCCACTCCTCATGGCGCAGCAACCATTCGCGGTGCTCGAGGATCTCCGGCCACTCCTGGCGGGTGATCGCGACGCTACCCACGGTGAACGCGCCCGCGGCAGGGAATCCGAAGCGGTACCGGTCGGCGAGCCACATCCCGCGCGGACCCCGAGTGATCCGACACCGGCCGATCCGGGCGACGAGGAGCCCGAAGGCAGTGGATCCGTTCCGCTTGTTCGCGCGGTTCTTCGCATCGATGCGACCCTGCTCGAACTCCTGCACGAAGGGGTCCGACATCAACGGATGGGTCACTGCTGCGCCTGGAACATCTGCGGGACGACGTCGACGAACTGCACCAACCAGCCGCGTTGCTGGGCTGCCCAGTTGTCGGCGATCGGGTCGACCGGGAACAGGATGGATGCCTCGTCCGCGCTCACCAACGCCAGGTCACGGCCCTGGTCGTCGGTGACGATGCGCCAGTCGGCATCGGTGGTGCGGCGCAGGTGCTCGCCGAGTGCCATCCCGATCGCGGTGAGCGTCGCAGTGGGGTCGGTACGAGCATCCTCGTCGGTCGCGAGCACCTCGTCGAAGTACTTCTCGTACGCGGCCTCGATGCTGTCGGCCGACTCGACGTCGATCCCGAGACGCGCGGCGTCACCGAGCCAACCGCGCAGCACGATGCGGGACTGGGTGTCGAGTTGTTCGATCGTCGGGGCGGTCGAATCGGCGGTCATGAGGCGGTGGCGCCGTACCTCGCCTGCGCGCGGGCGCGAGCCTTGGCAGCTTCGACCTCACGGTCCTTGGGCGGCGCGGTCGTCACCAGGGCGTCCAGCAGGTGCCGGCTGGCGTGTGCGATCTGCTCCACCGCTTCGTCGAACGCTGCCTGGTTGGCGGCGGACGGCTTGGTGGTGCCGGCGATCTTGCGCACGTACTGCAGTGCAGCAGCCTGCACCTCGTCGTCGGTCGCCGGCGGTTCGAAGTTGTTCAGCGGACGGATGTTGCGGCACATGTGCCCAGGTTCCCATACCACCCGATGGTGCGAGCCCGGTCGAGCCCGCCTGCGCTCTACGCTCGTGTCATGAACCGCAGGAACCGCCCGCTCGTCAGCGCCGAACGCCTGAAGCAGGTCATGGACGAAGGATCCCTGGATCCGGTGCTGCTCGACGTCCGTTGGCAGTTGAACGCGCCGTCGCAGCGCGCGGCGTACGACGAGGCGCATCTGCCCGGCGCGCAGTGGATCGAGTTCGAGGAAGTGCTCAGCGGTGAGCCCGGCGACGACGGCCGCCACCCGATGCCCGATCACGAAACCTTCGAGCGGGCGATGCGCGCGGCCGGCGTGACCGACGACCGTCCGGTCGTTGCCTACGACCAGGCGAATTCGCTTGCCGCGAGCCGCGCCTGGTGGCTGCTTCAACACTTCGGCCACACCGACGTATACGTGCTGGACGGCGGTTTCGAGGCGTGGGTCGCAGCCGGTCATCCGGTGACCTCGCAGGTCGACCCGGTGGTGCCCGGCGAGTTCGTCGCCACCCCGGGCTGCACGCCGGTCCTCGACGCGGACGAGGCGGCCGACCTGGCCTACCGTTCGGTGCTGCTGGACGCTCGTCCGGCCGACCGGTTCCGCGGTGAGAACGAGACGATCGACCCGGTCGCCGGCCACATCCCGGGTGCTGTGTCAATGCCCGCGTTGGCCAACGTGGGTCCCGACGGACGCTTCCTGCACCCGGACGATCTGGCCATGCGCTTCACGGCGGCCGGGGTGCGACCCGACAGCGAGGTCGGCGTCTACTGCGGGTCCGGCGTGCAGGCGTCCCACCTGGCGCTGGCGCTGCAGGCGAGTGGCATCAATCCCCGCACCGGCGTCTACGTGGGGTCGTGGTCGCACTGGATCACCGACCCGGACCGTCCGGTCGAGACGGACTGATCCTCAGCCGCCGCTGGCGTCGATCTCGGCGGCCGCGATCGTGGCGCGCTGTTGCGGCGAGAGTTCCTGGCTGTCGAGCCAGCCGTCCGGCAGGATCACGCGCCGCTCGGAACCGGCGCGTCCACGCTGGCCCTCTGCGGCCTCGCCCGGCCACGGCTGGTCGAGGTCCATGGTTGCGATGAGGTCGTCCAGCGCGGCCAGACTGTCGACGAGCGCCAGGCTGCTGCGGATGTGCGAACCGGCCCGGAATCCCTTGAGGTACCAGGCGATGTGCTTGCGGATGTCGCGGCACGCCTTCTGCTCGGACTCGTAGAACTCGACGAGGTACTCGGTGTGCAGGCGCAGCGTCTGCGCGACCTCGCGCATGGTGGGCTCCACCCGGTGCGACGAACCGGAGAATGCGGCGGCGAGATCGGTGAACAGCCACGGCCGGCCCAGGCACCCGCGGCCGACGACGACTCCGTCGCAGCCGGTCTCGGCGACCATCCGGACCGCGTCCTCGGCCGACCAGATGTCGCCGTTGCCGAGGACGGGGACCGAGGTGACCGTCTTCTTGAGTGTTCGGATCGCCGACCAGTCGGCGGTGCCGGAGTAGGCCTGTGCGGCCGTGCGCGCGTGCAGGGCAACCGCGGCGGCGCCCTCGCCTTCGGCGATCCGTCCGGCTTCGAGGTAGGTGAGGTGGTCGTCGTCGATGCCCTTGCGCATCTTGACCGTCACCGGAATGTCGGCCTTGGCGGCTTCACGAACGGCGTTGCTGACGATGCCGCGGAAGAGTTCGGTCTTCCACGGCAGCGCTGAGCCGCCGCCCTTGCGGGTGACCTTGGGCACCGGGCAACCGAAGTTGAGATCGATGTGGTCGCAGCGGTCCTCCTCGACGAGCATCCTTACCGCAGCTGCCGTCGTGGCCGGGTCCACGCTGTACAGCTGGATCGAGCGCGGCGACTCGTCCGGGTCGTGCTCGATCAATCGCATCGTGATCGGGGTTCGCTCGACCAGTGCGCGGGAGGTGATCATCTCGCTGACGTACAGGCTGCTCGCACCACTGGCACCCGCCGCGTCCGAGCCGGCATTGCCGTATTGACGGCACAAGCGACGGAACGCGCGGTTGGTGATGCCGGCCATCGGGGCGAGCACCACCGGCGTCTCGATGCGCTGGTTGCCGATCTGCAGGGCAGGCAGCACGGGAGCGGGAACGGTCGTAGTCATGGCGTCCACCATCGTCTCAGGCCGGTGCAAATCGGCGGGTTCGTCGCACGGACAGGTCGCCGTTAGGCTCGTCGGGTGCAGGATCAGACCCCTTCCGTTTCCGTGTCGCCTTTGCGCGCGAAGATCGAACACCGCAGCAACCCGATGGTCGAGACGCTCAGCCGGACGCCGCGAGCGCTGCCGATCGTGCTGTTCGCCGTTCTGGTCGCGGCGGGTGTGCTGTTGCGGGGAGTGCTCGGCGGGATCCTCCTGGTGGTCGCGGCCACATTCGTCGGTTGGCTGGCCTATCTCCTCTGGCCGCGGTTGTCGCTGCCCGAACGGGTGATGCGGTGCGCCGTGCTGCTCCTGGTCGCTGCGCTGGCCGTCGTCTGCTTCGCCGCCGAAGGTCTGCTGATTTGACAACGATTCTCAACTGATTGAGAATCGTTCTCATGCTTCGTCTCGCCGTCCCTCTCGTCGCCGCCGCTCTCGCCACGTCCCTCGCCGCCTGCGGCTCCGACCCGAGCACTGCGGACGGCGCCGCGAAGAAGGACGGCGCGACACTGAACGTGGTGACGACGTTCTACCCGTTGCAGCATGCGGCCGAACGGGTCGGCGGCTCCACGGCGTCGGTGACCAATCTGACCAAGCCGGGCGCCGACGCGCACGACCTGGAACTGAAGCCGAAGGACGCCGCGTCCATCCAGCAGTCGTCGCTGCTGATCTACCTCAAGGGCTTCCAGCCGTCCGTCGACGCGAGCGCGTCCTCGGCGCCCGAGTCGTTCGACGTGTCGTCGACGGCGAACCTGTCCCTGCACGCGGATGACGTGACGAAGGTCGGCGGCGATGCTCACGACCACGGTGACGAACAGGGTGATCACGAGGGCCACGACCACGGCATCTACGACCCGCACTTCTGGCTCGACCCGGTGCGGTACGCGTCCGTGGTGGCTGCGATCGGTGAGCGCTTCTCGAAGCAGGACCCGAAGAACGCGTCCCGATACCGTTCGTCCGCAGCGACTTTCGTCAAGGAGCTCACGTCGCTCGACGGGTCGTTCTCCTCGACGCTGGCGACCTGCACCAGCCGCGAGTTGGTGACCGCACACACGGCGTTCGGCTACCTCGCCGATCGTTACAAGCTGCACCAGGTCGGGGTGACGGCGATCTCACCTGAGCAGGAGCCGACCCCCGGACGCCTCAAGGCAGTCGCCGATTACGTCCGCAAGCACAAGGTCACCACTATCTACACCGAGGTGTTGACGTCGCCGGCCGTCGCTGAAACCGTCGCCAAGCAGACCGGGGCGAAGGTCGCACTGCTCGACCCGCTGGAAGGACTCACCGACAAGTCCCCCGCCAAGGACTATGTCTCGGTGATGAAGGCCAACCTTCAGGCGCTGAAGAAGGGACAATCGTGCCGATGAGTCCCTCAGCGCTACGACTGAACGATGCGGCCTTCGGATACGGGGGCCGCGTCGTCGTCGACGGACTGACCTTCGACGTGCCGACCGGACAGGTGATGGCCGTCGTCGGGCCGAACGGATCCGGGAAGTCCACCTTCGTCAAGGGCCTGCTCGGCCTGGCCGACCAACTCGGTGGTGACGCCGCCGTTTTCGGTGATCCGCCGCGCACCCGCGAGGTGCGACGCCGCATCGGTTACGTCCCGCAGCGGCACACCCTGTCTGCGTCCGTACGCGCCACGGTCCGCGAGATCGTCGAGACCGGGCGCCTCGCGCACCGGCCCTGGTACCGGCCGGCCGGCGCCGACGACCGGGCCGCCGTGGACGCAGCACTCGCTCAGGTCGGGCTGGGCGATCGGGTCGACGCGGAGGTGTCCGACCTGTCCGGCGGCCAGCAACGCCGGGTACTCATCGCCCGTGCGCTGGCCGGGCGCCCGGACCTGCTGATCATGGACGAACCCACGGCGGGCGTCGACACCGCCAGCCAGACCGTGCTCGCGGAGGTGCTGCACCGGCTCGCCGACGAGGGCACCACCATGTTGATCGTCACCCATGAACTGGTCGCACTGCGCGGCATCGTCGACCGGATCGTCGAGATCGCCCAAGGCGGACTGGCCTTCGACGGGACTCCCGTGGAGTGGGCGGAGCAGGAGCGCGGACGCATCCTGGCGACCGCGTCCCACGACGGTCACTGCGGCCCCGGCGATCCCGAGCGGTCCACGTACGCAGTCGGCCCGTGGGACGGCATCACTCCCCCGCCCGCAGTGTCACGCCGCGTAGGAGGCCGTCGTGCTTGAGATGTTCGAACTCGACTTCATGCGCCAGGCGTTCATCGCTGCTGTGCTCGTCGGCGCCGCGGCGCCCGCCGTGGGTGTCTTTCTGGTGCAACGGCGGCTGTCGTTGATCGGGGACGGACTCGGTCACGTCGCACTTGCCGGCGTCGCGATCGGCGTGCTCACCGGCGCCGCGCCGACCTGGACCGCGCTGGTCGCGGCGATACTTGCTGCCTGCGTGATCGAGGCAATTCGCTTGCGCGGCAAAACGAATGCGGACGTCGCTCTCGCCGTGATGTTCTACGGCGGCATCGCGCTCGGTGTCGTGCTGCTGGCAAAGGCGCCGGCCGACCAGGGTGCATCGATGTCGACGTACCTGTTCGGTTCGATCCTGACCACGCAGGCGGACGAGCTCTGGCAGTTCGCGGTGTTGGCCGTGATCGCGCTCGGTGCCACGACCGTCCTGCGCAAGCGGTTGTTCGCGGTGGCGAACGACGAGGAGTTCGCCCGGGCGGTCGGCCTGCCGGTCATGCGGACCAACCTGTTGCTGTCGGTGCTCACGTCGGTGACCGTCGTGTTGTCGATGCGCGTGATCGGTCTGTTGCTGATCAGTGCACTGATGATTCTGCCCAACGCCACCGGCCAGTTGCTCGGCCGAAGCTTCCGGGCGTCCACCACCTGGGCTGTCGTCGTCGGGGTGCTGTGCGGCGCTGTAGGAGTCGCGGCGTCGTACCAACTCGACACCCCGTCCGGGGGCACCGTCGTCCTCACCGCCGTCATGATCTTCATCGTGGTGTCGCTCGTCGCCGCGGCGCGCCGAGCGATCATCCTGCGCCGTGCGCGCGCCGGCACGCACCCACACCGGCACTACGACGGCTGCGGACATGACGCAGTGCTGCACGCCGACCATGTCGATTACCTCCACGACGGGCACCACCACGCTGCGCACGACGACCACTGGGATGAACACGCGCCGACGCGTGAGACGTCCGGCAGAACCACCCACGAGGAGCACGTCTGATGAGCCGCAAACCGACCCGCCAGCAGACCGCCGTCGCCGAGCAGCTCGCCTCCCGCGGCGACTTCGTATCAGCGCAGCAGTTGCATGCCGCGCTCACCGCCAGCGGCGCATCGGTCGGTCTCGCGACGGTGTACCGGACACTGCAGACGATGGCCGGCGACGGCACCGTCGACGCGCTGATCACCCCCGAGGGCGAGACCATCTACCGACGGTGCGAGACCACCGGCCACCACCACCACCTGGTCTGCCGCCAGTGCGGCCGCACCGTCGAGGTGGAGGGCCCCGCCGTCGAGCAGTGGGCCGACCGGGTCAGCTCCGAGAACGGTTTCCGCGACGTCGAGCACACCCTCGAGATCTTCGGGGTCTGCGCCGAGCACTGACCCTTTGTGTTTACAGCGAGGTCATGCAGGGCGCGCTGCCAGCATGTGTCATACGTAGCGCGCTACATTCGACGCGCTCTGCATGACACGGTCGCTTGGTCCAGGTCAGCTGGACGCAGCGTCGACGGCACCACCGAAGCGGCGGTCGCGGTCGGCGTAAATCTGCACCGCTCGCCAGAGGTCCTGGCGGGTGAAGTCGGGCCACAGCGTGTCGAGGAAGACCATCTCGGCGTACGCCGACTGCCACAGCAGGAAGTTGCTGGTGCGCTGCTCGCCGGACGAGCGGACGAAAAGGTCGACGTCGGGCATGTCGGGCCAGGTGAGGTTGCGGGCGATCATCTTCTCGTCGATGGACGAGGGCTTGATCCGTCCCGCCTTCACCTGCTCGGCGATGCGCTGACAGGCCTGCGCGATCTCCGCGCGTCCGCCGTAGTTGACGCACATCTGCAGCGTCATGCCGGTGTTGTTCGCGGTGAGTTCCTCGGCACGCTTGAGTTCCTTGAGCACCGACAGCCACAATCGCGGACGCTGCCCGGACCACCGGCAACGCACGTTCCACGAGTGCAGCAGGTCGACCCTGCGACGGATGACGTCGCGGTTGAAGCCCATCAGGAAACGCACCTCGTCCGGCGATCGCCGCCAGTTCTCGGTGGAGAACATGTACGCCGACAGGTTCGGAATGCCGAGTTCGATACACCCGGCGATCACGTCGATGAGTTGCGCCTCGCCGGCCTCGTGCCCCTTGGTGCGCGGCAGTCCCCTCTGATTGGCCCAGCGCCCGTTGCCGTCCATGACCATTGCGACGTGCTGCGGGACGAGTTCGGCCGGGATCTTCGGCGGGTCGATCCCGTCGATGTGCAGCGGCGAGACGTCCGGGACGGTCACTGGCGAACTCCTTCGGGTAGCACGGTCGGGGTGCGATCGACCAGCCGCAACGATCTCACGCCGCGCTCGAGGTGCCATTGCACGTACGCCGCGACCAGACCGGTCGCCTCGTTGCGCACCTCGGGTGCGCTGGCGTCGGCGACGTCCCAATCGGCTGCCAGCAGCGCACCGAGCAGCAGGAAGGTGTCCGGACGCGGGGCGCCGGATCCCGGGGTACGGCACGAGGAGCACACCGCTCCCCCACTGGCGAGATTGAACGCACGGTGCAGCCCGGGGTCGCCGCAGCCGGCGCACCGGTCGAAGGTCGGCGCCCAGCCGGCGATCGCCACGGCCCGCAAGAGGTAGCTGTCGAGCACGAGCCCGGACTCGTGGGCCGAACTCGCCAGTGCCGCAAGGCCGCCCGCCAGCAGGTTGAACTGCTGAATCTGCTGCTCACCGTCCTCGCACAACCGCTCGGCCGTCTCCAACATCGCGGCAGCGGCGGTGTATGCACCGTAGTCCTGCGCGATGTGATGGCCGTACGCCGCGACCAGTTCGGCCTGTGTCACGGTGTCCAGATTGCGTCCTTCGTAGCACTGCACCTGGACGATCATCGCCGGCTCGAGCCGCGACCCGAACTTCGACTTCGTGCGGCGAACCCCCTTCGCCACCGCACGCACCTTGCCGCGTCCGCGGGTCAACAGCGTGACGATCCGATCGTGCTCGCCCAGCTTGTGGGTGCGCAGCACGATCGCGACGTCGTTGTAGGTGGGCATGGTGTCGTCCATTGTCCCCCAACCCGAGCAACCGACACCGCACCGACACCTAGGATCGGGCACATGCACAACACCACGTCGCACGACGTCGTCATCGTCGGTGGAGGGCACAACGGCCTCACTGCCGCCGCCTACCTCGCGAAGGCAGGCAAGTCGGTCCTGCTGCTGGAGCGGCAGTCCGATCTCGGCGGCGCGACTGTCTCGGCGGACGCGTTCGACGGCATGGGTGCTCGGCTGTCGCGGTACTCCTACCTGGTCAGCCTGATGCCACGCCGGATCATCGAGGATCTCGGCCTGAATCTGCGACTGGCCCGCCGCCGCTACTCCTCCTACACACCCGTACCCGGTGCCGCCCGCGGGCTGCTCGTCGACAACGGCGACGCGGACGCGACCAAGGCATCCTTCGACGCGATCGGCGCCGCCGAGGACTTCGAGCGATGGAATGAGTTCTACGGCCGCACAACCGAACTCGCCCGGAAGTTGTGGCCGACGATGACCGAACCGCTGATGCGCCGGTCGCAGATGGAACAGCTGGTCGGGGACCCGACGTTGGTGCGGGACTTCATCGATCGTCCGCTCGGCGAGGTCATCGAGAACACTTTCACCGACGACCTGGTACGCGGGGTCGCGCTGACCGACGGTCTGATCTCCACGTACGCGTCCGCGCACCAGGCAGACCTGCGCCACAACATCTGCTTCCTCTACCACGTGGTCGGTGGCGGCACCGGCGACTGGGACGTGCCCATCGGTGGAATGGGCCAGGTGGCAACGCAATTGGCCGAGGTTGCACGCGCCGCAGGCGCGACGTTGACGACGGACGCAACGGTCACGGGCGTCGGGCACGGCGCCGTCAGCTGGACCGACGCCGCCGGGGACGAACACCGTGCCACCGCAGGGACCGTCCTCTGGGCTGCCGCACCCGCCGTTCTCGATGACCTGGTCGGGGCCCGCGGCGACCGGGTCGAGGGTGCGCAGGTGAAGGTCAATCTGCTGCTGTCCCGGCTGCCGCGGCTGAAGGAGACGGACGTTGCACCGGAGGCGGCGTTCGGCGGCACCTTCCACATCAACGAGCTGTATTCACAGCTCGAATCCGCCTACAGCACAGCAGAATCCGGATCGATTCCCGACCCTATGCCCGCGGAGATCTACTGTCACTCGATCACCGATCCGAGCATCCTGTCCCCCGAGCTGCAGGCGTCCGGGGCCCAGACACTCACGGTCTTCACGCTCCAGACGCCCGACCGTCTGCTGGACGACGCGGACGCCGACGTGCGGGACGACCTGCAGCGCCGGGTGCTCGATTCGCTCAGCTCGGTACTCGCCGAGCCGATCGACGACGTCGTCATGCGCGATCGGGGCGGCAACCTCTGCATCGAGACGAAGACCACGCGCGATCTGCAGGACGTGCTCGCGATGCCGGGCGGCAACATCTTCCACGCACCGCTGACCTGGCCATGGGCCGAGGACGACGCCTGCCTCGAGACTGCTGCGCAGCGCTGGGGAGTCGCGACGGCGTACGACGGCATCCTGCTGGCCGGCGCCGGTTCGCAGCGCGGTGGTGGAGTCAGCGGACTCGGCGGCTACGCGGCTGCGATGGCGGTGCTCGGACGCTGATCAACGTTCGTACATATGTTCTAGACATCGGCGGTCCGATCGCCTAGCGTCGGACTATGTCCTACGCACTTCAGGGTTCGCTGCTCGACCAGGAGGAGCAGATCGGGCTGCGCAGCCTGGGTGTCGCCGTCCGACGTACTCCTTTGACTCGCGGAGCATGGGTCGACCTGCGTCCGGGTTGGCTCACCGGGGCCGACGAGTTGTTCAGCAGGCTGATGCCGGGTGGCAGCGGCGGCGTCGACTGGCGCGGCGAACGACGGATGATGTACGACCGCGAGGTGGCCACTCCCCGCCTGTTGCGGTTCTATTCCGAAGCCGAGAGCTGGCCGGATCCCGTCCTGCAGCAAGCTCGTTCGGCACTCTCGTCGCACTATGCCGACGAGCTCGGAGAGCCTTTCACCACCGCGGGCATGTGCCTGTACCGCGACGGACGCGACTCGGTGGCGTGGCACGGAGACCGGGAGGGACGCGCATCTACGCAGGACACGATGGTTGCGATCGTCTCCGTCGGTTCACCGAGAGCGTTGTTGATGCGACCCGCCGGCGGCGGCGAATCGGTGCGCTTCGTCCTCGGCCACGGTGATCTCGTCGTGATGGGTGGTTCACATCAGCGCACCTGGGAGCACGCCATTCCGAAAACCAGCAAGCCGGTCGGCCCGCGCATCAGCATCCAGTTCCGGCCACACGGAATCCGCTGAGGCTCACGCCTTTCGGGACCGCATTCCCGTCACGGCCAAGACGACGATGAACAACGCGATCACCGCCGAGAACCATCCCAGCTGGTTGTAGCCCATCCGATCGACGATGACACCGGCGACCGCCCCGCCGCCTGCTCCGCACAGCCCCATGACCAGGTCGGCCAGACCCTGGGTGGCGGGACGCTCCGCAGGCGAGATCGCATTGGTGAGCATCGTCGAACCGGAGATAAACGCGCACGACCAGCCGAAGCCCAGCACGGTGAGCGCGATCAACAACAGCACCGACCAACCGCTGGCCGACAGTGCCGACAGCACCGAAGCACCGATCAGGACGAACCCGCCGAAGCCGGCGACGATCGGCGCACCGAGGCGATCGACGGCCCAGCCGACGAGCGGTGACAGAACGAACATGCCGGCGATGTGCATCGAGATGACGAAGCCGATCACCTCGAGTTCGGCGTGCCCGTGCTTCATGTGGATGGGCGTCATCACCATCACACTGACCATCACGAAGTGGCCGAGCGCCACGATCGCGATTGCGATCGCCGCGGTCGCGTTGGAACGCACGACCTGGAGCCCGCGACCGATGGAGCCGTCCTCGTCACGTTTCGCCCCGGTGACGGGCACTGTGCCGACGCCCACGACGTCCGCGGGAACCGACGCCGCAGCAGAAGCACGCGCGGTCAGCAGCGGATCGGGATGCAGAAAGGTGCGGATGACCAGCATCGCCGCCGCGAAACCAGCGATCGAGAAGACGAACGTACCGACCAACTGCGGAAGGTGCAGGATGCCGGCGAGGGCCTTGCCCGGTCCGACCAGGTTCGGACCGACGACGGACCCGATCGTCGTCGCCCACACCACCATCGACAGGTCGCGGCCTCGTCGTTCCGGTGGGGACAGGTCGGCGGCTGCGTAACGCGACTGGCTGTTCGCGGTGGTCCCGCCGCCGAACAACATCATGCCGAGAAGCAACAACAGGAACGACCGGACGACGGCTGAGATCACGATCAGGACGGTGCCCAGGAGAGCGAGCCCGAGAGCGACCTGCAGCCCGGTCCCCCGCCCACGGCGCGCCATGATGCGTGCCGTCGGGATAGCGAGCAGCGCACCGCCGAGGACCTGGAAGGTCGTGCCCAGTCCGGCCAACGATTCCTTGCCGGAGATGTCCTCGGCCAGCAGCGCACCGACCGCTATTCCGGCGGCCATGCCGACACCGCCGAGCACCTGCGCACCCATCAGAGTGCGGACGATGCGCGGTTGGATGTCGGCGTGCGCCGCGGTGGTCGTCATCAAGCGAGCAGCGCGCCGATCACGATCACCAGGATCACCAGCACCGCGAACCCGAGTGCACCGAACATGCAACCCTTGCCCTTCGCCTTCTGCGGCTCGTGGCCGATGCTCCCGGTGGTGAACTGGTGCAACGGTCCACGGTAGAACACCGGAACCTGTTGCCCCGGAACGATGTTCAGCGGCATTTCGGCCTGCCCGTAGCGACGCAGCCATTGGCAGTAGATCGACAGGTGGTGCTGGCCGGGCGGGAGCGGGAAGGTGAAGGACCCGTAACCCGACGGCACCTGCCGCCCGTCGATCAGCACGACCGGCGGCACCATGTTCGAGGTCATCGCGCTGCCCTGAACGGTCAGGTGCAGGTATCCCGGGGGCGGTCCCTGATACGGGCTTTGCTGCGGCGGATGCTGCCCCTGCTGAGGCCCGGGGCCACCCCAGCCGGGCGGAGGCGGACCGGTAGGGCCCGGCGAGTGCCCGGGCGGCTGTCCGCTCACAGCGCGACGTCCAGCGCCTGTCGGGTGACCTGGGCCAGCTGGTTCACCTGCTCGTCGGTCATCACGAACGCCGGCGAGTACTGGACGCCGCCCGCACCGACGGCACGAGTGGCGACACCGAGTTCACGCATCTTGGCCACCACCGGGGCGGCCTTGGCGATGTCGTGTAGTTGAACTGCAGCGACGGCTGCCGTCCCGCAACGCACCTCGGCGACCGCCTCGTGCTGCTCGAGCGGCTTCAAGGCTGCGGCCAGCGAACCCTCGAGGCGAGCGGCCTCGTCCAGCAGGCCCTCGGCCTCGATGAGGTCGAGGTTGGCGTTCGCGACGGCGGCCGCGACTGCGTGCCCGGAGTAGGTGTATCCATGGCGCAGCCAGCGTCCGGCGCCCTGTTCGAAGAACGGCTCGGCGATCTTCGGTGCGACGAACACGGCACCCATCGGGATGTAACCGGACGTCAGGCCCTTCGCCGTGGTGACGAAGTCGGGTTCGAGGCCGAACTTCGCCGAAGCGAACCACGCGCCGCCGATGCGACCGAACCCGGTGACGACCTCGTCTGCGACGAACAGGATGTCGTGCTCGGTGCAGATCTTGCGGACCGCCATGAGGTAGTCCTCGGGCGGCGGATACACGCCGCCGGCACCCATCACCGGTTCGGCGAAGAACGCCGCGATGTTCTCGGGGCCGATGCGCTCGATCGTCGCACGTAGGTCCTCGGCGTCATCCCAGGCGACGTGCGCCTGGTCGTCGACAAGGACGCCGTAGCCTTCCGTGTTGCCCTGGATGCCACCCAATGACGTTCCGGCGTAATGCATTCCGTGGTACGCCTTGGAGCGGCCGATGATGTACCGCTTGCTCTCACGGCCCATCTCGAACCAGTAGCGGCGCGCGATCTTGGCCGCGGTCTCCACCGAGTCGGAGCCTCCGGAGGTGAGGAAGATCTTGGATCCGGGCACCGGCGCTATCCCGGCCAGTCGCTCGGCGAGCTCGATCACCGGAGGGTTCGCGTAGTCGCCGAAGGTGCTGTACGCGGCGAGGGTCTCCGCCTGCTTGGCTGCGGCGGCGGCCAACTCCTTGCGTCCGTGTCCCACGTTGGCGAACCACAGGCCCGCCGTCGCGTCGAGATACTCCTTGCCGGTGTCGTCCCAGACGTGCACACCCTCACCACGCGCGATGACGAATTCGCCGTTCTGCTCGACGACTCCCATGTCCGAGAACGGATGCCACAAAGCGCCCACGGCGCACCTCCTGTTGCTGTCTTCCTGGCTTCTGTTTCACCCTAACCGCGGCCACATCACCCGGGCCGGGCCGTCCCACCAGGCACTACGGTCGACGCATGAGTCTCGACTTCCGCGCCCAACTTGAGCATCAATCGCAGCTGTTCCGCACGGCGCTCGAAGCGTCCGAGCCGAGTGCGCGAGTGCCCACCTGCCCGGACTGGAACGCCGATGATCTGTTGGCGCACCTGACCGAGGTGCAGTGGTTCTGGTCGACGGTCCTCGCCACGCCGGTCCGTCACGCGTCGCAACTTGCAGAGATCGAGCGTCCCGAGCGAGCCGACGGCCGGGATGCGTTGTTGTCCGCGTTCGACGACGCCCACGCGAAGCTCTGCGATGCGCTCGCTTCGACGGACGCCGGTGCCGCTCGTTGGATGTGGACGCGTGACCCAGGTCTGCATACCGCCGGTTACATCGCGCGCCGTCAGGCACACGAAGCGCTCATCCACCGCGTTGACGCCGAACTGACCGTTGCACAACCGATTTCGCAGATCGACCCGGTGCTGGCGGCCGATGGAGTCGACGAGATCCTTCGCGTCATGCTCGGCGGTCACCCCGAGTGGACGACGTTCGCCGCGCAGGACGGCATCGTCCGATTCGAAGCCGTCGACACCGGTGACGACTGGACCGTGCATCTGGGCAGGCTGACCGGGACGCATCCTGAGTCGGGTGAAACCGTGGACGAAACGAGCCTGCTGCCGATCGACTCGGGTGAGCCGATCGCCACCATCAGCGGTCGCGCCTGGGAGCTCGACCTGTGGCTGTGGAACCGCGGCGATTTCGACATGCTGGAGCGCTCCGGCGACACCGTCGCACTCCAGCACGTCGTCGACGCGCTTGCTGAGGGTCTGAACTGAATCAGCCTGCGACAGTGTCGCGTTCGGCGCGGTTGACGGCCGACAGGATCGCGGTCAGCGATGCCTTGACGATCGATCCGTGCACGCCGACGCCCCACAGGACGCGCTCACCGATCGCGACCTCCACGTACGACGCGGCCTTCGCGTCGCCACCGGCCGACATCGCGTGCTCGGCATAGTCGAGCACGCGCAGGTCGATACCGACGGTCGACAACGCGTCCACGAACGCGGCGATCGGTCCGTTGCCCCAACCCTCGATCATGATCTCCTCGCCGCGGTCGAGCAGCTGGGCCTTGATGTGGTCACGCCCCTCTGAGCCCGACTCGATCGTGTGCCCGATCGGACGGAAGCGTCCCCAGCCGTCGGAGGTCGGGTCGAGCGAGGGCAGGTACTCGTCGCTGAACAGTTGGTACAGCTGGGCCGGGCTGACCTCGCCGCCCTCACTGTCGGTGCGCTTCTGCACCACGCCGCTGAACTCGATCTGCAGACGCTTGGGCATGTCCAGGCCGTACTCCGACTTCAGGATGTACGCCGAGCCACCCTTGCCGGACTGCGAGTTCACCCGGACGACGGCCTCGTAGCTGCGGCCGATGTCGTGCGGGTCGATCGGCAGGTAGGGCACACCCCAGACCAGTTCGTCGAGCTGCTTGCCGGACTCGGAGACCTGGCGGTCCATGTCCTCGAAGCCCTTCTTGATCGCGTCCTGGTGGGAGCCGGAGAACGCGGTGTAGACCAGGTCGCCGCCCCACGGGTGACGCTCGGGCACCTTCAACTGATTGCAGTGCTCGACGGTGCGGCGGATCTCGTCCATGTCGGAGAAGTCGATCTCGGGGTCGACGCCCTGGCTGTAGAGGTTCATGCCGAGGGTGACCAGGCAGACGTTGCCGGTGCGTTCGCCGTTGCCGAACAGGCAGCCTTCGATGCGGTCGGCGCCGGCGAGGTAGCCCAACTCGGCTGCGGCGACGCCTTCACCACGGTCGTTGTGCGGGTGCAAGGAGACGACGATGGACTCGCGGCGCTCCAAGTGGCGGATCATCCACTCGATCGAGTCGGCGTAGACATTCGGCGTTGCCATCTCGACGGTCGCCGGCAGGTTGATGATCATCTTGTGGTCCGGCGTCGGGTCGATGATGTCGACGACCTCGTTGCAGACGCGCACCGCGAACTCGAGTTCGGTACCGGTGTACGACTCGGGCGAGTACTCATAGAAGACCTTGGTCTCGGGCACCGCCTCCTCGAGCTTCTTGCACAACCGCGCGCCCTGCAGGGCGATGTCGACGATGCCGTCCTGATCGAGGCCGAACACGACACGACGCTGCAACACCGAGGTCGAGTTGTAGAAGTGGACGATCGCGGTCTTGGCTCCTTTGATCGCGTCGAAAGTGCGCTCGATCAAGTGGTCGCGACACTGGGTCAACACCTGGATCGTCACGTCGTCCGGAATGTGACCGCCCTGGATCAGTTCGCGGCAGAAGTCGAAGTCGGTCTGGCTGGCCGAGGGGAAACCGACCTCGATCTCCTTGTAGCCCATCCGGACCAGCAGCTTGAACATGCGCATCTTGCGCTCGGAGTTCATCGGGTCGATGAGTGCCTGGTTGCCGTCACGCAGATCGACGGCGCACCAGCGCGGCGCCTTGGTGATCAGCTTGTCGGGCCAGGTGCGGTCGGGCAGTTCGACCTTGATCTGCTGGTCGAAGGGGACGTACTTCGCGGTGGGCATTCCGGACGGCTGCTGCGGGAAGATCATCTGTCTCTCACTTGGGGTAGGAGCGGGGCTCGGCCCGGGCATCACAACCTCCGCGGCGAGGAAGGCCGATTACGAGGCCTCGCCGCGGCAGCCAAGCAGGAGGCTCATCCGCACGTGAGCAGTTTAGACCCGGGCATTCGGGCGCGTCCTGCCCGATGGGCCGGGTGTCCGCGATACGGACGGCTGCAGGGAGGACCCGGGGCCCGCAGGGCACGGCAGGCGTTCAGCCGGCCCTTCTGTCACCGTGGGTCTCCTCGACCGGTCGAGGCCGCGCGGATCGCGTCCCTCTGGGAATAGTTGACCTGCGCAACCGAGTTGGCCAGAAAGGTTTCGGTTGTCGGGACCACACGGCTGAAGGGAACACGCACATGGCACGCATCACCGTCCTCGGAGGAACCGGCTACGGCGGCAGCGCCGTCGTCCGAGAGGCCGCGCGCCGCGGACACCAAGTGCTTTCGCTCAGCCGCACCGCACCCGACTCCCCGACGCCCGGGGTCACCTACGTGACCGGTTCGGTACTGGACGCCGACGTGCTCGAGCGCGCCGTGGTCGGCGCCGACGTCGTGTTCGAGGCCCTCTCCCCTCGCGGCGACATGGCCGGTCAGGTCGAGGGCGTCTTCGACGCACTGGTCACCCTCGCCCGTCAGCACAGCGTCCGGCTCGGCGTCCTTGGGGGCGCCTCGTCCCTGCTCGTCTCTGAAGGAGGGGCGCGGCTCATCGACGTGACGCCGATGCCCCCCGAGGCGCGCGCCGAAGTTGAGCTCGGCATCCACAAGCTCGAGACCCTGCAGCAGTCCCCCGACGACCTGGACTGGTTCTACGTCAGCCCGGCCGCCGAGTTCGGTGCGTGGGAGCCCAGTACCGAGACCGGGCAGTACCGGATCGCCGACGACGTCCTCCTGCGCGGCCCGGACGGCACGTCGCAGATCTCGGCCGCCGACCTCGCCCTGGCCGTTCTCGACGAGATCGACAGCCCCGCCCATCAACGGCGCCGCTTCCACGTCGCCCACTGAGCAACCCGTCCACCCGGGGTTCGACGTCGTCGAACGGCTACAGCTGGCATCGCTGAACGGTGGAAGGCAAGTCGCGACCGGCCGCCTGCATGACGACTTTGCCGCATGAAGACGAAGTCTTTGCCAGCTCTAGAAACTGTTCCCTGACCCAAAGGGCGCCTGATCGGACGCATGATGAAGGCATGAGCACTTCGCCGGCCCTGTGCACGATCGTCCCGCCGCACATCCTGCGCGCCCTCGCGCAGTCGTCCGACGAACGGGTGGCACGCGCGGCAGAGCGCACATTGCGGATTCGGGTGACCATCACCGGAATGCGGGAGGCGAGGGCCAACCGTCCCCGCCCTGGTCAGCCGCGTGCAGGCGGGTTGATTCCGCCCGACCTGCAGGCGCGGGTGGAGGAGACGTCGATCAGGCGTCCGGTAAGCCTTACGGCTGCTCCGAAGCGTTCGGTGCACGACGCGCAGCAGGGCACGACACTTCCGGGAACACTCGTGCGCGGCGAAGCCGACGGTCCGTCGTCCGACGAGTCGGTCAACGAGGCGTACGACGGACTGGGTGCCACTTGGTCGTTGTTGCACGATGAGTTCAGTCGCGATTCGCTCGACGACGAGGGACTCCCGTTGATTGCGACCGTGCATTACGACCGCAACTTCGACAACGCGTATTGGGACGGCGAGCAGATGGTGTTCGGCGACGGTGACGGGGTCTACTTCAGCTCGTTCACCGACAGCATCGACGTCATCGGTCACGAACTCGCGCACGGCCTCACCCAGTACACCGCCGGCCTGGTCTATGTCGGCCAGTCCGGAGCGCTCAACGAGTCGGTCTCCGACGTCATCGGCTCGATGGTCAAGCAACGTGAGCGCAATGAGACCGCGGCGCAGGCTGATTGGCTGATCGGTGAGGGACTGTTCACCGACAAGGTGCAGGGCATCGCGTTGCGATCGATGAAGGCACCGGGCACCGCGTACGACGACCCGAAGCTGGGCAAGGACCCGCAACCAGCGTCCATGGACGACTACCAGGACCTGCCCCACGACGACTCCGGCGACAACGGCGGCGTGCACATCAACTCCGGGATCCCCAACCACGCGTTCTACCGTGCCGCCGTGGCGCTCGAGGGCAACAGCTGGGAGACGGTGGGGCCGGTCTGGTACGACGCGCTCACCGCCGGCAGGTTGCCCAAGGACGCCGACTTCGTGGCATTCGCCCAGGCGACAGTCAAGGCGGCATCGGCCAGGTACGGCGACGGGTCCGCGCAGGAACAGGCCGTCGATCAGGCCTGGCGAGACGTGAAGGTGTTCTGAGCGCCGCGGCGGCTCAGCGCTTGATGTCGGGTAGGCGCCGGATCGCGAAGTAGCGGTCGTTGATCTCCTCGATGCCGAACTTCCCGATCGGGATCTCGTCCAGCACCATGTCCTCGTCCAGTCCCCAGGCCGCGAACTTGGTGGTTTCTTCGCGCATCTTCTGACCGTCACGCAGGACGACGAAGGTGTTGGTGATCTCCATCCGGTTGTCGCGTCCGGGTTGCGCCTCGAACCAGCGCTGGTACTCGTTGCGGCCCATCATCGCGGTGCTGAGGAGTTTGCGCTCGACCGACTGCTCCGGCACACCGCCGTACGACCGGCTCATCAGGATGGGTGCGCCGGGCACGAGCACATCGGCCATGCGCTGCCAGAAGCGGTCGCGGGCGCGCCCACCAAGGAAGTAGATCACGTTGAACAGCAACGCTCCACCACATTGCTCGGGCAACCAGGTGGAACCGATCGTCTCGTGCAGAACCGTTGTGCGCGAACGAATCTCGGAACGTTCTGCAATGCGGGACATCAGGATCGCTCGCATCATCGGGTCGGGCTCCACCGACAGGATCTCGGCATCCGGGTACTGCTCACCGAGGGTCAGGGTGGTCAGGCCGCTTCCCGAACCGATGTCGATCATCGGGAACTGCGGCATGAACGCCGCCTTCTCCCAGGGGATGTCGCGGACGTAGTCCTTGTCGTCGATCGGCAACCGCAGGGTGTCGCCGAACTCTGCCCACGCGAGGTTCTCGTCGGTCATGGCGTACTCAGAATCCCAACTTCGACAACTGGTTCGGGTCGGTCTGCCAGTCCTTGGCGACCTTCACGTGCAGGTCGAGGAACACCCGCTGGCCGAGCAGCTTCTCGATGGCCTCGCGAGAATTGGTGCCCACCTCACGCAGGCGTGAGCCACCACGTCCGATGATGATCGCCTTCTGCGAGGGACGTTCGACGAAGACGTTGACGCGGATGTCCATCAGCGGCTTGCCTTCCGGACGGTCCTCGCGTGGAGTCATCTCCTCGACGACGACGGCCAGGCTGTGCGGCAACTCGTCCCGCACACCTTCGAGGGCGGCTTCACGCACGAGCTCGGCGATCATCACCATCTCGGGCTCGTCGGTCAGCACGTCGTCCGGGTACAGCTTCGGCGAGTTCGGCAGGTAGGACGTCAGCAGTTCCGCGACCGTGTCGACCTGGGTGCCGTCGACCGCGGAACAGGGCACGATCTCGTCCCAGTCGCCGAGTTTGTCCATCGCGAGCAGGTGCTCGGTGATCCGGTCGCGCGGCACCTTGTCGATCTTGGTGGCGATCGTGATCACCGGCTTGCGGCGTCCACGGCGCAACTCGGCAAGTTCGTTGGCGATGAACTGGTCACCCGGGCCGATCTTCTGGTCGGCCGGCAGGCAGAAGCCGATGACGTCGACGTCCATCAGCGTCTCACGGACGACGTCGTTGAGCCGCTGACCCAGCAGCGTGCGCGGCTTGTGCAGACCGGGGGTGTCGACCAGCACCAACTGCGAGTCATCGGTGTTGTGGATACCGCGGATCGTGTGCCGCGTGGTCTGCGGCTTGCTCGAGGTGATCGCGACCTTCTGGCCGACCAGGGCGTTCGTCAACGTCGACTTGCCTGCGTTCGGTCGACCGACCAAGCAGGCGAACCCTGCCTTGAACTCACTCATTCCGAACTCATTTCCAACCGATTGCGTGCTGCTCGCGTCCGTCCGGGGCGCAGTCGAAGTATGTCCGACGCTGCCGCGTCAGTCTCCCGACGGTGGGGTGATGCTCGTCGCGGCCGGCCTGCGGGCCAGGAAGGTCAGCAGCAACGTGCGCTGCAGGTCGAACATCTCCTTGCGCTCGTCCGGCTCGGCGTGGTCGAACCCGAGCAGGTGCAGGATGCCGTGCACGGTCAGCAGCAGCATCTCCTCGGCAGGTGTATGACCGGCCTCCTCGGCCTGCTTCGCCGCGACCGTGGGGCAGAGCACGAGGTCGCCGAGGATGCCTTCCTCGGGATCGACCCCGTCCCGGCCGGGACGCAGCTCGTCCATGGGGAAACTCATCACGTCGGTCGGACCGGGCAGGTCCATCCACTTCACGTGCAGCACCTCCATCGCGTCCTCGTCGATGACGGTGATGGCCAGTTCGGCCTCGGGGTGCACGCGCATCTCCTGCAGCACCCACCCCGCGCACTCGCGCAGTTCCTCGAGGTCGACCTCGACGTCGGTCTCGTTGGCGACGTCGATGCTCACGCCTTCTTCTCCGCTGCTCCAGCACGACGCGGACCCTGCCCGTCACGCTTGTCAGGGGTGCGGCGGTGGGCATCGAAGCGGTCGTACGCCTCGACGATCTCGCTCACCAGGCGGTGACGGACGACGTCCTGCGCGGTGAGGTGGGCGAAGTGGACGTCGTCGACCCCCTTGAGGATGTCCTGGACGACCCGCAGCCCGGAGGTGGTGCCGCCGGGCAGGTCGACCTGGGTGACGTCACCGGTGACGACCATCTTGGAGCCGAAACCGAGGCGGGTGAGGAACATCTTCATCTGCTCGGCGGAGGTGTTCTGGGCCTCGTCCAGGATGATGAACGCTCCGTTGAGCGTGCGGCCACGCATGTAGGCCAGCGGTGCGACCTCCACTGTGCCGGACGCCATGAGCCGGGGTATCGAGTCGGGGTCGACCATGTCGTGCAGTGCGTCGTACAGCGGACGCAGATAGGGGTCGATCTTCTCGTTGAGCGACCCGGGCAGGAAGCCAAGACGCTCGCCGGCCTCGACCGCTGGACGGGTCAGGATGATCCGGTCGACCTCCTTGGCCTGCAGGGCGGCCACCGCTTTCGCCATCGCGAGGTAGGTCTTACCGGTGCCGGCCGGGCCGATGCCGAACACGATCGTGTTCTCGTCGATCGCGTCGACGTACTCCTTCTGCCCCAGCGTCTTCGGGCGGACGGTGCGGCCGCGACTGCTGACGATGTTCATCGTGAGCACGTCGGCCGGGCGCTCGCGGGTCTTGCGGCGCAGCATGCCGATCGAGCGTTCGACGGCGTCACGATTGAGCGGGTGACCGGCGTCGACGATCGCGATGAGTTCGTCGAGCAGATCCTCGACCAGAGCCATGTCGCCGGGATCGCCCTGCAGCTGGATTCCATTGCCGCGGACCGCGATCACCAGCTTCGGGAACGCGCGCTCGATGGTGGTGAGCAATTCGTCGTTCGGCCCGAGTAACTGCACCATCGGCACATCCGGTGGTACTTCGACGGCGTGGGTCGCCTGGACGGTGTGCGGGGTGCTGTTGGTCGAATCTGTCATCGTGCGTTCCAGTCTACGTGCGGGTCCGATGGGTCTCATCCGAAATTCACGCCGGCTTCGAGTGGGTCAGTGGTGCGCCCAGCGGGTGCCCGACATGACGACCGCGAGAGCTGCCGGACCGGCGCTTGACGAGCGCAGTACATGCGGTCCGAGACGGACGATCCGTGCCCCGGCGTCCTCGAGCACCGACAGTTCGGCGGGGCTGATGCCGCCCTCGGGTCCGACCACGATCGCGAGTTCTTCCACTCCGGCGAGGTCGACATCGGCCAAGGCAGTCGTTGCGTCCTCGTGCAGGACGAACACGGTGCGGCCGTTCGCCAGGCCGGCGAGCCCCTTGCGATCGAGCAACGGACCGACGACCGGGACGGTGGCCCGGCGGGACTGCTTGGCCGCCGCACGAACGACCTGCTCCCACTTGCGCGCAGCCTTCGCGCCGCGCTCGCCCTTCCACTGCACGATGCTGCGCTCGGCCTGCCACGGCACGACCTCGTCGACACCCAATTCCGTTGCGGCTTCGATGGCTTGGTCGTCGCGATCGCCCTTGGCGAGCGCCTGGACGAGGGTCACATGCGGCAGTTGCGGAGTCTGTTGCTCGGTGCTGACGACAACCAGATCGAGCCGGTCCTTGTACGCCGCCGCCACCGTGCACTGAGCGACCGTCCCGGAGCCGTCGGCGACCAAGACGGTTTCCCCCGGCTCGATCCGCTTCACGGTGGCCGCGTGTCGCCCCTCCGGGCCGTCGAGCACCAGCGGGGCACCGTCAGTGACACCGTCCAGGCGTCCGGCGTCGATCAGGAAGAGCGCAGCGGTCACTTGAACGCGTCGCGCAGCTTGCCGAACAGTCCCTTGTCGGCTCGCTGGAAGTTGCCCTCCGGACGCTCTTCGCCGCGGGCCGTGGCGAGCTGACGCAGCAGATCGCGCTGCTCGTCGGACAGGTTCATCGGCGTGCGGACGTTGGTGTGCACCAGCAGGTCGCCGCGCATGTTCGTGCGCAGGTGCGTGACGCCGAGGCCCTTGAGCGTGATGACATCGCCCGGCTGGGTGCCGGCCTTGATCTCCACGTCGCGCGGGCCGTCGAGGGTCTGTAGCGGCAGGTTGGCACCGAGGGCGGCCGCGGTCATCGGGAGTTCGACCGAGCAGTGCAGATCGTCGCCCCGACGTTGGAAGGTCTCGTGCTTGCGGACCCGCACCTCGACGTAGAGATCGCCGTTCGGGCCACCACCGGGGCCCACCTCGCCCTCGCCGCTCAGTTGGATGCGGGTGCCGGTGTCGACCCCCGCGGGCACCTTGATCTTCAGCGTGCGGCGGTCACGACGGCGTCCCTCGCCGGAGCAGTCCGGGCACGGCGACTCGACGACCTCGCCGTAACCGTGACAGGCACCGCACGGACGGGTGGTCATGATCTGGCCGAGGAAGGAACGCTGCACCTGCTGCACCTGACCGGCGCCCTGGCAGACGTCGCAGGTGCGGCGTCCGGTGCCCGGGCGGGAGCCTTCACCGTCGCACGTGTCACACAGGATCGCGGTGTCGAAGACGAGGTCCTCGGTGCCACCGAAAACGGCGGTCGACAGGTCGATCTGCAGCGGGACGAGGGCGTCCTGTCCGTGCTGGACGCGAGACCTCGGGCCGCCCTGCGCACCGGCCGCGCCGGCACCGAAGAAGGCGTCCATGATGTCGGTGAAGCTGAAGTTGCCGCCGAACCCTGCGTGCTGGCCGCCGAACGGGTCGGCGCCCATGTCGTACTGCTGACGCTTGTTCGGGTCGGACAGCACCTCGTAGGCCTGCGAGATCTTCTTGAACTCGGCCTCGGCCTCCGGCCCCGGGTTGACGTCGGGGTGCAACTTGCGGGCCTGCTTGCGGTAGGCGCGCTTGATGTCCTCCGCCGAGGAGTCGCGGGACACGCCGAGATCGGCGTAGTAGTCGTTCAACGAAGTTCCTTACTGCTCGAGAATTTCCGAGACGTAACGGGCGACCGCGCGAACCGCGGCCATGGTGGTGGGGTAGTCCATGCGGGTCGGACCCAGCACACCGATGCCACCGGCGGTGTACGGAGCGCTGACGATCGATGCCGTCCGGAATCCGTCGATGGCGTTCTCGCCGCCGATCCGGACGTAGACGTCGTCGCCTTCCATCTGCTGCAGCAAACGCAACAGAACGACGTGTTCTTCCAAGGCGTCCAGCACCGGTCCGATGGTCTCTGGGAAGTCCTGCCCGGAGCGCACCAGGTGGGAGGTGCCGGCCATGACGACGCGCTCCTCACGCTCCTCGGCCAGGAAGTCGCGGATCACGCCGACGGACGTGGGAGTGGAGTCGTCGGGGTGCGACTCAGGCCTCGCCCCCGCGCGGCGCTGCTCGGCCCAGGCGTCCAGCCGGTCGGCGGCGTGAGCGCGGGTGCGCCCTTCGGCGGCCTGGTTGACGACGTCGCGCAGGCTGAGGAGCTGGTCTGCGGTGTGGGCGATGGTCAGCACCCGCTGCTCCACCCGTCCGGTCGACATGATCAGCACGACCATCACCTTGGTGTCGGCGAGGCTGACGAGCTCGATGTGACGGACGGTGGCGGTGCCGATCGACGGGTACTGCATGACCGCGACCTGGTGGGTGAGCGACGAGAGCAGCCGGACGGTGCGGTCGACGACGTCGTCGAGGTCGACCGCCTGCTGCAGGAAGGTCTCGATGGCCACGCGCTCGGAGCGTGACAGCGGCTTCATGTGGCCGAGTTGGTCGACGAACCGGCGGTATCCGGCGTCGGTGGGGACACGTCCGGCGGAGGTGTGTGGGGCACTGATCAGCCCCTCCTCCTCGAGGGCGGCCATGTCGTTGCGGATCGTTGCGGCGCTGACGCCGAGTTGGTGACGATCAAGCAAGGCCTTGGACCCGACGGGCTCGGAGGTGGCGACGTAGTCCTGCACGATCGCGCGCAGCACGTCGAGACGGCGTTCTTCGCTCATCGGTCCTCCTCACTGGTACGGGCTCGCCCGCGACTTTGGCACTCCGAGGGCACGAGTGCCAATTCTACGACCCGGCGCGAACCGCGCGTGTCACCCACGACGTGACCTGCGCCGCCGTCTACCGTGACGGCCGTGACAGACCGATACGGCTCCGATGTGCTCTCCTCCGACTGGCGCGCGCCCAAGCGTGGACGATCCCAGGAGGTCGCCGCGGAGCCCGACACGGTCGTCGAGGAGGTCGACACCGGGTTCGTCGGCGCCGTCGTCCGGGTGGAGAAGGTCGGCGGGATGCACGTGGTGCACCTGGAGGACCGACGCGGCGAGGTGCGCGCGTTCCCGCTCGGCCCGGGCTTCCTCATCGACGGACGCCCGGTGATCCTGACTCCCCCACGCCCGGCGGACGCGGCCGCGCTGGCGGCCGCACGCGCCACCACCACGCGTACGGCGAGTGGGTCGGTCGCCGTGGTCGACCAGCGGGCGAAGGTCGCGCTCGGCTCACGGATCTTCGTCGAGGGCCGACATGACGCCGAACTGGTCGAGAAGGTGTGGGGCCACGATCTGCGGGTCGAGGGCGTGGTCGTCGAGATGCTGGACGGCGTGGACGACCTGTCGGCCGTGATCCGCGATTTCGCCCCCGGGCCGGGGCGGCGCATGGGCATCCTCGTCGACCACCTGGTGCGGGGTACCAAGGAGCAGCGCATCGTCGACGCCGCGCGGGCGCTGCCTCAGTCGCGCGACCATGTGCTGATCCTCGGCCACCCGTACGTCGACGTGTGGCAGAGCGTGCGTCCGCAAAAGCTGGGTTGGACCAAGTGGCCGGTGATACCGCGCGGCACCTCGTGGAAGCACGGCATCCTTGCCGAGCTCGGCTGGCCGCACGCCTCTCAGGCTGACGTCGCGCGCGGGTGGAAGCGCATTCTCGGCACGGTCGACAACTACGCCGATCTGCAGCCGGAGCTGCTCGGCCGCGTCGAGGAGCTCATCGACTTCGTCACCGCTCCGGTCTGATCCGATTCACCTTGTAGGTTCTGCGTCATGACCTCTCGCCCGGCCGCGTCGCTGCATGCCGACCTGGTGGCGGTCGTCGTCTCGGTCGGCACCTGCGCGGGCGCGCCCGATCAGGGACCGATGGTGCTCGCCGCCGGCGATCCACTGCACCTTCCGGCGGGCCCGTTGCGCACCGACCACCACTCGCTGCAGAACGGCGCGCGAGCGTTCGTTGCCGAGCAGACGGGGCACTCCCTGGGCTTCGTGGAGCAGCTCTATACGTTTGCCGACCTGGGCCGCGACGGTTCCGCCGGTCGGGCGGTGTCGATCTCCTACCTGGGGCTCACGCGGGCGGCCGCCGACGACGGCTGGCGCGACGTCTACGACCTCCTGCCGTGGGAAGACCGCCGGTCGGAGACCTCGATCGCGTTGTGCGACAAGCTGATGAGCGAGCTGCGCAGGTGGTCGACCGATGCGTCCGAACGCATCGCGCACATCTTCGGTGATGGTGAACTGCCATGGCGTCCCGAGCTGGCGCTGCAACGTTACGAGTTGCTCTGGGAGGCCGGACTGGTCGCGGATTCGCCCAACGCCGCTGACGGCGTCGACGGCCTCACCGGCCCCGCGATGCACTCCGACCACCGCCGCATCCTCGCGACGGGTCTGTCCAGGCTGCGCTCGACGATCCAATACCGCCCACTCGTGTTCGAGCTCATGCCCCCGACGTTCACCCTGGGCGAGCTCCAGGCGGTGGTCGAGGCATTGGTCGGCGCCGGCCTGCACAAACAGAACTTCCGCCGCTCGGTCGAACAGCAGGCGCTGGTGGAGCCGACCGACGACACCTCTCGCGCCACCGGCGGACGACCGGCGCGGCTCTACCGCTTCCGTCGCGAGGCCATTGCGGCCCGCGGCCAGGTGGGCACCAAGGTGCCGATCCCCCGATCGCGCTGACCCGCGTCCGCCGCTGCGGGTACGGCCCACCCTCCGCAACCACTGCGCCTCTCACTGCAACTACTGCGCGTGCTCGCACGCGCAGTAGTTGCAGTGAGCGATGTTATGCTCACTCCAAGCATTTACTCAATGTGAGCAAATAGGATGGAGCCGACGATGTCGACAGCCACGTACGAGAAGGTCCGCCACCTCATCCCCGAGGTCGAGTGGGCCGTCTTCGAGCCGGAGATCGAGGCGATCGCAGCGCTGAAGCGCGAGCACGACGCCGTGATCCTGGCGCACAACTACATGACGCCAGAGGTCTTCCACGGCGTGGCAGATATCGTCGGCGACTCCCTCGCCCTCGCCCGCGAGGCGCAGCACGTCACGGCCGGCACGATCGTGCTCGCCGGGGTGCACTTCATGGCCGAGACGGCCAAGCTGCTCAACCCGGCCAAGCGGGTGCTGCTGCCCGACCTGCGTTCGGGTTGCTCGCTGGCCGAGAGCATCACGCCGGACGACATCGCCGAGCTTCGCCGGCAACACCCGGGTGTGCCGGTGGTCACCTACGTCAACACCAGCGCGGCGGTGAAGGCCGCCAGCGACATCTGCTGCACCTCCGGCAACGCCGTCGAGATCATCGAGTCGCTCGGGGTCGACCGGGTCATCATGATCCCCGACCAGTACCTCGCCCGGAACATCGCTGCCCGCACCGGCGTCGAGGTGATCACCCACCCGGGTGCGTGCGAGGTGCACGAGCGCTTCACCCCCGCCGAAATCGACGACATCCGCTCGGGCAACCCCGGCGTGACGGTCATCGCCCACCCCGAGTGCCCGCCGAATGTGGTTGCCGCGTCGGACTTCTCGGGTTCGACCGCCCAGATGATCGACTTCGTCGGCCAGGTGTCCCGGGCGGGCGTGCCCGACGCCGGCGGACGCCGCAAGGTCGCCCTCATCACCGAATGCTCGATGAGCGACAACGTGGCCGCCGAGCACCCCGACGTCGACTTCGTGCGCCCGTGCAACCTGTGCCCGCACATGAAGCGCAACACGCTCACCGCGATCCGTCGCTCGCTCGAACTCGGCCAGCACGAGATCACTCTCGACCCCACCCTCGAAGCACCCGCGCGCCGCGCCATCGAGCGCATGCTCGCGGTCAAGTAGGAGCACACCATGAACAAGCCGGTCATCATCGGCTCGGGCCTCGCGGGTCTCACCGCCGCTTGGGCCCTCTCGCCCGCCGAGTGCGTGCTCGTCACGCCGGGCACGCTCACCGACAACGCGGCGAGCATGTGGGCCCAGGGCGGCATCGCGGCAGCTCTCGCCGACGACGACACCCCCGAGTTGCATGCGGCCGACACGGTGCGGGCGGGCGCGTTCGTCGGCGATGCCCGCACCATCCGGCGCATCACCGACGCGGCGCCCGACGTGATCGCACTGCTGGCCGAACTCGGCGTGCCGTTCGACCACACCGACGACGGACGACTCGACCTCGCCCTCGAGGGCGGACACAGCCGCAGCCGCGTCGCTCACGCCGGTGACTCGTCCGGAGCTGCGATCACCCGCACGATGGCGGCTGCCGTACGCGATCTGCCGAGCGTGCACACGCTCGATCGACACACCGCACGCCGCCTGCTGACCGATTCGGACGGCGCGATCTGCGGTGTCGAGGTGCTCGACGCCTCAGGCGCGGTGCTCGTGCTCGAGACCGACGCCGTCGTGCTGGCGACCGGCGGGATGGGTGCGCTGTGGCCGTGCACGACGAACCCGGCGACCGCGCTGGGGCAGGGTGTCGCGATGGCTGCGCGGGTGGGTGCCCGCACCGACGATCTGCACCTCGTGCAGTTCCACCCCACCGCTCTCGACGTGCCGGCCTTCCCCAACCCACTGCTGACCGAAGCGCTGCGTGGCGCCGGCGCGATCCTGACCGCCGACGGCGAGCGATTCGTGCACGAACTCCAACCGCGCGACGTGGTTGCTGCCGCCGTGTGGGAACAGCTGCGGGCGGGGCGTCAGGTTCGTCTCGATTGCCGCGATATCCCTTCTGTTGTAACGCGTTTCGCTGCGGTTGCCGAGCTGTGCGGGGCGCACGGATTCGACCTCGCCGGCGACCTGCTGCCGGTGCGGCCGGCCCTGCACTACGCCATGGGTGGCGTCACAGTCGACGCCCAGGCGCGCACCTCGGTGCCCGGCCTGTGGGCCGTCGGCGAGGTGTCGCGCACCGGCCTGCACGGCGCCAACCGACTGGCGTCCAACTCGTTGCTCGAGGCGGTCGTGACCGGCCGGGCCGCGGCCGACTCGATTCGCGGCGCCGATACTCGCTGGACCCCACGGGTGCTTCCCGTCGACCCGGGCACCGTCGTGTCCGCGTCCGCCGCACCTGCTGTCGACCTCGCTGAGGTGCGCGCCGTGCTCGGCGACAGCTGCGGAGTGTTGCGCGAGGGTGACACGCTCGAGCGCGCCGTCGACCGGCTCGCCGGACTACGCCACGACGATGCCGGCTACGTCGCCTGGCTCGTCGCCCGCTCGGCGCTGTTGCACCCGCACACCGTCGGCGCGCACCGCCGCGTCGACTCCATCGAAACCGTTGCTGCACAGGAGGTTCCGGCATGATCGACAGCCATATCAGCCTTGAGGTCGACCGCATCGTCCGCACGGCCCTGGCCGAAGACCTCGGTCAGGCCGGCGATCTCACCACTGCCGCCACGGTTTCCCCGGATGCTCAGGGCACTGCGCACCTGGTCGCGCGCGAGCCGGGCGTTCTCTCCGGCATCGTCGCGGCCCAGCACGCCTTCGACCTCGTCGACCCGACTCTCGACGTGGAATGGTTCGTGGCCGACGGTGTGGCCCTCGCGCCCGGCACGCGCATCGCAACCGTGACGGGTCGCGCGGCGTCGATCCTCACCGCCGAACGCACCGCGTTGAATCTGCTCGGTCACCTGAGCGGCATCGCGACCCGGACCGCCGGGTTCGCGCGGCTTGTCGACGGCACCTCGGCCCGCATCGCCGACACCCGCAAGACGACGCCGGGGCTGCGCGCGTTGGAGAAGCGAGCCGTCGCCGACGGCGGCGGAATCAACCACCGTTTCGGGCTGCACGACGCAATCCTGGTGAAGGACAACCACATCGGGCTCGGCGGCGGTCTCGACAAGGTGCTCGCCAGGCTTGCCGAACGCTCGGGTCACCTGGTGCGGGTCGAGGTGGAGGTCGACACTCTCGACCAGTTGCGCGAACTGCTCGCCTTCGATGCCGACCGTCTCGGGCGCCGCCTCCCGCCGGTGGTGCACGGTGTGCTGCTCGACAACATGACGCCCGACCTCATCCGCGAGGCCGTCGGCCTGATCGACGACCACCCTGCACCGCTGGTCATCGAGGTCTCCGGCGGCGTCGACGAGACGACCGTGCGCGGGTTGGCCGAGGCAGGTGCGCAGATCATCTCGATCGGTGCCCTGACCCACAGCGTCCGGACGCTCGACATCGGCCTCGACCTGTAAGCAGACCGGTTGGGTGGCGCCGGTCGTTGCCGAGTCGCCGCGCGCTCAGACGGGACCCAATGCGACCGGGGCGCCGTCCGGCAGCTCGACCGTGATCGGGTCACCCGCTCGCACCATCCCACTGCGCTCGACGACCGACATCACCCCGGCCCGGCGAATGACCTGCACCGTCCGCACCTCGGGTGAGGCCGTCGACGGGGCGGGTTCGTCGGTTGGGGTGCCGTCGGCCCTGGAGAGCACCACTTTGAGCAGACCCGGCTTGAAGTCGTTGATCTGCGCGCACGGGTTGCGCAGGCCGGTGAGCCGCACGACGGCCTCGTCGCCGAGGTGCAGGCGGGTGTCGACCGGGAGCGCATGCAGGTCGACACCGCTGGTCAGCACGTTTTCGCCGAGGTCGCCCGAGGCCAGGGTGTAGCCCATGCGCTCGGCGGTCTCGAACACCTCGCTGGGCACGAGATGCACCTGCCGCAGGTTGGGTTGGTTCGGGTCGCGACGCACCCGGGACCGATGTTGCACAAGGGTTCCCGCGTGCGCGTCACCTCGCACCCCCAGGTCGGCGACCAACTCGATCGCCTCCACCGGCGCCTTGGAGAAGCGGTGCAGCTCGTCCCGGCTGACGGCGGCCACACGAGGCTGGTTCATGGGTCGATCCTCGCATCAACCGGTTATGGGTCAGAAGTCGAGCAGCCGGCGGACGACGGTATCGGCGAGCAGGCGACCGCGCAGGGTGAGCACGAGCCGGCGATCACGCAGGGTGGTCGGTCCGTCGACCAGCCCGTCGCCGATGAGCCCGGCGACGGCGGCGCGGCCCGCGGGTTCGAGGTCATCGATCGCCAGACCGACGTCCCGACGGACCCCGAGGACCACTCTCTCCTCGTACCGCTGTGTGGCAGTAAGCAGTTCGCGTCCGGCGCCCGGCGAGTGTGCGTCGGCGAGCACCGAGGCGTACGCCGCAGGGTGCTTGCGATTCCACCAGCGCACCCCGCCCACATGACTGTGCGCTCCCGGCCCGATCCCCCACCAGTTGGCGTCCGACCAGTACAGCTCGTTGTGCCGACAACGCAGCGCCGGGTCGGTTGCCCAGTTCGACACCTCGTACCAGGAGTAACCGGCCACGGCGAGCATGGAGTCGGCAAGCTCGTACTTGTCGGCTTCGTCGTCGTCATCGGGCATCGTCACCTGGCCGCGACGCACCTGAGCTGCGAGCTTCGTGCCCTGTTCGACTACGAGCGCGTAGGCACTGATATGCCCGGGTTCCAAGGCAATTGCCGCGTCCAGCGAGGTGCGCCAGTCGGCGAGCGACTCCCCCGGTGTGCCGTAGATGAGGTCGACACTGGTCGCCAGCCCGGCCGCCTTCGCCGCCTCGACGCTGCGCCCGACATTGGCGGGGTCGTGGGTGCGCTCGAGCGTGTGCAGCACGTGCGGCACCGCCGATTGCATCCCGAACGACACCCGGGTGAAACCGCCGTCCGCCAGCACCTCCAGCGATTCGGGAGTCACCGAGTCGGGGTTGGCTTCGGTCGTGATCTCGGCATCATCGGCAAAGCCGAACCGGTCGCGCAGGGCGCCGATCATCCGCACCAGGTCGTGCGCCGCGAGCATCGTGGGCGTGCCGCCCCCGACGAACACCGTCGAGATCGGCGGCGCCTGGTCACCCAGCACCCGTGCGGCGAGGTTGATCTCCCGAATCGCGGTGTCCGCGTACGAACCCACGCTCGCGCCAGGGCCGAGCTCGGTCAGGGTGTAGGTGTTGAAGTCGCAGTAGCCGCACCGCACCCGGCAGAAGGGCACGTGCAGGTAGACCCCGAAAGGCTTGTGCGGCAACGCCTCCAGCGCCGTCGCCGGCAGGTGTCCGTCGGTCGGGACAGGTTCACCATCGGGCAGCGCGCTGGGCATTGGTCCATTCTCGCCGACGTCGACCCGCACGCCGAATCGCTGCACCAACCGCCACAGGCGCTGCACCTGCGTCCAGTCACTGCTGGTGCACCACCAGTGGCTGGCGAGTAGCGCAGCGTTTGCGGGCGGGGGTCAGAGGGTGCCGGTCAGGGCCTGCATGGCCAGGCTGGTCGAGGCGACCAGCACCGACAGGATCGCGCCCAACAACAACGGCCGCAGGCCGGTGCGGCGCAGCTGCGCCGGGCGCATGGACAGCCCGATCGCGGTGAGCGCCAGGGTGATTCCGAAGGTGCCGATCCTCGACAGGCCAGGGTGCCAGCCGGTCGGGATGACTCCGATCGAGTTGACCGCCGCCGCCACCACGAACCCGACGAGGAACCACGGCACCACCTGACGCAATGGAATGCGCACCGTCGACGGACCACCGGGCGACGTTGACGCGGCGCGACGCGCTGTCAGGTAAGCCAGCACGATCGTGATCGGGATGATCATCAACGAACGGGTGAGCTTGACGACGATCGCGTGATCGCCGGCCCCGTCACCGAAGCCGTACGCCGCGGCCACCACCGACGACGTGTCGTTGATCGCCGTGCCCGCCCACAGGCCGAAGCTCTCACCGGTCATGCCGAGCAGGTGACCGATCGCCGGGAAGGTCAGCACGCCGATCACGTTGAAGACGAAGATCGTGCCGAGGGCGTACGCCGCATCGGCCTTCTTGGGGCGCATCACCGCGGTGCTGGCCGCGATCGCCGACGCACCACAGATGCCGGTGCCGACTCCGATGAGCGTTCGCACATCGCGCCCGACACGCAACCAGCGCCCGATGAGGGCGGCGCCCCCGAGCGCGACCGACAGGCTGGCGAGCATCACCGGCAGCGAGGACGACCCGACCTGCGCCACCTGGCGCAGCGACAACCCAGTGCCGAGCACCACCACGGACGCCTGCAGCACCTGCTTGGAGCAGACCTCATATCCGCCATCCAGGTGGTGCGACCGCAGCCGCGGCACAGCGACACCCGCGGCAAGGCCAAGGACGATGCCACACACCGGACCGCCGAGCACGGGCACAAACTGGCCGAAAACCGTTGCCACACAGCCGATGAGCAGCACAACCGCCAACCCGGCGACAAGGCCGCGGCGAGAGGTGCGGATGGGCGCAGCGTGCAACATGCTTCAACCATCCGCCCTGCGAACACTTCTCGGTAGACGGCGATTGAGTAGTACCGCATATCCTTCGCATATGACCGCGCGCCCCGACCCACTCGCACTTGAACTGCTCGTCGCGGTGGCCGCAACCGGCAGCGTCGGCGCCGCCGCACGAACTGTCGGCATGGCTCAACCCAATGCCACCCGCTCGCTCGCCCGGCTCGAACGCCAACTCGGCCTGGACCTGGTGGTGCGCTCTACCCGAGGATCGACCCTGACCGATGCCGGCGCCGTGCTCGTCGACCAGGCTCGCCAGGCGCTGGCCGCTATGGACGCGGTCACCGATTCGGCCGCGACCCTGCGTGGCGACTCCACGCGTCCGCTGCCGGTCGCGGCCAGTCAGACTATCGCCGAACACCTACTACCCCGATGGCTTTCGACGCTGCGCAGCCAGCAACCGAACAGCGCCGTGGCCGTGCACGTGCACAACTCCCACGATGTCGTCGATGATGTGCGATCCGGTCGCACCGCCCTGGGATTCGTCGAAGAGCCCACGGTGCCCGGCGACCTGCACAGCACTGTTGTCGCGCACGACGAGATGGTGCTCGTAGTCGCCCCGCATCACGTCTGGGCCGGCCGGTCGCGCGCGGTCCGCGCCGACGAACTGGCTCGCACCGCACTCATCACCCGCGAACCCGGCTCCGGCACCCGCATGGCCCTCGACGAGGCGCTCGATCAGCAGGTGCGACCGCACCTGGAGCTCCCGAGCAACGCCGCGGTGCGGGTCAGCGTCGCTTCGGGCGCAGCACCCGCGGTGCTCAGTCGGCTCGCGGTCGCCGACGCCCTGTCGGCCGGCACCTTGGTGACCGTGCCGCTCGGGCTGCAGTTGCGGCGTCCGCTGCGCGCAGTCTGGACCGGATCACGACGTCTCTCGGGGCTCGCCGCAGACCTGGTGTCGATCGCCCGCGACGAAGGCGAAATCAGCTCTTCGCAGTGACCCACACCGGGATGACGCCCGAGACGACCTCACTGCCGTCATCGACATAAGCGGTGCACCGCACGTCGACCTGGAACGGCGGCTGCTTGTCCCAATCGGCGATGTCTGTGCGCGCCTCGCACCGGACGTCGGTGGGTACCTTGGCGATGTAGTCGAGCTGAATTCCCCTGGGAATCCAGCGCATTCCCTTCGGGGTGGTCGCTTCGCAGAGCAGACCCATCGCCGCTTCGAGACCGTTCGCGACGGCGATCGCGTGCACGGTACCGATGTGGTTCTGCACGCCGCGCCGCTTGCGGATCGTGACGACGCCGTGGTGCGGCTCCATGACCTCCACTTTCGGGCGCACCGTTGCGAAGTACGGCGCCTTCAGCATGAAGGCGAGCGAGAACGCGCTCTTGCCGAGCGGCTTGCTTTCGAGCTGTCGATACATCTGGAAGGTCGAGGCCATACGCAGATATTACTCGCAGGTAACTTCGATGCGCCACCCTCCCGGGCACGCGGTCAGCGCCGGGTCACCGCAACATCGCGCACGATGCGCTCGACCCGCAGACCCTTCTTCTCAAAGCGGGTCATCGGACGGTCCTCGAACCGCGGAGCGAATCCGCCGCGATCGCCCTCCGGGTCGACGTCGGGGTCGCCCGGGTCGGCGAGTCGCCCGGCGTACGGGTTCGTGAACTCCTCACACCCTTCGACGACGTCGCGGATCTGCCACGCGTAGTCGGCCCAGTCGGTCGCGAGCCGCCACACACCGCCCGACTCGAGCAACGCAGCGACCTGCGTCGCGAACGCCGGCTGCACCAGACGGCGCTTGTGGTGCTTGGTCTTCGGCCACGGGTCGGGGAAGAAGGTCCAGATCTCGTGCAACGTCCCTGGTTCGAACATGAGCGGCATCGACCAGGCCGCATCGGCGATCGCGATGCGCAGGTTGGTGACGCCCGCCGAGACCGCTTTGGTGATGGTGTGCGCGACGCCCGGGCGCCATACCTCGAAGGCGAGGAAGTCAACGTCCGGGTGCAATGCCGCAGCGTGCACGACGGCGTCGCCGGCGCCCGACCCGATCTCGGCGATCAACGGCGCCGACCGCCCGAAGACCCCTTCCTTATCGAAGCGGTAGTCGGGGTCGAGCGTGGTGTCGGTGCCGTTGAGCGGCAGATCGAGCAGGTAGATCGGCCCGTGCTGCTCCATCGCCCGCTCGTGCCGATCGGGCATGCGTCCGCCGCGGCGCGTGAACGATCGGGTGCGGGCCAACGGACGACCGTCGGGGCTCGTCGGAACAACCGGGTCGAAGCCCGAATCGCGTTGTGCCACGGCGCTATTTCTTCGCCTTCTCAGCCGAGGCGTCCTGGGAGAGCGCAGCGATGAAGGCTTCCTGCGGCACCTCGACGGAGCCGACCATCTTCATCCGCTTCTTGCCTTCCTTCTGCTTCTCCAGCAGCTTGCGCTTACGGCTGATGTCACCGCCGTAGCACTTGGCCAGGACGTCCTTGCGGATCGCGCGGATGTTCTCGCGGGCGATGACGCGGGCGCCGATCGCGGCCTGGATCGGCACCTCGAACTGCTGCCTCGGAATGAGCTCCTTGAGCTTGCCGGCCATCATCACGCCGTACGCGTACGCCTTGTCGCGGTGCACGACGGTGCTGAACGCGTCGACCTTGTCGCCCTGGAGCAGAATGTCGACCTTGACCAGGTCGGCCTGCTGCTCGCCGTCGGGTTCGTAGTCGAGCGAGGCGTACCCACGGGTGCGCGACTTCAGCGAGTCGAAGAAGTCGAAGACGATCTCGGCGAGCGGCAACGTGTACCGCATCTCGACGCGGTCCTCGGACAGGTAGTCCATGCCGCGCAGCGTGCCGCGTCGACTCTGGCACAGCTCCATGATCGCGCCGATGAACTCGCTCGGCGCCAGGATCGTCGCGCGGACGACGGGCTCGGTGATCGAGTCGACCTTGCCCTCGGGGAACTCGGACGGGTTGGTCACCACGACCGTGCGGCCGTCGTCCAACTTCACGTCGTACACCACGGACGGCAGTGTCGAGATGAGGTCGAGGTCGAACTCGCGCTCGAGGCGTTCGCGCACGATCTCCAGATGCAGCATGCCGAGGAATCCGATGCGGAAGCCGAAGCCCAACGCGGCCGAGGTCTCGGGCTCGTAGACCAGCGCGGCGTCGTTGAGCTTGAGCTTGTCGAGGGCATCACGCAGCACCGGGTAGTCGGAACCGTCGATCGGGTACAGACCGGAGAAGACCATCGGCTTCGGGTCGCGGTAACCACCGAGGGCATCGGTGGCGCCGTCGCGCGCGGAGGTGATCGTGTCACCGACCCGCGACTGGCGGACGTCTTTCACTCCGGTGATGAGGTAGCCGACCTCGCCGACGCCGAGCCCCTTCGCAGGCACCGGTTCCGGCGAGATGACGCCGATCTCCAGCAGTTCGTGGGTCGCCTTCGTCGACATCATCTGGATCTTCTCGCGCGGGTTCAGATTGCCGTCGACCACGCGAACGTAGGTGACGACGCCGCGGTAGGTGTCGTAGACGGAGTCGAAGATCATCGCGCGGGCGGGAGCATTCGCATCGCCCACCGGAGCCGGGAACTGCTGGACGATCTGGTCGAGCAGCGGTTCGACGCCGACGCCGGTCTTGCCCGACACCCTGAGGCAGTCCTCCGGCTCGCAGCCGATCAAGCCGGCGAGTTCCTCGGCATACTTCTCCGGCTGCGCCGCCGGCAGGTCGATCTTGTTCAGCACCGGGATGATCGTGAGGTCGTTCTCCATCGCCAGGTACAGGTTGGCGAGCGTCTGCGCCTCGATGCCCTGCGCCGCGTCGACGAGCAGCACCGCTCCCTCACACGCGGCGAGCGACCGGGACACCTCATAGGTGAAGTCGACGTGCCCGGGCGTGTCGATCATGTTGAGGCAGAAGGTCTCCCCATCCATCTCCCACGGCATGCGCACGGCCTGGCTCTTGATCGTGATGCCGCGCTCACGCTCGATGTCCATGCGGTCGAGGTACTGCGCCCGCATCGCGCGGTCGTCGACGACGCCGGTGATCCCCAGCATGCGATCGGCGAGGGTGGACTTGCCGTGGTCGATGTGCGCGATGATGCAGAAGTTTCGGATCTGCGAAGGCGGCGTCGCGGCTGGTTGCAGCGCGGTGCGTGCCATGGGTGCCACAGATGGTTCCTTGCGTTGTTCTCGGCCGGACAGGTATTCGTCCCAGTCTCCCACGCCTGCCGAGGTATCCCGACAACGCTTCGAGACGACGTTCTAGGCGCGAGCGGCCGCGTCCCGACGTCCGAGGGTGGCGGACACGATCGTGATGAGGATGCCACCGACGGCGAGCAGCGCGCCGATCCGGCTCGGCCATTCGTAGCCCAGACCGCGGTCCAGGACAATGCTGCCCAGCCATGCGCCGAGCGCGTTCGCCATGTTCAGGGTGGAGTGGTTGAGGGCCGCAGCGAGCGACTGACCCTCCTGCGCGACGTCCATCAGCCGGGTTTGCAGCATAGGCACGAGCATCGTGGGCAGGAAGCCGAGCAGGAAGACCGCGATCACGGCGGTGACCGGGTGGTGCGCCATGAAACCGAACACGGCCAACAGGGTCGCGATGAGCACCAGCGACCCCAGGATGCCGCGCATCAGACCGAACTGTGAGACGCGTCCGGCGACGGTCGCGCCGATCGTCATGCCGACGCCGTAGACGACGAGGATCAACGGGACGGTGCTCTCGGCGAAGCCGGCCAGGTTGGTCATCGTCGGGGTGATGTAGGAGAACGTGGCGAACATCCCGCCGAAACCGACGGTGCCGATACCGAGCGCCAACCACACCTGAGGACGGGTGAGCGCCTTGAGTTCATTTGCGGCAGAGGCGTTCTCGTCAGCCGGCTGACGCGGCACCCAGGCGAGCACCGCGGCGACACAGGCCAGCGAGATCACTCCGACGAACACGTACGGGTATTCCCAGCCGAACCGTTGACCGAGGACGGTGGACAGCGGGACGCCGATGACATTCGCGACCGTGAGCCCGGCGAGCATCATCGAGACGGCCCAGGTGCGTCGGTGCGGAGCGACCATGGACGCGGCCACGACGGACCCGATGCCGAAGTAGGCGCCGTGCGGCAGTCCGGACAGGAAGCGGGTGATCAGCAGGGTGCCGTACGAAGCGGCGAGCGCCGAACCGATGTTGGCCAGGGCGAACGCGATCATCAGCCAGATCAACTGAGCCTTGCGTGGTGCACGGGCGGCCAGCGTTGCGATCAACGGGGCTCCGACGACGACGCCCAGCGCGTACGCGGACACGACGTGGCCGGCCTTCGGGATCGAGATGTCGACACCGTCCGCGATCTGCGGCAGCAGACCCATCGTGACGAACTCGGTCGTGCCGATCGCGAATCCGCCCAAGGCCAATGCGAAGAGCGCGAGGCCGACATGATGCGCGCGGGCCACCGCCTGATCGCCGTCGACGTCGATGGTCTGCGGGGCGCTGGCTCGGATCACCGATCGAGTCTCCCGGCAATCGGAAGTCGTCGGCGAATCCCCGCGCTGGTTCGTGAGCAACATCACCCGTTGCGGTGGCGACTGGTGGCGACCGGCGGCGACGATTGGCGAGCACTCACCCACCCGCAGCGTCGATGTCATTGCTAGGGTATTCCACACAGAAGGAGCCTCATTCCGCGATGCGGAATGCCGTGTTGCACGTCAGACAGACAGAGGAGTCGCATGTCCACTTTGAACCTGCCGGATGGCGTCGAAGTCACCGGTCCGGTGAAGGACCGTTACGACGAGATCCTTTCGCCCAAGGCGCTCGAACTGGTCGCCAAGCTGCACCGCGAACTCAACTCCCGCCGACTCGAACTCCTCGCCGCACGCGAGGACAAGGTGAAGAAGGTCGCCGCGGGCGAAGACCTCGACTTCCTGCCCGAGACAAAGCACATCCGCGAGGACGACAGCTGGAAGGTCGCCCCGCTCGCGCCGGGCCTCGAGGACCGCCGCGTCGAGATGACCGGCCCGACCGACCGGAAGATGGTCATCAACGCCCTCAACTCCGGCGCCGCTGCCTGGCTGGCCGACCAGGAGGACGCGAACACCCCGATGTGGGAGAACGTGGTCGAGGGTCCGATGAATCTGATGGACGCCGTCGACGGCAACATCGACTTCACCAGCCCGGAAGGCAAGGAGTACAAGCTCGTCGCGCCGCAGAAGCAGCCGACGATCATCGTCCGCCCGCGTGGCTGGCACCTGCCGGAGAAGCACATCCTGGTCGACGGCCAGGAGACCTCGGGTTCGCTGGTCGACTTCGCGCTCTACCTCACCGCGTGCGGCCAGAAGCAGATCGACCGCGGCAAGGGTCCGTACTTCTACTGCCCGAAGATGGAAAGCCACCTCGAGGCCCGCCTCTGGAACGACGCGTTCGTCATCGGCCAGGACTTCCTCGGCATCCCGCAGGGCACCATCCGCGCCACCTGCCTGATCGAGACCTACCCGGCCGCGTTCGAGATGGAGGAGATCCTCTACGAACTGCGCGACCACTCCTCCGGCCTCAACGCCGGCCGCTGGGACTACCTGTTCTCGGTGATCAAGACCTACCGCACCCGTGGCGCCGACTTCATCGTCCCCGACCGCAACACGGTCACCATGACGGTGCCGTTCATGCGGGCCTACACCGAGCTGCTCGTGCGCACCTGCCACAAGCGCGGCGCGTCGGCGATCGGTGGCATGGCCGCGTTCATCCCGAGCAAGGACGAAGCGGTCAACAAGAACGCCTTCGAGAAGCTGACCGCCGACAAGACCCGTGAGGCGAACGACGGCTTCGACGGTTCCTGGGTCGCCCACCCGGGCATGGTGCAGGCCTGTGACGACGTGTTCTCCGCGAAGTTCGCCGAGGGCAGGACCAACCAGCTCGACAACCTGCGTGAGGACGTCCAGGTGACCGCCGCCCAGCTGCTCGACGTGAAGTCGACGCCCGGTGAGGTCACCGAGGCCGGTCTGCGCTCGAACATCGACATCGCGATGCAGTACCTGCGCTCCTGGCTGGCCGGCCGCGGCGCCGTCGGCATCCACAACCTGATGGAGGATGCCGCGACCGCGGAGATCTCCCGTTCGCAGATCTGGCAGCAGATCAAGAACGAGGTCACCACCGCCGACACGAACAAGCTCATCACCAAGGAGCTCGTGTTGGAGCTGGTCGACGAGGTCATCGCCGAACTGCCCGGCGACGCGAGCGACTACGACGACGCCAAGGCAACCTTCCTCGAGGTCGCCGTCGCCGACGACTACGCCAACTTCCTCACCCTGCCGGCTTACGAGCGGATGAAGTAGCCGATGGCCACTTCGAGCGGGTCGATCGCAGCCGTGATCGAACGGTTGCGGTCGGCCCTGCCGCGTGAGGCGGTCATCACCGACCCGGCGCGTCTGGCGACCTACGACTGTGACGGGCTGCTGGTTCACCGGGTGACCCCGGCCGTGGTCGTGCTCGCCTCGGACGCTGAGCAGGTGCGCCTCGCCGTCCGAGCATGCGCGGAAGCCGGGGTGCCCTTCGTCGCGCGCGGTTCGGGCACTGGGTTGTCCGGTGGCGCGCTCCCCCACGCCGATGGCGTCCTGATCGTGATGAGTGGGTTCCGGGAGATCAAGGAGATCTCCCGCGCCGATCAGCGTGCGGTGGTCGACCCAGGCGTCATCAATCTTTCTGTCACTCAGGCGAGTTCGCCGGAGGGTTATTACTTCGCGCCGGACCCCTCGAGCCAGCAGATCTGTACGATCGGCGGCAATGTCGCCGAGAACTCCGGCGGCGCGCATTGCCTGAAGTACGGCTTCACCAGCAACCACGTGCTGTCGGCTGAGGTGGTCATGCCCGACGGTTCGCAGGTGACGCTCGGTCAGCGAGCACCCGACGCGCCCGGCTACGACCTGCTCGGTGCGTTCGTCGGCTCGGAAGGCACCCTCGGTGTCGCGACCGAAGTGACGGTGAAACTGCTGCGCTCGACCGAATCGGTGCAGACCTTCTTGGCCGGGTTCGAATCGACCGACGCCGCCGGTGCCGCAACCTCCGCGATCATCGCGGCCGGCATCGTGCCCGCCGCGATCGAGATGATGGACGCACTCGCGATCGAGGCCGCCGAGGCGGCGGTCGCGTGCAACTACCCGGACGGCGCGGGCGCGGTGCTGGTCGTCGAGCTCGACGGACCGACGGCCGAGGTCGAGGCGGAATCGGCTGCCGCGCAACGGATGTGCCAGGAGGCGGGCGCCTTCGAGATCCGCCTCGCCGCCGATGCCGAGGAGCGGATGGCGATCTGGCGGGGCCGCAAGTCGGCATTCGCCGCGGTCGGTCGTATCTCGCCCGATTACATCGTGCAGGACGGCGTCATCCCGCGCACGAAGCTGTCGCAGGTGCTGGGCCAGATGGGTGAACTCGCTGCCGAAAAGGGAGTTCGCGTCGCGAACGTGTTCCATGCGGGGGACGGGAACCTCCACCCTCTGGTGCTCTTCGACGGCAGCGTGCCCGGCGAGAGCGAACGCGCTGAGGAGGTGTCCGGAGCGATCCTCGACCTGTGCCTGGAACACGGCGGATCGATCACCGGCGAGCACGGTGTCGGCTTCGACAAGGCGAAGCACATGCCGAAGATGTTCACCGAAGTCGATCTCGACACCATGCAGCGGGTGCGCTGTGCCTTCGATCCGCACGGACTGTCGAACCCCGGCAAGATCTACCCGACGCCGCGGCTGTGCGGCGAGGTGCCGCGCAAGCGGTCGGCGAACGATCCGAACCCCTACGAGGGCAAGGCGGAAATCTTCTGATGAGCTTGCGAGAAACATTGCAGCACCGTGGAATCGATGTCGAGCAGGGCACATCGGCGACGCTGTTCGACGGACGCGCACCGAGTTGTGTCGCTCGGCCGACGTCGACCGAAGAGGTAGCCGAAACAGTCCGAGCCGCTCGTGAGCACGGCGCGGTCGTCGCGGTGCGGGGTGCCGGCACGAAACTGACGTGGGGTTCCCCCGCCGGCCACTACGACCTGGTCCTCGACCTGTCGGCGATGAACCGGGTGCTCGAACACCAGCCCGGCGATCTCATCGTCAGCGCGGAGGCCGGTTGCCCGCTGAACGTCGTCCAGAGCACCGTCGCTCGGGCGGGCCAGCGGCTCGCGCTCGACGAAATGGTGCCGGGCACCACTGTCGGTGGGCTCATCGCAACCAATACGAGCGGGCCGCTGCGTGTGCTCGCGGGCTCCGTGCGCGACCTGCTCATCGGGGTGACGGTCGTGCTGGCCGACGGCACCGTCGCCCACGCAGGCGGCAAAGTGGTCAAGAATGTCGCTGGCTACGACCTCGGCAAGTTGATGGTCGGCTCGTACGGCACGCTCGCGATCGTCACCGAGGCAACCTTCCGGCTGCACCCGGTGCCGCAGGCGTCCGAGTGGGTCGTCGGTCAACACCCGATCGCCGAATTGCCGCACGTACTCAACGACCTTTTGCATAGTCAAGACGCACCGAGCGCGGTCGAGATCCGTTGCGAGACTGCGGATTCGGTAGTTCTCGCCGTGCTGATCGAAGGCACTGAGGGGGGCGTTTCCGCCCGCTCCGGGCGGATCCGCGCGACCGTCGCCGGCGAGACAGCGCCAGCACCCGGGTGGACCGGCACCTACCCGTGGCCCGTGGGCGAAGGCATCGGACTGAAGATCACCGCGCAACTGTCCGCTGTGCCGAATGTCGTTGCGGCAGCGGCCGAACTCGGCTGGACGATCCAGGGATCAGCCGGTGCGGGAGTGCTGTACGCATCTCCGTCCGGCGCAGCCGAACCGGATGATGTCGAGGCCGCCGCAGCACGTTTTCGTGAGGTCGCCCTCGGCGGCAGCGTGATCGTGCTCGATGCTCCGAAGGAGATGCGCGGGCAGGTCGATGTGTGGGGTCCGATCCCGGCCATCGACATCATGCGCCGTGTGAAACAGCAGTTCGATCCGGAAAACCATTTGGCTCCAGGCCGATTCGTGGGAGGAATCTGATGCCCGACCCCCGCACCGCCTCTGAACCGGCGATCACGCCAGGCGTTGACGTAAATGTCGAACCGATGTCGCGGATCACTGGGTTCGACGAGCACAACCCACCCGACCCGAGCCTGCTGTCCGACTGCGTGCACTGTGGTTTCTGCTTGACGACCTGCCCGACGTATGTGCTGTGGGGCGAGGAAATGGACTCCCCGCGGGGACGGATCCACCTGATGAAGAACGTCACCGAGGGCGCACCGCTCGACGACACGGTTGTCGGCCACATCGACGCCTGCCTCGGCTGCATGGCCTGCGTGACGGCGTGCCCGAGTGGGGTGCAGTACGACCGCCTGCTCGAGCAGACCCGGGCCCAGGTCGAGCGCAACACGACCAGGTCCAGGTCGGAACGGGCACTTCGTGCTGCGGTCTTCAGCCTGTTCCCCTACCCCAAGCGGCTCAAGGCGTTGCGTGGACCACTGCGCCTGACGCAGAAGGTCGGCCTCGACCGCGCGATCAACAAGTCCGGCCTGCTGGAACGCATTTCGCCGTCGCTGGCGATGCTGCAGAGCCTCACCCCCGAGCTGACCAAGCCGGAAAGGCTGCCCGAACGCATCCCGGCCAAGGGCACCAAGCGGGCGACAGTCGCGATGCTCACCGGCTGCGTGCAGGACGCGTTCTTCTCCGGGGTCAACGCCGCTACCGCGCGGGTGCTGGCCGCCGAGGGCTGCGACGTGGTGGTGCCACAGGGCCAGGGTTGTTGCGGTGCGCTGTCGAGCCACTCCGGCCGTGAGCCCGAGGCGCAACACTTCGCTCGAACGCTCATCGACACCTTCGAGCGCTACGAGGTCGACTACATCGTGGTCAACTCCGCGGGCTGTGGCAGCGCGATGAAGGAGTACGAATTCCTGCTCGCCGACGACTCAACCCACCAAGCCGACGAGCGCGTGCGGAGCTTCCGCGAGAAGGTGCGCGACGTGAGCGAGCTGCTGGCCGAACTCGGCCCGGTCGCCACCTATCACCCGCTGCCCCTCACCGTGGCTTACCACGACGCGTGCCACCTCGGTCATGCGCAGGGCATCCGCAACCAGCCGCGTGAGCTGCTGCGCGCGGTGCCGGAGCTGACCGTGAAGGAGATCAAGGACGCGTCGATCTGTTGCGGGTCGGCAGGCATCTACAACGTGCTGAACCCCGAGCCGGCCAAACAACTCGGCGACACGAAGGCCGCCAACGTGATCGCGACGGGTGCGCAGTTGCTGGTGACGGCCAACCCGGGGTGCATCATGCAGATCGCCCAGGGTGTCGAGAGAGCGGGCGGACGCATCGGCACGGCCCACATCGTCACCGTGCTCGACCACTCGCAACGCGGACTGTCGGCGGACGAACTGCTGAAGTAGTCGCATGCGGTTCTGGGTCAACAGCGCCCTACGGGTGACCCGGCAGATCCTCGACGCCACCCGTGCGGCCGCGCCGTCCGATCGATCACGCTCGGACACTGCGAGCCGGACGCCGGCTGCCGAACCTGCTTCCGAACAACACCCTTATCCGGGCGACTTCTGCGGGACCCCCGACTTCGATTACGCCCCGAAGCCGGACGGCAGACCCGACCCGGGCGAGATCGTGTGGACCTGGGTGCCGTACGAGGAGGACCACTCCCGCGGCAAGGACCGTCCGGTGCTCCTGGTCGGGTGGGAGGGTGAGTGGCTGCTCGCGCTGCCCCTCACCAGCAAGGACCACGATCGCGACGCCGACCAGGAGCGTCGGGCCGGCCGCGAGTGGGTCGACATCGGATCCGGTCCGTGGGACCGGCGCGGTCGGCCCAGCGAGGTGCGCCTGAACCGGGTGCTGCGGGTCACCCCCAGCGCCGTCCGGCGCGAAGGAGCCGTACTCGACCAACGCCTCTTCGACGGGGTCGCCCGAGCCTTCACCGGACGCTGACAAGACCACCCTGGGAAATCGGCGGGTTTCCCGGTACGGGTGGTTTCCGGTACTTCGAGTATCAGTTTCAGTTAGGCTCGGCGCGGACGCTTTGAACGAGCGTCCGAAGACCTGCACGAGAAGCTGCACGGGAAGGCTGAGATGTCGCTGCACGGCAAGACGTCCATCGCCGATCGGGGTCAGGCGTTCGGGATGCGCCTGATCACCATGGCGGGTGGACTCGAAGCACTGAAGAACCCGGTACTGCGGGGACGGGTCGAAAAGGTCCTGTATCGCAGTGCGAAGTCCGGGTTCAAGGCACAGACGGTCGCCGGTAAAGCCTTCGCGAAGAAGTCCGGGTCGGGTTCGCCCACGCGGGCCGCATCGACCAAGCCGCGGCGGGAGTTCGACCTGAGCCCGACCGAGGATCAGCAGATGATCCAGGAGGCAGCGCGCGAACTCGCAACCGAGGTGCTACGCCCGGCGGCTGCCGGGGCCGACACCGAGCGTCGAGCTCCGGCGCAGGTGCTCGAACAGGCCGCCGCCATGGGCATGACCCTGCTGAGTGTTCCGGCGGAGCTCGGCGGAGTGGCCGAGGAGCGTTCCGCGATCACCGGCGTGCTGGTCATCGAGGAGCTGGCGCACGGTGACATGGGGCTTGCCGTCGCCATCATGGCCAGCGGAGCAGTCGCCAATGCACTTGCGAACTATGGCGATTCGGATCAGCAGGCTACGTTCCTGCCGCCATTCACCCAGGAACAGGAACCAGCCACGGGGGCACTGGCGATCCAGGAGCCGCAACCGCTGTTCGATCCGCTCGCGCCGTCCACGACGGCGCAGCGCGATGGTGACCACCTCGTGCTCGACGGCGTGAAGTCACTCGTGCCGGGCGCAGAGGACGCCGACCTGTTCATCGTGTCGGCATTGGTCGACGACGAGCCTCGCCTGGTCATTGTCGAGCCCGGCACCGACGGGCTGTCGGTCTCCCCCGACCCGGCCATGGGTCTGCGCGCAGCCCGCACCAGTGCTCTGCACCTGAAGGCCGTCCGGGTGCCGGCCGCCAACCTGCTCGGCACCACCCAGGACCACCTGGACGCGGTCCGCCGGGCCCGCCTCGCCTGGGCAGCCGCCGCGGTGGGCACCGGGCAGGCCGTGCTGGACCACCTGAAGACCTACACCGTCGAGCGCAAGGCGTTCGGTGAACCGATCGCCTACCGTCAGGCCGTCGCCTTCACCGTTGCGAACATCGCGATCGAAGTGGACGCCTTGCGCCTGGTCGTGTGGCGCGCCGCCGCGCGACTGGACGAGGGCAAGGATGCGTCCGCGCTCATCGCACAGGCACGCGCGCTTGCTGCCCGGCACGGCGCCCAGATCGGCAGTGACGGCGTCCAACTGCTCGGCGGACACGGCTTCGTCAAAGAATTCGACAACGAGCGCTGGTTCCGTGACCTGCGCGCGACCGGCGTGCTCGAGGGCATGCTGCTGGTCTGAGGAGCAACCGATGATTGACCTCGAGGTCCCCCGCAAGTTCACCCCGCTGCTGAAGCAGGCCGGCGCGCTCGCCGACGAGGTGTTCCGCCCGATCAGCCGAAAGTACGACATCGCCGAGCACGAATACCCCCAGGAACTCGACCTGCTGTCGGCCCTCATCGACGGCATGAGCGACTCCGGCGCCGGACAGGGGGCGGGCGCGTCCGGCTCGGCCAAGGCCAAGACCGACGAACAGCCGAAGGGTGTGGGCTCTGGACGAAACGCCGGCAAGGCGAACCGCAACGGCACCAACCTCTCGTCCGTCCTGTCGATCATGGAGACCTGCCGCGGCGACGTCGGCCTCACCCTGTCGATCCCGCGCCAAGGACTCGGCAATGCCGCGATCGCTGCCGTCGCGAACGACGAACAGAAGGCTCGGTACGCAAACCGTTGGGCCGCAATGGCGATCACCGAGCCCGACACCGGGTCCGACTCCGGCGCGATCCGGACGACGGCCGTCAAGGACGGTGACGAGTACGTGCTGAACGGGGAGAAGATCTTCGTCACCGCCGGCGAGCGCGCCGAACTCGTCGTCGTCTGGGCGACCCTCGACCGCGCACTCGGCAAGCAGGCGATCAAGTCGTTCGTCGTCGAGCGGTCGAACCCGGGCATGAAGCTGGTGCGCTTGGAGCACAAGCTCGGCATTCGCGCGTCGGACACCGCTGCGTTCAGCCTGCAGGACTGTCGAGTGTCGGCCGACGATCTCCTCGGCGACCCGGAGATCAAGATCGAAGGCGGCTTCGGCGGTGCCATGCAGACCTTCGACAACACGCGTCCGCTGGTCGCGGCGATGGCGGTCGGTCTCACCCGTGCCTGCCTCGACACCGCCACCGAACTGCTGGCGAAGGCAGGTGTGACGCCGGACCCGGATCGTCCACTCGCCGGTCAGTCACTCGCTGCGGCCAAGCTGATCCAGTTCGAGGCCGAGTACCAGGCTGCCTACCTGCTCGCGTTGCGCGCAGCGTGGATGGCCGACAACGGCAAGCCGAACTCGATGGAGGCGTCCATGGCGAAGGCGAAGGCCGGTCGCACCTGCGTCGACGTCGCTCTCGGCTGCGTCGAGCTCTGTGGCGCTACGGGTTATGCAGAGACCGAGTTGCTGGAGAAGTGGGCCCGCGACTCCAAGATCCTCGACATCTTCGAGGGCACCCAGCAGATTCAATTGCTGGTGGTGGCGCGCCGCCTGCTCGGCTTGAGTTCGGCGCAACTGAAGTAGGACCCGCACAACGCGTATGGCCCGTCACCGACTTTCGGTGGCGGGCCATTTCCGGCCGGTCCGATACTTCGGGTTCCGAAGTACCGGTCAGTTGATTCCGTCCTGCTTGAGCGCTTGTTCGACGACGGCGAGGACATCGGCGCGGGCGGGATTCCACCGGCGCACCCGCACGACGAGCTCGCGAGCCGCTCGCTCGAGTTCCTCGGCAGCGGTGTCCTGACCGGCGCAGATGAAGGTGCCGGCCCGTCCGCGCGTGACGATCAGACCGGATCGTTCGAGTTCGGTGTAGGCCTTCGCGACCGTGCCCGGCGCGATCCGCAGGTCGGCGGCAAGACCGCGGACGGTGGGCAGCTTGCTGCCTACGACGAAGTCGCCTACCCGGACGCCCTCGGCGACCTGATCGCAAATCTGCTCGTACGTCGGCTGCGCGCTTTCCCGATCAATCGTGAACACCTTTGCATTCTCCCCCGTGACTGCAGAGTTTCGCTGCGGAATGAACATTCATCAACACAATTAGGTTGCGAACAAAAAAATACCCCCGCCCCGGAGGGGCGGAGGTATCAGTACGTTCTGCGTCAGACGCGCTCGGCGGAACGCTGCCAGGCCATGATCAGGTCGTCGCGCGAGGCCGGAGTGCCGGCGTTCTCGACCGCCTTGTTGAACGCGCGGCGGGCGCGGGCGTTCTCACGGTGGCTCTTGATCGACTTCGCGAGCGAGGTCATGGCTGGTGGCTCCTTTGCCGTTGCATGAATGCTTGATGTGGTTCAGGTCTCAAAGTTCTAAGTAGAACTATTCGATACCGAAATGTTACGCCTGTCAGGACGGCCGTCCAAATCCTGCACCCGGATGGTGAGGGAACTCACAACGGCGTCGTTCCGGCGCAAAATCGAAGTGACGGATGCCCTGCGATGCAGCAAGCTTGAGCCTCGTGGGACACATCGAAGCCAACTCCGTCGACTACTTCCTGCCCGACGGCAGGCCGCTGCTCGGCGGGGTGAGTCTGCGCGTGGGCGACGGCGCGAAGGTCGCACTCGTCGGTCCGAACGGCACCGGCAAGACCACGCTGCTGCGCATCATCTCCGGCGAACTCGACGCGCACGACGGGGCGATCACCCGCAGCGGAAGGATCGGCGTGATGCCGCAGTTCATCGGCAAGGTCGGGCGCGAGGGCAAACAGGTGACCGTCCGGGATCTGCTGCTCACCGTCGCTCCCCTGCCGATCCGTGAAGCGGCCGCCACTGTCGACCGCACCGAACTGACGATCATGGAACGCGACGACGAGTCCGACCAGATGGCGTACGCGCAGGCGTTGGCCGACTGGGCAGAGGTCGGCGGGTACGACTGGGAGACGCTCGCCGATGTGTGCACCGTTGCGGCACTGTCGATTCCGTTCGACCAGGCACAGTGGCGCGACGTCAACACCCTCAGCGGTGGCGAGCAGAAGCGACTCGTGTTGGAGGCGCTGCTTCGCGGGCCGGAGGATGTCCTGTTGCTCGACGAGCCGGACAACTACCTGGACGTGCCGACCAAGCGCTGGCTCGAAGCTCAACTCAACGCGTCCCCCAAGACCGTCCTGTTCATCAGCCACGACCGGGAACTGCTGAGCACCGTCGCGACCCGGATCGCGACCCTGGAACCACAGGCGGCCGGCGCCGTGTGCTGGGTGCACCCCGGATCGTTCGACACCTATCAGCAGGCGCGTATCGACCGGAACGACCGCCTCGAGGAGTTGCGGCGCCGCTGGGACGAGGAGCACACCAAGCTGAAGACGCTCGTGCTGAACCTGAAGGTGAAATCGACCTTCAACGACGGCATGGCCTCGCGCTACCACGCTGCCCAGACCCGGTTGGCCAAGTTCGAGGCAGCGGGCCCGCCGCAGGCGATCCCCTTCGAGCAGAAGGTGACCATGCGGCTGCGCGGTGGGCGCACGGCCAAGCGCTCGGTGATCTGCGACGGACTGGAGCTCACCGGATTGATGAAGCCCTTCGACTGCGAGATCTGGTACGGCGAGCGAGTCGCCGTCCTGGGCTCGAACGGGTCCGGCAAGTCCCACTTCCTTCGGTTGTTGGCCGCCGGTGGTTCCGACCCGGACATCGAGCACCGCCCGGTGGGCGACTTCGTCCCGGACACGGTGCAGCACAGCGGAATTGCCCGCCTGGGCTCGAGGGTGCGCCCGGGCTGGTTCGCACAGACGCATCAGCACGCCTCACTGACCGATCGGACGCTGCTCGACATCCTGCATCGTGGTGACGAGCACCGCGAAGGCATGCCGCGGGAGCAGGCGTCGCGGGCACTCGACCGGTACGAGTTGGCTCGCAGCGCCGAGCAGACCTTCGGGTCACTCTCCGGTGGGCAGCAGGCGCGCTTGCAGATTCTGCTACTCGAACTCAGCGGTGCGACGCTGCTGCTGCTCGACGAACCGACCGACAACCTCGACCTGCACTCGGCCGAGTCGCTCGAGGAGGGCCTGGACGGCTTCGAAGGCACGGTCATCGCGGTGACCCACGACCGTTGGTTTGCAAAGGGATTCGACCGGTACCTCGTGTTCGGCGGCGACGGCCGGGTCTACGAGACGCCCGCACCGGTGTGGGACGAGACGCGGGTCGTCCGCGCTCGCTGACCGGTCCCGGACCCGTGGGCTGGGTACGGCACACTTGTCCGGTCGGCCGCCGGTGCCGGCCCGATTGAGGAGGCGACAGGGTGACCACCGACCTCGGTGACATCGTCCGCACGGTCGACCTCATCGGCGTCGCCGTGAACGGCCTGCTGGGTGCGGAGATCGCCCGCCGCGAGCGCCTCGACCCGGTCGGATTCGCTGTGCTGGCAATCCTTTCCGGCCTCGGCGGCGGAATGATCCGCGACACCCTCCTGCAGCAGGGGACGCCGGTCGCCCTCACCGACTCCTGGTACCTCGTCGTCGCGATCGCCGCAGCCGCCGTCGGTTACACCCTGCAGTTCGAGGGACGCCTGTGGAGCCGGGTCTACCCGGCGCTCGACGGTCTGGCCCTCGGCACCTGGGCGGCGGTCGGTACGCAGAAGTCACTCAGCGCGGGCCTCGGGTGGTTGCCCTCGTTGCTGCTCGGCACGATCACCGCGGTCGGCGGCGGGATGGTTCGTGATGTCGTGCTCGCCCGAAGGCCGGCCTTCCTCGGCGGAAACACGCTGTACGCGACCTGTGCGATCATCGCCAGCGGTGTCGCGATCATGCTCAACGGTCTGGTGACCGCCGAGGTGGGCGTGCTCGCCGCTACCGCCGTGGGCGCGCCGATGGTGCTCATCGCCAAGGCGAGAGGCTGGACGCTCCCCGGCGAGTCGGCCCGAGTCGGAGTGCAGGCGATCAAACGCCGCTACCCGCGCCAATCCTCCTGAACCACAGCGGATCCGCTCACCCCCGTCATGGCGGCCGGGGCGGGCAGGTCGAGCACAGTCGACCGACTGAGTCGGTGCATGAGGAAGGCTGTGCCAAGACGGGTGCGGCCAAAACCCTGCAACGGATCGAAGCCGAGGCCGGTCCTGAGCGTGTCGCAGCGGGCTTGCAGTGTGCTGTGGTGAATGTTCAGTTCACGGGCCGCTTCCCGAACCGTCTGCGTCGTCACCAGCGCCTCGACGGTCTCCAATGCCCACGGATGCTGTTGCGCGACACGGGTGAGACTGTCGGCGTCACCATGCTGGACGTCGTCGTCAGCGTCAGCCAACAGGTCGATCAGGCCGCCGTAGTCGTCGGCCACGACCATCGGCTCACGCGCCCGATCACACAGCCGCAGCGCGACGAGCGCGCTGCGGAACGACCGGTCGAGCCCGTGCACGGAAGCGGCGATCCCGATGCCGCCCGGCGCGGCCTGGAACGGCTCGAAGATCTCCGGGACGACGACGACATGGATCGGGCCGAAGCGGGTGCCGATCACGTCCTCGGGCCCGGACGGCCGACCCTCCCAGACAGCGAACAGCGGCGCGGCGACGATGCGGTAGCGGCGCGCGGCCACCACTCCGAGCGCCCCGGCGGCATCGAGCCGTTCCTCGATACTGCTGGTGCGCTCGGTCAGCACGCCGAGGTGGCGACGGTTGTCGATTTCGCGCTGACCGCGTCCGTGTCTGATGCGCACGGCGAGCGCGAGCCGTTCGAGGATGATCGCATCGTTGGCAAACGGCGCTTCGTCCCGCTCGAGCCAGACGAGCATGTCGTCTCCCGCGCGGGCGAGGAGATCATCGCGCGGCGTGGGCGCCTGCGATCGGTCGATCTCGCCCCGCGGCGAAACCCGCATGGCGGCCTGCGACCCGCTTTCACGAAACCCGGCCGTGCATCCGGCCAGCGAGGCCGCCGCGGCCAGCAGTGCTCGGGTGTTGACGTTGCCCACGATGAGCTCGTCGAAGCAGGCGATGACTCGCAGGCCGAGGCTCGAATTGGGGTCGAGGCGCGCGATGCGTCCGAGGAGTTCTTGCATCTCAGGGCTCCTGGCGAGGTCGGGTCGGCCGATCAGTCGGCAAGGATCTTCTCCACCCAGGCGTTGCGGGTGCGGATCATCGATCGCCCCACGCTGGTGTGCGGCGCGAAGATGTCGCACGCGTGAAAGGCGCCCGACCACACGTGCAGTTCGGCATCGCCCCCTGCCGCCCAGATGCGTCCGGCATAGTCGATGGCCTCGTCGCGGAAGATCTCGGCAGCGCCGACGTCGATGAACGCCGGCGGCAGTGCGCTGAGGTCGCCCGCTCGGGCCGGTGCGGCGTAAGGCGACACGTCGTCGCCACCGCGGCGATCGCCGAGCATCGCCTGCCACGCGGTTTGATTGCTCACCCGGTCCCATACGCCGATGCCGTCGAACTGTGCGGTCGACGCGGTGATCAATCGGTCGTCGAGCATCGGGTAGTCGAGCAGTTGGCCGCAGGGCCGCGGGCCGCCGCGGTCACGTGCGGCTAGAGCGATGCCGGCCGCGAGCCCGCCACCGGCACTGGCGCCGGCGACGAGAATGCGATCGCGACGTACGCCCAGATTTCCCGACTCGGCGGCGACCCATTCCAAGGCTGCGTACATGTCCTCCCACGGGTACGGGTCGGGAAACTCCGGCGCCAGCCGGTAGTCGACCGTGATGACGGTCGCGCCCAGATCGCTGACCCAATCGAGCACAAGGTCGAGACCGCTGAACTTGTCGCCGAACATCAACCCACCCGAATGCGCGTAAAGCACCGTCGGACGCGGGCCCTGTGCGTCGCGCGGTCGGAGAACGGCGGCCGTGAGGTCGGCGCCCTGGTAGCCGGGCAGGACGACGTCCGTCACATCAATACGATGCTGCCGGAACAGGTCGGTCATCGGCGGGGACGCGTACGAGACTCGCATGAAGTCGATGAGTTCAGGGGTGATGGTCGGCGGGAACATGCCACCCACGACCGCCAATCCGGCGCGTAGCTCGGCGTCGAATCCGGGCCGCGGCACCGCGTTCACCGTCATGAGGCCTCCTTTGTGCCGACGATTCTTCGAAGTCTATTGCGGTGTCTCGCACCGCACCCCGCCATTTGGCGGGATGGGTTCGTCGATTTGCGACGCCGCGTCGGTTGTGGTCTACGTCACACTTAGGCGAGGGTTGAGCTTCACCGAACGAGAGGAAGACCAGTGAGCGACAACCTGACTACCGCGGTCGACGCCGTCGTCCAGCGCGCTTCGCAGGGCCCGAATTCCGGGGAAGGACGAGTGCCGGGCGTCGTCGCCGGTATTACCGACCGGGACAAGGACATCTACCTCGGCGCGTCCGGCGTGCGCGACCTGTCGTCCGACGCCGAAATGACGACCGACACGTCCTTCAACATCTGGTCGACGACGAAGGCGATCACCGCAACCGCCTGCCTCCAGCTGGTGGAGTCGGGCGACCTCGACCTGCAGGCGCCGGCGAAGGAGTACGCGCCCGCCCTCGCCGACGTCAAGGTCATCGACGGCTTCGACGCGAACGGTCAGCCGATCCTGCGTGCGCCGGCCAGCGACGTCACCACCCACCACCTGCTGACGCACACCGCGGGCTTCGGGTACGACTTCTTCAACGAGACCTACAACCGCCTCGCCGAGGAGCACGGCCAGCCGAGCGTGGCCACCGCGACGCGCGCCGCGCTGAACTCTCCGCTGCTGTTCGACCCTGGCACCCAGTGGGAGTACGGCAGCAGCATCGACTGGGCCGGCCAGGTGGTTGAAGGCATCACCGGCAAGCGCCTCGGCGAGGTGTTCCAGGAACGCATTTTCGCCCCTCTGGGCATGACGTCCTCAGCCTTCGCGCCGACCGAGGAGATGCTCTCGCGACAGGTCCGGCACCACCAGCGCGAGGACGACGGCACGCTCACCCCGAGCGAGTTCGCGACCCCCACCACGCCCGAGGTCGACTTCGGCGGGCACGGTCTGTTCTCGACCGTGCCCGACTATCTGAAGTTCATCCGCATGTGGCTCAACGAGGGACGCAGCGCCTCCGGCGAGCAGGTGCTGTCGCCGGCGTCTGTCGACCTCGGCTTCACCAACCAGCTTCCCGACAATCTCCAGGTCAAGCTGCTGCCGGGCGTCATCAAGTGGCTCTCGAACGACGCTGAGTTCTTCCCCGGTCTGAAGAAGACGTGGTCGTACAGCTTCCAGTACACCGAGGACCCGTTCCCGACCGGACGACCCGCCGGCGCCATCGGCTGGGCCGGCTTGGCCAACCTCTTCTACTGGATCGACCGCGACAACGGCTTCGGAGGCTACTGGGCGACGCAGATCTTCCCGTTTGGCGACGGTCCCTCGTTCACCGAGTACCTCGACTTCGAAACCGCTGCGTACCAAGCGTTTACCAGCAGCTGATCGTTCGGGCGTCCGGGCGACCGGTCGACCACCGTTGGTCGATCGGTCGTCTTGGCGCCGCGTTCGTCGCAGGTTGTCTGCGAGCGCCCCCGCCGGTGCGCTGAGGGCGGTGCTGGCAGTATCCGAAGCAACAGCCAACACCCGGAGCGCACCGACTGAAGGATCTGCGGCGCCGGGGGCCGCCTACGAAGCCGAGCGTCAGACTGTTACGCGCCGTCCGCAACGCACTACTGCTGACACTCGGGAAAGCGCGGCGGGACGGCTCATCGGCCAGGCGACGAAGGAGCCGGCGATGAACGCCGAAGGAGCCACCCAACGACATGTGTCCGTGGTGGCACCCAAGTAACCAGAGCAAAAGGCTCACGGCGGCGGGACGGCTCATCGGCCAGGCGACGAAGGAGCCGGCCGATGAACGCCGAAGGAGCCACCCAACGACATGTGTCAGTGGTGGCACC